>JAAWQS010000026.1 GCA_022800665.1 Oscillospiraceae bacterium
TCGCTTCTACTTCCTCGAAATATTCGACTATTTTCTGCTTTCCCATTCTTCTATTATAGCTCGTTTTTATCCCTTTTGCAAAAATTGATTTCCGTGGCCAAAATTTTTCCCATATTGCTAATTGCCCCTGTATCCGTTATAATAGAAGCAAACAAAATTATGAGCGAGGTTCCAGCCATATGACGACAAAAATTTTTCTGGTCCGCCACGCGGAAGCGGAGGGCAATCTCTACCGCCTGGCCCACGGCCAATATGACAGCGCCATCACCCCCGGCGGCTACCGGCAGCTAGCCTATCTGCGGGAACGGTTCCGCGGTGAGCGGATCGACGCCGTATACGGCAGCGACCTGACCCGGACCCATACCACCGCTTCCGCCATCTATGTCCCCAAGGGCCTGCCCTTCCAGCCGGTTCCTCTGCTGCGGGAGCTGTGCCTGGGAGCGTGGGAGCAGATGTCGTGGGGTGAAATCCTGCGTATGGACCGGCAGATGTACATAGATTTCAACAAGCGTCCGGACCTGTGGCACGCGGACCATGCGGAGACCTTTGCCCAGGTCCGGGACCGGATGCTGGAGGCCTTGCGGACCATCGCGGCGGCGCATCCCGGCGGCACGGTGGCGGCAGTCAGCCACGGAGCCGCACTGCGCACGCTGCTGGGTACCCTGCAGGGGCTGAGTCTGGAGGAGATCGGCTGCACCGGACATGGAGACAACACCGCTGTTTCTCTGGTGGAGGCGGAGGGGGACGCCATGCGCGTGGTTTTCCGGGATGACGCCTCCCATGTTCCGGCCAGCGCGTCCACGTTCCGCCGCCAGAGCTGGCACAAGGATGACGCCGCTACTGAACCGGGCCTGTGGTATGACACGGTCCAGGAGGATGAAAACAGCCGGACGGCTATTGCAATGCTGGACGAGGAGAAGGCGGGCAGCTTTTCCGTGGCGCTGGCCCCGGACGCCCTGCGGATAACGGACTATCAGATTCTGCCCCAGTTCCGGGGCAAGGGCTACGGCGTACAGCTGCTGGGACAGGCGGTGCAGTTCGCCAGAAAGCACGGCAGGGACAGGCTCGCCCTCACCTGCGGCGCACCGTTGGACGGCTATTTCAAACGCTATGGCTTCCAGGCTGCGGAGACAGGGGATGGGCTGGCGCTGGATATCCGGCCAGTCATCCGAGAGATTCCAGAGCTTTCGTAAAAAGGAGGACGGGCCATGACGACCTTTGATTTCCTGCCGGTCAGCAAGGCGGATATGGAGGCGCGGGGCTGGTGGTACTACGACTTTCTTGTCGTCACCGCCGACGCCTACGTGGACCACCCCAGCTTCGGCACGGCCATCATCGCACGGGTATTGGAGGCGGACCACTACCGTGTGGCAGTCCTGGCGCAGCCGGACTGGCACAGCGCCGGGGATTTTCTCGCCATGGGTAAGCCCCGGTACGGCGTCCTGATTGGCGGCGGCAATATCGACTCCATGGTGGCCCACTACACCGCCGCCAAAAAACGCCGGTCCACCGACGCCTACAGCCCCGGAAACCGCATGGGCCTGCGGCCCGACCGGCCCACCATCGTCTATGCCAACCGGGCCAGAGAGGCGTTTCCGGACACGCCCATTGTCATCGGCGGTCTGGAGGCCAGCCTCCGCCGCTTTGCCCACTACGACTACTGGGACGACAAAGTCCGCCGGTCCATCCTCTTTGACGCCCAGGCGGATTTGCTGGTCTACGGCATGGGGGAGCGGGCGACGCGGGCGATTGCGGAGCGTCTGGCAAAGGGGGAGCCTGTCGGACGGCTGACGGACATCCGGGGTACCGCCTATGGGGTGAAGGAGCCGCAGTGCGCCTTTGAAGCGGTCTCCGTGCCGTCCTTTGAGCAAGTCTGCGCAGATAAGCGGGACTACGCCGCCGCCACACAAACAGAGTATGAGGAGCACGACGCCATCCGTGGCCGGGCCGTACTGCAGCGGCATGGAGACCGGACGCTGGTGGTGAACCCGCCGGCGATGCCCCTGAACCGGGAGGAGCTGGCTTTTGTAGCCGGTCTGCCCTACGTCCGGGAGGTCCACCCCATGTATGACGCCCAGGGCGGCGTGGCGGCTATTGAGGAGGTGCGGTTTTCGGTCACGCACAACCGGGGCTGCTTCGGCGGGTGCAATTTCTGCTCCCTGGCTTTCCATCAGGGCCGCATGGTCACTTCCCGAAGCCACGAAAGCGTGGTGCGGGAGGTAGAGGGGTTTGTCCGGGACCCGAAGTTCAAGGGCTATGTCCACGATGTGGGCGGGCCGTCGGCAAATTTCCGCCACACCTCCTGCAAACAGCAGGTGAAAAACGGCATGTGCAAAAACCGGTCCTGCCTGGCCCCCGCGCCCTGCAAAAATCTGGACCCCAGCCACAGCGACTATCTGGCGCTGCTGCGGAAGGTCCGGGCCATACCCGGCGTTAAAAAAGTGTTTATCCGCAGCGGCATCCGGTATGACTATATGCTGGCGGAGAAAAACAGCGAATTCTTTGCGGAGCTTGTCAAACACCATATCTCCGGACAGCTGAAAGTAGCTCCGGAACACTGCTCCGCGCAAGTGCTGGACTACATGGGCAAACCGCATTTTGACGTGTATGAGAGATTCCGGGATAAGTACCAGCGGCTGAACCAGCGGTACGGTCTGGAGCAGTATCTGGTGCCGTATCTGATGAGTTCCCATCCTGGCTGCACCCTCAATGATGCGGTGGATTTAGCGGTATTTTTGAACAAAACGGGACGGCAGCCGGAGCAGGTGCAGGATTTTTACCCCACGCCGGGTACTTTATCCACCTGCATGTGGTATACGGGGCTTGACCCGCGGACTATGGAGCCGGTCTATGTGGCTAAAAGTCCCCACGACAAGGCCCTGCAGCGGGCGTTGCTGCAATGGAAAAGACCGGAGATGCGGCGGCTTGTGGTCGAGGCCCTGCACCGGGCGGGCCGGGAGGATTTGATCGGCTATGGGAAAGACTGCCTGATCCGGCCCCTCCACAGCAGCCGGGGACCGGAGGATAAACGGGACACGAAGAAGAAACCGGCAAAGTCCGCGCGGGAACAGAGGCAGGAGCGTAAGCCCCGCAGGAGTTCGCGGCATTAGTGCGCTATCATATTGACACTAGGATGCCGGCAAAATGCCGAATGCTCCGCATAAAAATCCGCAGTATAGTCTGCGTATTCTATCCCAGGCAATGGATAAACTGAAATATATAGCGGACCGGAACGGGCGGTCCGCCAACAAAGAAATTGAACAGCTGATTTTACGGCATATTGAAGCCTGGGAAAAGGCACATGGCCCGATCCTCTTTGACGACGGTTTCATTCCTCGTTCCCGATCCTAGCAAAGTCAAACAAAATGATTGGAGCATCATCATGAAAACAATCACCATCTACACCGACGGGGCTTGTTCCGGCAACCCCGGCCCCGGCGGCTGGGGAGCAATCCTGCAATACGGAGAGCACACAAAGGAGATGTCCGGCGGGGAAAAACAGACCACCAACAACCGGATGGAGCTGACCGGGGTGATCCGCGCCCTGCAAGCTCTGAAGGAACCGTGCATAGTGGAGCTGTACTCAGACAGCAAGTACGTGATTGACGCCTTAGAGAAGGGCTGGGCCAAGGGCTGGCGGGCCAGGGGCTGGGTCAAGAGCGACAAAAAACCGGCCCTGAATCCGGACCTGTGGGAGATTCTGCTGGACCTGTGCGCGGTGCATCAGGTGCGTACCCACTGGGTCAAGGGCCATGCGGAGAATCCGTTCAACAACCGCTGTGACCAGCTGGCGGTAGGGGAGTGGCAGAAGTTAAAGGAAGAATAAAACATTTTCTGCCTTTTTCAGGAAAAAATGGAACAGAGTTCATAATTTGTTTACAGCGATTTCATGATTTCTTCTTAAAGATACAGTAATATTACAGTCAGCAAAGGGGTAATACCCGATGCGATTTCTCCCTCCTAAAACACACACAACACACACCAGGAAGCCCTGCCAGTACCGGCGGGGCTTCTTGGTTTACAGGGCCGGTCCGCCCTGGGCTACTGCTGTAAAAAACGACTGGCCTGGATGGCGGCAATGGCTCCATCGGCGGCGGCTGTCACCGCCTGCCGCACGTTTTTGGCCCGGATATCCCCCGCGGCATATACCCCCGGCAGATTGGTACACATATTTTCATCCGTCCTGATATAGCCGTTCTCCATGTCCAGCATCCCCTCGAACAGCTGGGAGTTGGGCAGGTAGCCGATAAAAGCGAACAGACCCAGCATACCGTCCGCCTGGCTCGCTTCTATGGACGTCAGCGCACCGGTTTTTACGTTTTTGACCGTGACCTTGCTTAACGCACCGCCGCCGTCCAGCCGCTGCACCACGCTGTCCCAGAGGAAGGTAATCTTCGGCTCTGAAAAGACCTTGTCCTGAATAGACTGCGCTGCCCGCAGCCGGTCCCGGCGGTGGATGACGGTCACTCTGCGGGCGAATTTCGCCAGGTGTAACGCCTCCTCTGCCGCGCTGTCGCCGCCGCCTGCCACGCATACCTCCAGACCGCGGAAAAAGGGCGCGTCGCAGGTGGCGCAGAAGGAGAGGCCCCGGCCTGTGAATTGCGCCTCGTTCTCGCAGCCGATGGGCCGGGGATGGGCTCCGGCGGCAATGATAACCGCTTTGGCCCGGTAGGTTCCATACAGGCCGGCCAGCGCCTTGACGCTGCCGTCCAGCTCTGCGGACTGAATGGTGTCCGAACAGCGGTCCGCGCCGAAACGCGCCGCCTGTTCCGCCATGCGGGCGGCTAAACTGACGCCCGTTTCTCCGGCGGCGGTCTGGCCGGGATAGTTCTCCACATCGCTGGAGAGGGAAATCTGTCCGCCGTCCTGCCCCTTTTCCAGAATGAGTGTGCGCAGGCCGCCCCGGCCCGCATACAGTCCGGCGGTCAGACCCGCAGGCCCGGCCCCCAGGATGATGACGTCATATATTTCGTGCATGTGCTGGTTTCTCCTTCCTGACCGGCAGAATAGACGCCGGTTTTCTCCATCCCCTCCAGGGGGATAAAATTTTTTTCCGGTTGTCACGAAAAAGACTATACAAATCCGCCTTTGTTTGGTATATTGAGTATAAGCATTTTTTTCACTTTTATTTTTAGCAGGAGGTTGTTACTTTATGAGTGCATTGACTGATCTGATCTATGCCGGTTCCAACGCCGTGGCGGGCCTGACGGAACAAGCCGTCAACGACGCCATTGCCGCCAACGGCGCCGACACCCCTGTCGCTTTCCCTGACACCGCCTATTTCTTTCCCACAATCTATGCCGCTACCGGCGTGAAAGTGAAGACGCTGGGCGATCTGCCCGCCTGCGTGGGCGTCCTCAAGAGCCTGATTACCAATCAGGACGATCTGGGCCAGGCGTTGAATGCCGGTCTGGCAACCGCCGTGGGCGCGGAGATTATTGAGGGCCTGAAATACCTGGGCGGCGGTAATCCCTACGAGTCGGACTCCGGCATTGGCTTTGTGCCGGACCCCGTTATCCGCTCCCTGGGCGTGCCTCTGGTCACAGGCGATATCCCCGGCGTCGCCGTGGTACTGGGCAAAGCCGATGCGGCGGCGGACGTGGCAAAGGTGGTCAAGGACTACCAGTCCAAGGGCATTCTGACGTTTATGATCGGGGACTGCATTGAGCAGGCTCTGGAGCAGGGCGTGAAAATGGGCCTTGAGCTACGGGTGGTGCCTCTGGGCCACGATGTAACCAGCGTCATCCATGTAGTGACGGTGGCAATCCGCGCAGCGCTGATCTTCGGCAATATCCAGGCCGGCGACCTGGCCGGACTGCTGGCCTATACAAAGGAACGTGTACCCGCCTACGTCAACACCTTCGGCGCACTGAGCGAAGTGGTGGTCTCCGCCGGTGCCGGAGCCATTGCGCTGGGCTTCCCCGTGATTGTGGACCAGGATATCGGCGATCTCCA
Organism: Oscillospiraceae bacterium; assembly: GCA_022800665.1. GTDB lineage: Bacteria > Bacillota > Clostridia > Oscillospirales > Oscillospiraceae > Pelethomonas. The sequence continues at coordinate 5,956 of JAAWQS010000026.1, forward strand.
GGTCCCCGGCGCACTGGAGACCGTCACCAACCACGACGAAACGGCGAAACATTCTTTAGCTATGCGGAATATCAAGATCAAGGTGAAGGAGCTGCCCATTCCCGTGGCCTTCGCCGCCGCCTTCGAGGGCGAGATTATCCGCAAGGCCGACATGAAGGTGGAATTCTGGTCCAGCAAAAACACCACCTGCGAGCTGGTGACTACCCGGCAGATGGACGAGGTGGAGGACCACAAGATTACCGTTGACGGTCCGGACATCGACAGCGGCGATGCGGAATACGCCCTGGCAACCTACATTGAGGTTGCAGGCGCAAAGATGCAGAAGGATTTTGAATCTGTCATCGAACGGAAGATTCACGCTTGGTTCAACTATATGGAGGGCGTCATGCACACCGGCCAGCGGAATCAGTTCCGTATCCGCATTTCTAACGACGCCTTTGACAAGGGCCTGCGGATGAAGCACTTCGGCGAAGTTCTGTACAACATGATTATGGACGAATTCGACGCCGTTGTGGACAAATGCCAGGTCACGCTGGTCACTGACCCGGAGAAGGCTGCAAAGATTCTGAAGGAAGAGGCCATGCCCGCCTACAATGCCAGGGACGACCGCCTCAGCTCCATGACCGACGAGAGCGTGGAGCAGTTCTATACCTGTATTCTGTGCCAGAGCTTCGCCCCCAGCCACTGCTGTGTGGTGACGCCGGAACGGCTGGGCCTGTGCGGTGCGGTGAGCTGGCTGGACGCAAAAGCCACCAAGGAGCTCAATGACGCCGGTCCCTGCCAGCCCATCAGCAAGGAGGGCTGCACCGACGAGAGGAAGGGCTACTATCCGGATGTGGACCGGATGGTCCACGCCGCTACCCAGGGCGCGGTGGAGCATGTGAGCCTGTACTCCATTATGGAGGACCCCATGACCTCCTGCGGCTGCTTTGAGTGCATCTGCGGTATTGAACCCATTTCCAACGGCCTTGTCATCTGCAACCGCGAGTTCAAAGGCATGACGCCTACCGGCATGACCTTCGGAGAGCTGGCCTCCATGACCGGCGGCGGTGTGCAGACCCCCGGCTTTATGGGCCATGGACGGCACTTTATTTCCAGTAAGAAGTTTGCCGCCGCGGAGGGTGGTATTTCCAGAATCGTCTGGATGCCCAAGGAACTGAAGGACGATGTGTCCGCACGGCTGAACCAGACCGCCAAGGAGCTGCTTGGGATTGATAATTTCTGCGATATGGTCGGCGACGAGACCATCACTACAGACCCGGAGGAGCTGCTGACCTTCCTCACCGAGAAGGGACACCCCGTGCTGCAGCTGTCCCCGCTGATGTAATCTTATAGCCAACAGTAAAAACAAAAGGCCGTGTAAGCCCTCTCAGCCAGCCTGCGGCTGACAGTTCCCCCTAAAGGGGGAGCCAAGAACAACTGCCAAGGGGTTCTGGAAGTGCGGCAGCCGTGGCGGTTAGCCTCAATAGAACAATGCTAGACTAAGCTAGCCGTTCGGGTGCGAGCCGGACGGCTAGCGCGCTGTTGCGGTCAGTAGAACTGCCGTCAGCGCTGCAAAGACCAAGGTCGGTAGCGCCTGGAGAAGTTCTTTCTTCCACATCCCCCCTTTCTATGGGGGAGAATTGCTAACCGGCATTATGTAACAGCCGCCCGTCGGGTTTATTCCCCGATTGCGGAAATCGCGTCATTTTCCCAGATTGTTTTCCAGAAGTAATAAATAAAACCAGAGGCCCCGGCTGTCAGATGTACAGCCGGGGCCTGGGACTGTCCGCATTACTGCCCCAGTGTGTTTTTGACGGATGCTGCGGCGGAATCCACCACGTCGGTTACAGTCTGCATCGCCTTACCGGCGGTGGTGTGCCTGCCCTGGCTGGTGTGCAGGACTAAGTCCGCTACCGCGCCGGCTGCCGCACCGAAAAGCATTCCTTTGACAAATCCATATTGCATTTCTCATTCCTCCTTCCGGCTGACTGTAGTATAACCGATGTCCGATAAATTACGCCTCCGCCCGGGCATTTTTATGCTTTGCTATTTTTTTCCACCTGCCTGTCAGGGCTTGCACTGTCCGCAGGGGGAATAGCCGCCGTCCAGCAGAGCGTTCCGGTCGCCGGTGTAATCCTCGCGGTTGCCCGCGCTGATGGAGGCGGCGTTGGAGCAGTCCGGTTTGTGGAATTTTTTAGAGTTGGTGTTGAGAACGTAGGAGGCCGTTTCGCCGGACCCGGCGACCGTCCCCTCCTCCCCGGCCAGACGGCTCTCGCCGGTGGCATAGTCGATGCTTACGCCGGGCTGTACGTTGTAGACATATACGTTGAAGGATATGGCCTCCCCGTTGTCCTCCACGCTCAATGCCTCCATTTGGACCCCGTCCGCTACCAGATTCTCTCCGTCAAAAATTGGCGTCACCCGGTAGAGCACATGATTTTCTGTCTCCTTGATGTAGTCCGCCACCATGTTCTCAAAGGGCAGCATACCGTCTACGTTGAGCGACCGGGTGCCGGTGATCAGATTCTCCTTGTTTGCGTTCTCGCCGGTGAGCTGGAACCCGATGAGATGACAGCGGTTATAGAGATACTTCCCATCCACACAGTCATATTTCACCGTTTGCCAGCCCGTGGGCTTGACGGAACCGATGGAACCCCTCTCCTCTGTGGGCATCAGGTCCACGCCGATACAGGCGTAGGCCGTGCCGCAGCGGCCCAGGCTGTCCAGGGGGCTGTATGTCTCAAAAGAGCTGGTGGTCAGATCCCCCTCGCTGAAGCCGGGGACGTTGTCCGACAGAGCGACGTAGGCGTCGCCGGTATAGGCGGGAATGTCCGAAAGAGAATAGGCGGTAGTGTTTGCCGGTCCTTCCGGGAGTTGTACGGGCTCCGGGGGCGTGGATGCGCCTGCCTCAACACAGCCGGTCAGAATCATGCAGCACAGCAGGGCGGTCAGTGCGTAAATACGAAATTTCATCGGGTATACACCTCCTTGGTGATTTTTTCGTGGGAGGAACCGGCAAATTCCTCCCGGCGGACCAGCGTCCACTGCTCCAGCGGCAGTGTGCAGAACAGGTCTGCCGGATAGACCCGGTTCCAGTGGTAGACAATCAGGCCCGCCGGCGGCGTGGCCCAGGTCCCTGGGTCCTGGGTCTCCACAAAGCAGTATCCCTCCGGTACCGCAGCCAGGTCCTCCGTAATCCTGACGTTCTCCGGCTGCGGGCTGAACTGTCTGGCAGTATATCCGCTCATCCACAGCGGACTGCTGCCGGTCTCTCGCAGAAGGTCCTCCCGCAGAAGGCGGTCCTGACTCTGGCGGCGGCGGTTGAAGAGTATGCCGTTTTTGTCGTCCATACAGATGATTGCAGTCATTGTTTCTCTCACTTCCTGTCGTTTTTGCTGCCCAGGTAGAGTATACCAAGTATTTGCCCCTCTGGCAAGGGGGAAAAGGCTTACCACACAGAAAGGCGTCGCACATGATTTTGAACGAGGCTGCAAAATAAAAGGGAGCGGCAATGCGTAAAAATGCGGTACCCGACTGTAAGGCCCCGGCGGACGGGGCGTCCAGAAACAGTATAAAGTCTCTCCTCCATAAAAATAGATTCCGATGGGCAATACCACCGGAATCTATTGTAGAGGAATCAAAGGGGAACCGCTATCTCCCTTCCGCCTTCAGTTGGTATGATTCTGCCATATGCGGCGGTATGCGATGGGCGTTGTGTCCAGGTTGGCCCGAAAGACCTTTCCCAAAAAGCTGCTGGTGCCAAAGCCGCAGGCGCGGCTGATTTCTGTGATCGTCTCGCTTCCCTCCGCCAGCATCCTGCACGCAGCATGCAGACGGCAGGACCGGATATACTCTGCCGGGGTCGTGTGGAGAAACTGATGAAATAAACGGTAGCACTCCCGCTGGCAGACATATCCCGCGGCGGCAACATCCGCCGTCCGGATGTCCTCCTGGTAGTGTTCCCAGACATAGAGCATCATCTCCTTGATCCTTTCGCTGGACAGTTCTTCTCCCGGTTCCAGACCGGAGGGAAGCAGGGGCAGAAGGTCCAGCCAGATGCTGGTGAGCGATTCCCGGAGCTGGAGCTCATAGGCAGGGGCGCAGGGCGGTATGCGGAAAGACGCCCGCAGCTTTTCCAGTGTGTCTACGTGGTCGCGGGTGATCGGGAGGAGTTCAGTCTGCGGCGCGGAAAGGATCGGAGAGAAGTATTTTTGATATATCAGTCCCTCCCGCTGGCCGGACAGCAGAACCGGATTAAAAATGTGGAGAAGCTGCACCGTATGGCTCTCCTGGGGCCTGGTCGTATGCAGGACCCCTGCGTTCACCAGACCGCCGGTACCGGCTGGGCAAATGACCCGCCCCTGGGGCGTCTCATATTCCAGCGTTCCCTCCTCGATATAGAACAGCTCTACCGATTTGTGCCAGTGCCAGAGCACATCGTACCGGCTGACAAAGGTGCGGGAGCTGACATATGGAAACTCCGGTGTATAGCCCGCCAGAATCTCCTCCCCGCTGTTCTCCTTCCGCCGCATTTCCAGAATGTTGTCCATAGCCTTTTACTGCCTCAGCAGCGCACGGCGTTCCCGCCAGTCAGGCATGACCTGGGCTATACAGTCATAAAACGCCTGGCTGTGGTCCTTATGCCGGATGTGGGCCAGCTCGTGGACCACCACGTAATCAATGGCCGCCTCTGGATACTGCATCAGACGCCAGGAAAAACAGATGCGGTCTTTCCCGCTGCAGCTCCCGAACCGTGTCCGTGCGCCGGTGATGGTGAGTCCAGCTGGGTACAGCCCCATGACCGTGCTGTAGCGGGCTACCTTCCCCGGCAGCTCCGCCATGGCCCGGCGGATGTACGCCTCACGCTCCTGCGCCGTTGGCTCCGGACGGCTCTCACGGCGGGACTGCTGGCGGTTGAGATGCTTCTCAATCCATGCCGTATGCCCTGCCACAAATTCATCAATGTGCCGCCGGCTGGCCCGCATCGGGGCCCGTACCAGTACCCGGCAGTCGGTTGTAACCTCCAGCGCCAGCGTACGGCGGCTGGAGCGGATCAGCTCATAGGCCGGTTTGTCCTTTATCATGTCAGTCCTCCTTCTCCCAGAATCACTGCCTCCCAGGGCTGCAGCGTACCGTCAAACCCACGGCGGGGGTAGTTTGACCGCACCAGCTGTCCCCGCTCCCCAGTCTGGGCCGGTTTATCGCTGAAATTCAGTACCATAGTGAGGGATTCCCCCTCCAGTTCCCGGCGGTACGCAAATACCTGCTTCGTGGCCTCCAGCGGCTGGAAGCTGCCCCGGCGGAGTACATCGCTGCTCTTCCGCAGGGCGCACAGATCCCGGTACCAACTCCAGATGGAGTCCGGGTCCTGCCGCTGGTCCGCTAAATTCACCTTTGCACAGTTGTGATTCACACCCAGCCAGGGCCGCCCTGTGGTGAATCCCCCCTGGGGGCCGCTGCTCCACTGGAAGGGCGTGCGGGCATTGTCCCGGCTGGTCCGGGCGATCATGCGCCAGCGCAGCTTGGCCGGGACATGGAGATTGGTCAGAATCCGGTTTACATTGCGGCTCTCCACATCGTTGACCTGACGGATGCGGGTGAAATCAAAGCCCGTCATGCCGATCTCCTCCCCCTGGTACAGAAAGGGCGTACCTCGCAGCGTCAGCAGCAGAACCGCCAGCAGCTTCCCGCTCTTCTTCCAGTATTTCCGGCTCCCAAACCGGGGGATGGACCGGGGCTGGTCGTGGTTCTCCAGATAGATGGTGTTCCAGTCAAGCTCCTGCTGCCACTGGATCAGACAGTCGAAAAACGCCTTGGGACGGAATTTCCGCTTCAGCCACTTCACCAGATACTGGTCGCACTCCATATGCTCAAAAGTGAGGACGGCGTCCAGCTCCCGGCGATCCCGCCCGCACAGGTCCTGGGCCATGGACGGGGTCACAAACACCGCCTCGCCCACCGAAAAAGCGTCGTATTCGTCCAGCACCTGCCGCAGCTGCCGGAGAATTTTGTGGGTCCCCTCCAAAGAGAGATAGTGTTCCAGACCGGTGAGCGCCGCCCGCCTCTTCGAGCTTGCCAGACTGTCCTTCCAGAGAATGTTAATTACGTCGCACCGGAACCCGGCCACGCCCTTGTCCAGCCAAAAGCGCATGATATCCTTGACTTCCTCTAAGACGGCGGGGTTGTGATAGTTCAAGTCCGCCTGCTCCTTGCCGAACAGATGCAGGTAATACTCGCACCGCTCCACGTCAAACTCCCAGCAGTCCCCGCCGAAAAAGCCGGTCCAGTTGTTGGGCAGACCCCCGTCGCCGTCCCCGCGGGACCAGTAGTAGTAATCCCCGTAGGGACTGCCCTTCTCACGCCCCCACCGGAACCAGTGGTGCTCCGTAGAGGTGTGGTTGATCACCAGGTCCATGATGATGCGGATGCCCCGCCGCCGGGCCTCCCGGATCAGCCGCTCCATGTCCGCCATGGTTCCGTATTCCGGGTTGATGGTGCGGTAGTCGCTGACGTCGTAGCCGTTGTCCGCGTTAGGGGACTGATAGACCGGGCAGAGCCAGAGGGCGCCTATGCCCAGTTCCGCCAGATAGTCCAGACGGCTGATAATGCCGGGAATGTCCCCAATCCCGTCGCCGTTGGAGTCCTGGAAACTGCGGGGATAGATCTGGTAGATGACTGCATCCTTCCACCATTCCATATGTGTGCGGCTCCTCCCTTTCTCTTCTGTCCTGTCTACTTCAGGATTTTTCCCACTGTCTCCAGCAGCTTCTCGATATTGATGGGCTTGGCTACGTGGCCGTTCATCCCGGCCTGCAGCGCCTCCTGTTTATCCTCTTCAAATGCATTGGCCGTCATAGCCAGAATGGGAATGTTCGCCAGAGCCGGGTCGTCCAGACGGCGGATTAAGCGGGTGGCCTCGTATCCGTTCATCTCCGGCATCTGTACGTCCATCAAAACCAGCTGGTAGTATCCCGGCTGGGACTTGGTCACCAGCTCCACCGCCGTCCGGCCATCCTCCGCCGTCTCCACGGTAAAGCCCGCCTCCTCCAGAATCGCAATGGCGATTTCCTGGTTGAGCAGATTGTCCTCTGCCAGCAGAATACGCCCGGTGGCGGAACACACAGGCAGCTGGTTCACCGGTTCCTCCGGCTCCTCCGCGTTCACCACGCTCAGCAGACAGCTGCGCAGCTCCGACAGAAACAGCGGCTTGCTGCAGAACGCTGTCACTCCCGCTTCCCGCGCCTCTTCCTCAATGTCCGACCAGTCGTAGGCGGTGAGGACGATAATCGGCGCCTGGCCGCCGGTCTCCTTCCGGATGCGCCGGGCTACCTCTATGCCGTTCATGTCCGGCAGCAGCCAGTCGATGATATACACGCTGTACAGATCGCTGCGGGTCACTGCCTGGTGGGTGCGCAGCACCGCCTCCCGCCCGGAGAGGGTCCACTCCGCACGCAGGCCGATCTGCTGGAGCATACTGGACACGCTGTCGCAGGTGTTGAAGTCGTCGTCCACCACCAATGCCCGGCAGTTCTTCAGCTCCGGAATGGACGGAGACGGCCTCTCCGACGTACACAGACGGAAGGAGATGTTTACAATGAACTCCGTTCCCGCGCCCTGCCGGCTCTTTACCTCAATGGCGCCGTTCATCATCTCGACAATGTTCTTGGTGATCGCCATGCCCAGACCGGTCCCCTGGATGCCGCTGGTGGTGGAGTTCCGCTCCCGCTCAAAGGGCTCGAAAATGTGGGCGACAAACTCCTCGCTCATGCCGATGCCCGTGTCCTTGATGGCAAACTCATAGCGGGCAAATCCCGCCGCCGCGCCCGGCTTTTCAATCACACGCAGGCTGACGACGCCCCCCGCCGGGGTGTACTTGATGGAGTTGCTCAGCAGATTCAGCAGAATCTGGTTCAGCCGCAGACGGTCGCAGAAAATGTCCTCGTGGATCACGTCCACCGCGTCCATATACAGCTCCATCTGCTTGGCGTGGATGTCCGCCTGGACGATGTTCCGCAGGCCGTGGAGAATGTCCGGCAGGGTGCAGGGCTTCTCCTCCAGGGAGATCTTCCCGCTCTCGATCCGGCTCATGTCCAGTACGTCGTTGATGAGGCTGAGCAGATGGTTGCTGGAGGTCATGATCTTTTTCAGGTACCCCTCCACCTGCTCCTTCTGGTCAATGTGGGTGCTGGCCAGGGCGGTAAAGCCAATAATAGCGTTCATGGGCGTGCGGATGTCGTGGGACATGTTGGACAGAAATACGCTCTTGGCTTTGCTGGCCCGGTTGGCCTGGGCCAAAGCGTCCTCCAGCAGCATTTTCTTCTCCATCTCATTGCGGGTTTCATCGTCCACGTTCCGGAACCCCAGCACCACCCGATGGCTCCGTTTCCACTGCCCTGTGCGCACCGCCTTCATCTGGAAAAACCGCATTTCATCCCCGCAGACGGTGCGGTAGTTGGTATAAAAGATGTGCTTATCCGCCAGCTGCTCCTGCAGAAATACACGGGACACGCACCGGCGCATCATCTCCATATCGTCCGTGTACACGCACCGCTCTATGTACCGGCCCAGGCTCTCCTCCAGAATCAGCTGCTGGTCGGAGAAGATGTCCTCCAATACGTCGTACCGGCAGTGGTGGACCCGGAGCGGACCGCCGATGCCGGTGTCCAGATCAAAATAGCACACCAGATTGTAGTCCACGCTCAAGGCCTGGACCAGCTCCATCTGGCGCCGCTGCTCATCCATCCGCTCCCGCTGCTGCTGGAGCTTCTGGGTGGTGCAGTCCAGCAGGAACCGCTGGTAAATCAGCTCCCCGTTCTCCTTAATCAGCTTTACGTTGCCCATCACGTGCAGTATCTCGCCGCTCTTGTGGCGCACGCCGTACTCCAGGCTGACGCTGTCCCCCTCCTTGGTCAGCGCCTGGATGCACTCCCGCAGCTTGGGTTTATCCGCATCCAGCACTGTGGAGGCCACGGTGTCAAAGCCGTCGGCGATCATCTCATCCTTGGACCGGTAGCCCAGAATCTGGAGCGCGGCCCGGTTCACACGGATGATCCGGGACCCGTCCAGGGTGTGGCACATCACGCCGCAGTCCATGGTGGTAAAGAGGGCCTCCAGCTCCTGGTTCTTCCGCACGATCTCCGCCTCATATGCCCGCTCCTGGGTTATGTCAATGGCGACGCCCACCGTCCCCATCACGCTGCCGTCCAGGTTGTACAGGGGAGATTTATAGGTGGTCAGCAGACGGGTCCCCTCCCCTGTCATGACCGTCTCCTCCGATATGAAGGTCTTCCGGTTCTCCATGACCTGCCGCTCCGACTCAATACAGGCGGGGTCGTCCTGCTCCACATCCCAGATGTAGGCGTGGCCCTGTCCCTGCACCTGCTCCTTGGTCTTGTTGACCGTGCGGCAGAAGCTGTCGTTCACTTTCTCGTGTATCCCGTCCTTTGTCTTATACCAGATCAGGTTGGGGATACTGTTGATGGTGGCCTCCAGATAGTGGCTGGTCTGCCAGAGGTCCTTGGCCTGCTTGCATTGCTGCTGCCAGCGGAGGAAATGGAACCGCAGCTCCTTCTCCGCCAGGGGCGCGGTCCATATGTCCTGGAGCTGGGACAGGGGCAGGTGGGCGGTCTGCTCCTGGCTGCCCAATACGATCAGCTCCGCCTCTTCCCGCTTGTGCCGCAGCAGCTCTGCCACGGCCTCCTCCGCGTCCATGCCCTCCAGAGCGGCCAGAATCAGGTCTGCCTGCGCCGTCAGAGCCTGGTCCGGCGCACTGCTCTCCAGAAACGTGTGGCCGAAGTTCTCCAAAGGCTCCATGGCCTTCAGAGTTTCAAATAGTTGCTGCTGCTGTCCGACAAAGTACAGATGCAGATGACAATGGTACATCGTGCCTTCCCCCTGATTCATTTCCGAGAATTTCTTTGTATGTATTTTAACGGGCGGCGGGCCGGATGTCAACAGTTTCGGCTATTTTTTCGCCGCAAGGCGGACAGCAGGTCCGGCTCTCATCCCAATTGCGCCAGACCTGCTGCCATGTTTTTCCAATTATCCCTGCTCCTCCTCCGGCGGCTCTCCCGCCTTCTCCAGCTTCCAGCGGGAGTCCTTGATCGTGAGGGTGCGCTGCTTCTTCTTGTCTCCGTGGAGCTGCTTTTTCACAGCCTTGCCGGTGGGCGTGGCCGCCAGACCGCCCAGGGCCGTCTCCCGGAATTCCACCGGCAGGCGGCGGCCCACCTCGCCCATGGCGTCGATGACCTCGTCCACGGGAATCCGGCTCTCAATGCCCGCCAGGGCCATGTCCGCCGCCGCGATGGCGTTGACCGCGCCGATGACGTTCCGCTTCACGCACGGCACCTCCACCAGACCCGCCACCGGGTCGCACACCAGGCCCATCAGGTTTTTCAGGGCCATTGCCACCGCGTGGCACATCTGCTCGCCGGTGCCCTTGCGCAGATACACCAGTGCGCCTGCCGCCATGGCAGACGCGCTGCCGATCTCCGCCTGACAGCCGCCAGCCGCGCCGGAGATGCAGGCCCGGTAAGCAATCACCGCGCCGATGCCGCTGGCGGTGAACAGGGCCTCCAGCATCTGGTCCTCTGAGAGATTGTCCCGCCAGTACAGCGGAATCAGCACCGCCGGCATCACGCCGCAGGCCCCCGCGGTGGGCGCGGCCACAATCCGCCGCATACAGGCGTTGCTCTCTCCGGTGGACAGAGCCTCCGCAATCACCTGGGCGATGAACTCGCCGCCCAGGGTGTCCTGGGACGCATATTCCCGCATCAGCTTCCCCTGGCCGCCCACCAGACCGCTGACGCTGCGCCGCTCCCCGGTGTAGACCTGGGACGCCTCCCGCATGGCGTGCCACGCCTCGGCCATCTTCCCCAGGGATTCCATCCGGGATACGCCCCGGTTCTGCATATCCGTCTCCAGCACAATCTCCCAGAAAGCCTTGCCCTCCTGACGGGCTGCGGACAGGATATCCTTCATTGAATCCAGATTCATATATAAATCCCCCATCTGACTGTATTGTTTGGCTGCCGGGCGGCTGGCCCGGCGGCGACAGGATCCCTCTGGCCGTCCGCCTAGGACTCCTTCTTATAATGGATGACCTGCAGAATGCCCGGCTGGCGCTCAATCAGCTGCACAATGTAGTCCGGAATCGGGTCGTCCGTCTCCAGAATCATCATCACATTGCTGCCCTTGCTGCTGCGGCTCATGTTCATGCTGGCTACGTTCACGCCCGCCAGGGACAGCGCCGTGCTCACGTCGGCCAAACTGCCCCGGTTGTCCATGTTCTGGATAATCAGGGTGTGGTAGTCCCCGGTAAAGCTCACGTCCACCCCGTCCAGCTTTGTGACCAGAATGCGCCCGCCGCCGGTGGAACACGCCTGCATGTTCAGCCGCCGTCCGGCCTGGCCGGTCAGCTCCATCTGGACGCTGTTGGGATGGGCGTCCCGCAGGTCCAGCTCGTCAAAGACGAACTTCAGGCCGCGGTCCGCCGCGATGTCAAAGCTCAGGGGAATGTCCAGGTCGTCTGCCGCCATGCCCAGCAGACCGGCGATGAGGGCCTTGTCCGTGCCGTGCCCCACGCCGGTGGTGGCAAAGGAGCCGTGGAGATGCAGCGCCGCCTGGACCGGCTCGTCACCCAGGAGGGTACGGGCCATGCGGCCAATGCGCACCGCGCCTGCGGTGTGGGAGCTGGAGGGTCCGACCATAATGGGACCCATGATGTCAAAAATATCTATCATGACTGGCGGTTCCTTTCTCTGATGGATAGGAATATCATATCAATTCATACCAATTTAGTCAACGTCTTTTCCAAACTTTCCAGCATATTTTCCCTCCCGCCCCAGGAAAAATGCCCGCCAGGCCTCAGGATGCAAAAAAATATGAAAAAACGGAAAATTCCTCTTGACATCAGAGGCGGGATCGGGTACAATAACTAAGCTTGCGCAGAGTGCGCGCTCCCCCAAAGAGCCCCCACCTGCCAACTACTGCGATGATGCGGGAGATTGCGGCGAGAGCCGGTAACTTCCGCGGAGTATGTCCGATAATCGGGCGGCTGAGAAAGTCCTGTTCCGCGGCGTAGATCGCCCCGCCATGGACATGTACCGGCCCTTTTTCGTGCCGGTATTTTCTATGAGCCGGAATGATACGCACGGATAGGCGGAGAGAACTTTCTCGCCGTACAGAGTAAGGCCATCACGCAACGCTACTTTGTACACAAATTATGGAGGAACATGCAATGGCTAAAGAAATGATCCGCATTCGCCTGAAAGCCTACGACCATCAGGTCATCGACCAGTCCGCGGACAAGATCGTCCAGACCGCAAAGCGCACCGGCGCCAATGTCTCCGGTCCTATCCCCCTGCCCACCAAGAAGGAGGTCGTGACCATCCTGCGGGCCGTCCACAAGTATAAGGACAGCCGGGAACAGTTCGAGCGCCGTACACATAAGCGCCTGATCGACATCACCCACTCCAGCCCCAAAACCGTGGAGGCCCTGATGAGCCTGGAGCTGCCCGCCGGCGTGGAGATTGAGATTAAGCTGTAAGAGCGATATCCCCCTCATTTTGTTTGCTGTCCATGTCCATCGTCTTGCGAGATGGACGGGTCATGTCGGCAGAGCAATGCCGCCGGGCAGCCCACCGGCTGTATCTAAGCCGACCAATAACCTTATTAAAGGAGAATCACTATGGAGAAAGCGATCATCGGCAAGAAGGTCGGCATGAGCCAGATCTTCGATACCGACGGCAAGGTGATCCCGGTAACTGTGATCGAAGCCGGTCCCTGTGTCGTGGTGCAGAAAAAGACCGCCGAAAAGGACGGCTATGAGGCCGTTCAGCTGGGGTTCGAGGATGTGGGCGAGCGCAAGCTCACCAAGCCTGAACTGGGCCATCTGAACAAGGCCGGCGTGTCGCCCAAAAAGCACCTGAAAGAGTTCAAGCTGAACAAAGCCGCCGAGATGAACGTCGGCGACATCGTGAAGGCCGATACCTTCGCCGCGGGCGACCATGTGGACGTCACCGGCGTGAGCAAGGGCCACGGCTACGCCGGCGTCATCAAACGCCACGGCTGCCACAGCCTCAAGGCCACCCACGGTACCGGCCCCGTCGCCCGCCACCAGGGCTCCCTGGGCTCCGGCACCGACCCCAGCCGCATCTTCAAGGGCCTCAAGGCCCCCGGACACATGGGCGTGGACCAGGTGACCATTATGAACCTGGACGTGGTGAAGGTGGACCCCGAACTGAACATGATCGTCGTGCGCGGCGCGGTGCCCGGCCCCAAGGGCGGCCTGGTCACAATCCGCTCCACCGCCAAGACTATCATCGAGAAGAAGGGCGAGGCCGGCACCAGCGCCAACCCGCAGAAGGCTTCCGCCAGGGTCAACCCGCAGAAGGCCTCCGCGAGACGTTAAGGGAAAGGAGTGTGCTGAGCAATGACGAAAGTATTGAATATGGCCGGCGGCGAAGTCGGCCAAGTGGAGCTGAATGCCGCTATCTTCGGCATCGAGCCCAATATGCACGTTGTGCATGAGCTGGTGAAAAACCACCTGGCAAACTGCCGGCAGGGCACCCAGAGCGCCCTCACCCGCGCCGAAGTCTCCGGCGGCGGCAGAAAGCCCTGGCGCCAGAAGGGTACCGGTCATGCCCGCCAGGGCAGCACCCGCGCCCCCCAGTGGACCCACGGCGGCATCGCCTTCGCCCCCAAGCCCCGCAGCTACCGCTATACGGTAAACAAGAAGGTCCGCCGCCTGGCCCTGAAGTCCGTCCTCTCCGCCAAGGCCGCCGAGGACAGGATCATTGTGGTGGATTCCATCCGTATGGACGCCATCAAGACCAAGGCGTTCAAGGGCTTCCTGGACGCGGTGAAGTGCGACGGCAAGGCCGTTGTCATCACCCCTGAGGTCGATCAGACCATCGTGCGCAGCGCCCGGAACATCCCCGGCGTCTCCACCACCACCGCACGGCTGCTGAACGTTTACGATATCGTGAACGCCAAGTACCTGGTGATCGACCAGAACGCCCTCGCCGCTATCGAGGAGGTGTACGCATAATGATCTCTTATGATGTCATCATTCGCCCCATTATTACCGAGCGCTCCATGGCCGGCGCACAGGACAAAAAATATGTGTTCGAGGTGGCTGTCGACGCCGGGAAAATCCAGATCCGCAAGGCGGTGGAGGAGATTTTCGACGTGAAGGTCGCCAAGGTCAACACCATGATCGTCCCCGGCAAGGCCAAACGTGTGGGAGCCGCCCGCCCAGGCCGTACCAAGGACTGGAAAAAGGCCGTGGTGCAGCTGACCGAGGATTCCAAGACCATCGAGTTCTTCGAGGGTATGGTGTAAGGAGGAAAGAGAACCATGATTAAATCGTTTAAGCCCACTACACCGTCCAGACGGCAGATGACGGTATCCGGCTTCGACGGCATCGACAAAAAGGCCAAGCCGGAGCCCAGCCTCACCGAGGTGCTCAAGAAGAACGCGGGCCGCAACAGCTATGGCCGCATTACCGTCCGCCACCGCGGCGGCGGAAATAAGCGCAAGTACCGCATCATCGACTTCAAGCGGGACAAGGTGGATATGCCCGCCACGGTCCTGCGCCTGGAGTACGACCCCAACCGCAGCGCCAATATCGCCCTGCTGGAGTACGAGGACGGCGAGCGCCGCTATATCCTGGCCCCCGTGGGCCTGGCCGCCGGCGACAAGGTCCTCTCCTCCACCGCCGCCGATATCAAGCCCGGCAACGCGCTGCCCCTGGCCAACATCCCCGTGGGTACCGTGATCCACAACATCGAGATGCACCCCGGCAAGGGCGGACAGCTGGTCCGCTCCGCCGGTACCTCCGCCCAGCTGATGGCCAAGGAGGGAACCGACGCCCAGGTGCGTATGCCCTCCGGCGAGGTGCGCATCGTCCGCCTCAACTGCAAGGCTACCATCGGCCAGGTGGGCAATATCGACCATGAGAATATCCAGATCGGCAAGGCCGGACGCAAACGCCACATGGGCTGGCGTCCCACCGTCCGCGGCTCGGTCATGAACCCCTGCGACCACCCCCACGGCGGCGGCGAGGGCAAGAGCCCGGTGGGCCGGCCCGGTCCTGTCACCCCCTGGGGCAAGCCCGCCCTGGGCTACAAGACCCGCAAGACGAAGAACCCCACCGATAAGTTCATCGTCAAGCGCAGAAATACGAAGTAAGGAGGCAAGAGGATATGAGCAGATCAGTTAAAAAAGGCCCGTATGTTGCCCCGGAGCTTCTCAAGCGGGTCGAGGCTATGAACGAGAAGGGCGAGAAGAAGGTCCTCAAGACCTGGAGCCGCAGCTCCACCATCTTCCCCGCCTTTGTGGGCCATACCATCGCCGTCCACGACGGGCGCAAGCACGTGCCTGTCTACATCCAGGAGGATATGGTGGGCCACAAGCTGGGCGAGTTCGCCCCGACCAGAACCTTCCGCGGCCACGCCAAGGGCAAGTAATGAAGGAGGACGCAAGATAATATGGAAGCCAACGCTTATTTGAAATACCTCCGCATCGCCCCCCGCAAGGTGCAGATCGTCGCGGACCTCATCCGCGGCAAGGACGTCAATTCCGCCATGGCAATTCTGATGCAGACCCCCAAGGCCGCTTCCGAACCCATGATCAAGCTGCTCAAGAGCGCCGTGGCCAACGCGGAGAACAACCACGATATGGACGTGGAGAAGCTGTATGTGTCCCAGGTGTTCGCCACCCCCGGACCCATCCTCAAGCGGGTTATGCCCCGTGCGCAGGGACGCGCTTACAGAATCAACAAGAGAACGTCTCACGTGACCCTGACGGTCGCTGAGAAGGCATAAGGAGGGAGACAGTTTTATGGGACAGAAAGTAAATCCTCACGGTATGCGCGTGGGCGTCATCAAGGACTGGGATTCCCGTTGGTACGCCAGCAGCGAGAAAGTGGGAGACCTCCTTGTTGAAGATAAAAAAATCCGGGATTACCTGAAGAAAGAGCTGTACGCCGCCCAGGTGCCCAAAATCGAGATCGAGCGCAGCAACGGCGGCGTTACCGTCTTCCTGCACTGCGCGCGCCCCGGTATGGTCATTGGTAAGGACGGCGCCAAGATCGAGGAGACCCGTCTGGCCGTGGAGAAGCTCACCGGCAAGACCACGCGCCTGAACATCGTCGAGGTCCGCAACCCCGACATGAACGCCCAGCTGGTTGCTGAGAATATCGCCCAGCAGCTGGAGAAGCGTATCTCCCACCGCCGGGCTATGAAAAACGCCATGGGCCGCGCCATGCGGGCCGGCGCCAAGGGCATCAAGTGCTGCTGCTCCGGCCGTCTGGGCGGCAGGGAAATCGCAGGCGTGGAGCACTACCACGAGGGTACCATCCCCCTGCAGACCATCCGCGCCGACATCGAGTACGGCTTCGCGGAGGCCGCCACCACCTTTGGCCGCATCGGCGTGAAGGTGTGGGTTTATAAGGGAGAGGTCCTCAGCCAGGTGCTGCGCACCGTTCCCCGCACCATGGATACCTCCAAGCCTTACGAGGAGCGCCGGGAGCGCCGTCCCCGCCGGGATGGCGACCGCCGGGGAGGCTTTAACCGTGACAACCGCGGTCCCCGCCGCGACGACAGCCGCGGCCCCCGCCGCGATGATACCCGCGGCCCCCGCCGCGACGGACAGGGCGGTCCCGCCAGACCCCGCCCGGAGAAGAAAGAAGGAGGCGCTCAGTAATGCTTCTGCCAAAGAGAGTGAAGTACCGCCGGGTGCATCGCGGCCGCCTCACCGGTAAGGCTACCAGAGGCAACACCGTGACCTACGGCGAGTTCGGCCTGGTGGCCACCGAGCCGGCTTGGATCACCAGCAATCAGATCGAGGCCGCACGTATCGCCATGACCCGCTATACCAAGCGCGGCGGCCAGGTGTGGATTAAGATTTTCCCCGATAAGCCCATTACCGAAAAGCCCGCCGAGACCCGCATGGGTTCCGGTAAAGGCTCCCCCGAATACTGGGTGGCCGTGGTGAAGCCGGGAAGAGTGATGTTTGAAATCGCGGGCGTCAGCGAGGAGATCGCCCGCGAGGCCCTGCGTTTGGCCAGCCACAAGCTGCCGATCAAGTCGAAGATCGTCAAGCGCGAGGAGCAGCAGGAAGTAGGTGAATAAGATGAAGGCAAAAGAAATCCGTAAGATGAGCGAGGCTGAATTGGGCGAGAAGCTGGTCAGCCTGAAGAAAGACCTGTTCTTCCTGCGTATGCAGCACGCCACCAATCAGCTGGATAACCCCGTGAAAATCGCTGAGGTCAAGCGTGATATTGCCCGAGTCAAGACCATTATCCGCGAGCAGCAGACCGCTGCCGCCAAGTGAGAGAAGGAGGGAAAGCGAAATGAGTGAAGCGAGAACTTCCTCCCGTAAGACCCGGGTCGGCAAGGTCGTGTCCGACAAGATGGACAAGACCGTCGTGGTGGCCATCGAGGACCGGGTGGCCCATCCGCTGTACAAGAAAATCGTAGGCCGCACCTATAAGCTGAAGGCGCATGACGAGGAAAATCAGTGCGGCATCGGCGATAAGGTGAAGGTTATGGAAACCCGCCCGCTGAGCAAGGACAAGAGATGGCGCGTGGTTGAAATCGTTGAGAAGGCGAAGTAAGGGGGCGCTGTGAGATGATCCAACAGGAAACTTTCTTAAAGGTTGCCGACAATACCGGCGCCAAGGAAATTAAATGCATCCGTGTGCTGGGCGGCTCCAAGCGCAAGTACGGCAACATCGGCGATGTCATCGTTGCCAGCGTGCGCAAGTCCACCCCCGGCGGCACGGTGAAAAAGGGCGAGGTGGTCAAGGCCGTCATCGTGCGCAGCGCCAAGGGCGTGCGCCGCGCCGACGGAACCTATGTCCGCTTCGACGATAACGCCGCCGTCCTCATCAAGGACGACCGGAACCCCAGAGGCACCCGTATCTTTGGGCCGGTCGCCCGCGAGCTCCGGGATAAGGACTATATGAAAATCCTGTCCCTGGCTCCTGAGGTCGTGTAAGGAGGAGCTGAGAGAATGGGTATGAACATCAAAAAGGGCGACACCGTAGTCGTCCTGTCCGGCAAGGACAAGGGCAAGCAGGGAAAGGTGAACGCCGTCATCCCCGGCGAGGGTAAGGTGGTTGTGGAGGGCGTGAACATGGTCACGTGCCACACCAAGCCCCGCCGCCAGGGCGAGGAGGGCGGCATTGTCCGCCGGGAAGCCGCCCTGTACGCCAGCAAGGTGCAGCTGGTCTGCCCCAAGTGCGGCAAGGCCACCCGCGTGGGAAACAAGCGGGTGCAGAAGACCGTCTCCGGCAAGGAGAAAATGGTGGGCGTGCGCGTTTGCAAAAAGTGCGGCGCCGAGGAAATTTAAGGAGGAGTAGGATAGCATGGCCAGACTGAAAGAAAAATACACTGCCGAAGTCGCTCCTGCTCTGATGAAGAAGTTCGAGTACAAGAGCGTCATGCAGATCCCCAAGATTGACAAGGTCGTGGTCAACGTGGGCTGCGGCGAGGCACGGGACAACGCCAAGGTCCTGGAGGCCGTGGTGCGGGATCTCACCGCCATCACCGGACAGAAAGCGATTATCACCATTGCCAAGAAGAGCGTGGCGAACTTCAAGGTCCGCGAGGGTATGCCCGTGGGCGCGAAGGTTACGCTCCGCAGCGAGAAGATGTGGGAATTCCTGGACCGCCTGTTCAACGTGGCCCTCCCCCGCGTCCGCGACTTCCACGGCATCAACCCCAATTCCTTCGATGGGCGGGGCAACTACGCCCTGGGCATCAAGGAGCAGCTGATCTTCCCGGAGATTGAGTACGACAAGATCGACAAGATCCGGGGTATGGATATCATCATCTGCACCACAGCCCAATCCGACGAGGAAGCCAAGGCTCTGCTGGAGCTGGTGGGCGCACCCTTCGAGCGCTGAGAAGAGGGAGGTTGGTTAAAAAATGGCAAAGAAGTCTATGATTCTAAAGCAGCAGGCGGAGCCGAAGTTCTCCAGCCGGAAATATAACCGCTGCAAAATCTGTGGCCGCCCCCACGCCTATCTGCGCAACTACGGCGTGTGCCGTATCTGCTTCCGGGAGCTGGCATACAAGGGAGAGATCCCCGGCGTGCGCAAGGCGTCCTGGTAAGTCCTGGGCGGACGGCCAGAGCGATCTGTACTGCGCGGCGGGTCCGCCGCCCGATCACGCAGATATCCCCCCTATAGGACAGGGGCGAAAGCCCCTTCCCATATAGGACGGCGAAAGGTCATTGGGAATGACGGCAAGCCACATAAATTCACTTTGATACCTCGCCGCCTCAACAGCACCTCATTATTACGCTGTAACTTCGAAAAGGAGGAAAACACAACTATGCACATTACAGACCCCATCGCGGATATGCTCACCCGAATCCGCAATGCCAACAGCGCCCGGCATGAGACCGTGGACGTGCCTGCGTCCAACATGAAAAAGAGCATCGCCCAGATCCTGCTGGACGAGGGCTATATCAAGAGCTTCCAGCTCATCGACGACGGTACCCAGGGCGTCATCCGCATCACCCTGAAGTACAACGCCGGCAAGGAGCGGGTCATCACCAACCTGCGCCGGGTCAGCAAGCCGGGCCTGCGGGTCTACGCGGGCGCAGACGAGCTGCCCAGAGTCCTGCGGGGCCTCGGCATCGCCATCGTCTCCACATCCAAGGGCGTCATGACCGATAAGGCCGCCAGAGCGGCCCACATCGGCGGGGAAGTCCTGGCATTCGTCTGGTAAGGAGGGTATTTGAGATGAGTAGAATCGGCAGAATGCCCATTACCGTCCCCGCCGGCGTTGACGTCAGCGTGGCCGATGGCAATGTGGTTACGGTCAAGGGCCCCAAGGGTACCCTGACCAAGCAGCTCCATCCCGCTATGGTGATTGAGCAGAACGGAACGGAGATCAACGTCAAGCGTCCCTCCGACTCCAAGGAGCACCGCTCTCTCCACGGCCTCACCCGCACCCTGCTTCACAACATGGTGGTGGGCGTGAACGAGACCTATAAAAAAGAGCTGGAAATCAACGGCGTGGGCTACCGCGCCGTCAAAGAGGGCAAGAACCTGGTCATGAACCTGGGCTATTCCCATCAGGTGACTGTCCCGGAGGTGGACGGCATCACCATTGAGGTCCCCTCCCCCAACAAGGTCGTCATCGTCGGCTGCGACAAGCAGCAGGTGGGCCAGTTCGCCGCCGAGGTCCGGGAGAAGCGTCCTCCCGAACCCTATAAGGGCAAGGGCATCAAGTATGCCGACGAGGTCATCCGCCGCAAGGTGGGCAAGACCGGCGCGAAGAAGTAAGGAGGCGAGCTGAAAGATGATTAAGAAACCCGACACCAACGCACAGCGGCTCAAGAGACACAAGAGAGTGCGCGCCAAGATCTCCGGCACAGCGGAGCGGCCCCGCCTGAACGTGTTCCGCAGCGAGAAAAATATCTACGCCCAGGTAATCGACGACGTCAGCGGCGTGACCCTCTGCTCCGCCTCCTCCCTCAAGCTGGAGCACGGCGGCAACAAGGACGCCGCCCGCGAGGTGGGCAAGGCCGTGGCAAAAGCGGCCCTGGCCAAAGGCATTGAGAACGTTGTCTTCGACCGCGGCGGCTACCTGTACCATGGCCGCGTGGCCGAGCTGGCGGAAGGCGCCCGCGAGGGCGGCCTGAAATTCTAAGGGAGGAGGAAATTACCATGGCTGGCAGATTTGAAAAACCCCAGAGCGAGTATATTGAAAAAGTCGTGAACCTCAACCGGGTTTCCAAGACGGTCAAGGGCGGCCGCGTGATGAAATTCTCCGCCCTGATGGTCGTGGGCGACGGCAAGGGCAAGGTGGGCTTCGGCCTCGGCAAAGCCGCCGAGGTCCCGGAGGCAATCCGGAAGGGTCTGGAGGACGCCAAGAAAAACATGGTCAACATCACCATGTCCGGCACCACCATCCCCCACGAGGTCATCGGCGAGTTCGGCGCGGGCCGCGTGATGCTGAAACCCGCCGCCGAAGGTACCGGCATCATTGCCGGCGGACCCGTCCGCGCGGTGATGGAGGCCGCCGGCGTGAAGGACATCCGCGCCAAGTGCCTGCGCTCCAATAACCCCCAGAACGTGGTGGCCGCCACCTTCCAGGGCCTGCGCTCCCTGCGCGGTCCGGAGGAAGTGGCCCGCATCCGGGGCAAGAGCGTGGAAGAGATCGTAGGGTAAGGAGGAGACGAGATATGGCAAAGCTGAACATCAAGCTCGTCAAGAGCCTTAACGGCAGGCTGGCAAAGCACATCGCCACCGCCAATTCCCTGGGACTGCGGCGGATCGGCGACGCCACCGAGCAGCCTGACAATCCACAGACCCGTGGCAAGATCGCCCAGATCGGCTATCTGCTCCGCGTCGAAGAGACCAAATAAGGAGGTACCGGACAATGAATCTGCATGAACTGTCTCCCGCCGCCGGCTCCACTCAGGTGGGCAAGCGCAAAGGCCGGGGCGCCGGTACGGGCAACGGCAAGACCGCAGGCCGCGGTCACAAGGGCCAGAAGGCCCGCAGCGGCGGCGGCGTGCGCGTCGGCTTTGAAGGCGGCCAGATGCCTCTGGCCCGCCGGGTGCCGAAGCGCGGGTTCAACAATATCTTCGCAAAACCCCTGGAGATTATCAATCTCCGGGACCTGGAACAATTTGACAACGGCGACACCGTCACCGCCCAGGTGCTCCTGGACCGGGGGATCCTCAGCAAATGCCCCTACGGCTATAAGGTGCTGGGCAACGGGAAGCTGACAAAGAAAATTACAGTGGAAGCGTCCGCATTTTCCAAGTCCGCACAGGCTGCTATCGAGGCCGCGGGCGGGAAGGCGGAGGTGAGGTAACAGCATGATCCAAACCATTCGCAAGGCGTGGGGTATCCCGGAGCTGCGCAAGAAGATCATGTTCACCCTGATGATCCTGGTCATCTACCGCCTGGGCAGCGCCATTCCCGTCCCCTATGTGGACACCGGTATGCTGCGCACGTATCTCGACGGCATGGGCACCACTATCCTGGGCCTGTACGACGTGATGAGCGGCGGCGCTTTCTCCCAGGCCACCGTCTTTGCTTTGGGTATTCAGCCCTATATCAACAGTTCCATCATCATCCAGCTGCTTACCGTGGCCATCCCGGCCCTGGAGCGGATGCAGCGGGAGGGCGGCGAGGAGGGCAAAAAGAAGCTCCAGTCCATCACCCGCTACTCTACCGTCGCTATCGCGCTCCTGCAGGCTTTCGGCTACTACGCCATTATGAAGCAGGCCCAGATCCTGCTCAACCCCAGCGTATGGGCGGCTATGGTCATTATCATCTCCTTCGTTGCCGGCTCCAGCTTCTTGATGTGGCTGGGCGAGCAGTGCAATGAGTTCGGCGTGGGCAACGGCATCTCCATGATCCTCTTCGCAGGTATCATCGCCCGGATCCCCAACATGATTTCCACTGTGCAGAGAGCCATCATCTCCGGCGCCATGCACTGGGCCTGGGCGGCCCTGATCGTGGTGGGCGTGCTGCTGCTGGTGGTGCTGATCGTCTTCGTTCACGACGCCGAGCGCCGTATCCCGGTCCAGTACGCCAAGCGTCAGGTGGGCCGCAAGATGTACGGCGGTCAGACCAGCAGCCTGCCTATGAAGGTGAATATGTCCGGCGTGCTGCCCGTCATCTTCGCCCAGTCCATCGCCACCATCCCCGCTACCATCGGCGCGTTCCTGCCCCCTCCCGACGAGGGTACCTTCGCCTATTCCCTGCTGAACGCCATCGACACCAAGTCCTTCTTCTACCTGGTGATCTACTTTGTGCTGATTATCGGCTTCAGCTACTTCTATGCCACCATCCAGTTCAACCCCGTGGAGATTTCCAATAATCTCAAGCGCAACGGCGGCTTTATCCCTGGCTTCCGTCCGGGACGCCCCACCAGCGACTTCATCGCGCGGGTGCTGAGCAAGATTACGCTCTTCGGAGCCATTTATCTGGGCGTCGTCGCCATCCTGCCCCTGCTGGCCGATAAGTTTAACCAGGGCGTGAATATCGGCATCGGCGGAACCTCCATCATCATCGTCGTGGGCGTGGCCCTGGAGACAGTGCAGGCCCTGGAGAACCAGATGGTCATGCGCCAGTATAAGGGCTTCCTGGAGTAAGGAGAAGAAACGGTTATGAAACTGATTCTGTTGGGCGCCCCAGGCGCCGGGAAGGGTACCCAGGCGGAGATCCTCTGCAAAAAACTGGGCATCCCCTCCATCTCCACCGGCAACATCCTCCGCGCCGCCATCAAGGACGGCACCCCCACCGGCCTGAAAGCCAAGTCGTTTATCGACGCCGGCGCCCTGGTGCCTGATGAGGTCATCATCGGCATCGTGGACGAGCGGCTGGCCCAGGCCGACTGCAAAAACGGCTATATCCTGGACGGCGTGCCCCGCACCATCGCCCAGGCCGAGGCCCTGGAGAAAGCCGGCATCTCCTTTGATGCCGTCGTCTCCATTGAGATCAGCGAGGAGGAAATCCTCCGCCGCATGGGCGGCCGCCGCGTGTGCGGCGCCTGCGGCGCCAGCTACAACGTGGAGTTCGTCCCCCCAAGAGTGGAGGGCATCTGCGACAGCTGCGGCGGCACGCTGATCCAGCGCAAGGATGATACGCCTGAGACGGTCCGCGAGCGCCTCAAGGTCTATCATACAGAGACGGAACCTCTGGTGGACTTCTACGGGAGCCGGGGTCTTCTGCGCCCGGTCCGCTCCGCGGATACCAAGGAAGCCACCACGCAGGCCATCCTGGACGTATTGGGAATCGCAGAATGATTACCCTGAAATCCAGCCGGGAACTGGAATTTATGCGCCTCTCCGGCAAAATTACCGCGGCGGCCCGCGCCTTGGCGGGGGCTATGGTAGAGCCTGGCGTGTCCACCCGGGAAATCAATAAGGAAGTACACCGTTTCATTAAGTCCAAAGGCGCCGTGCCCTCCTTCCTGGGCTATAACGGCTTTCCGGCCAGCGTGTGCATCTCCGTCAACGACGAGGTCATTCACGGCATCCCCGGAGGCCGGATTCTGCGGGAGGGGGACATCGTGTCCATCGATGTGGGAGCCTTCAAAAACGGCTTCCACGGCGACTGCGCCGCAACCTTCCCCTGCGGAAAAATTTCCGATGAGGCCCAGCGTCTCATCGACGTGACCCGGCAGAGCTTCTTCGAAGGCATCCGGTACGCCCGCGAGGGCTACCGCCTGCCGGATCTCTGCGGGGCAATCCAGCGGTATGTGGAGGACAACGGCTTCTCCGTGGTGCGCGAGTACGTGGGCCACGGGCTGGGCAGCAAAATGCACGAGGAGCCGGAAGTCCCCAATTATGTGGAGCGTAAAATGGGCCGTCCCCGCTTCCTGCGGGGCATGACCATCGCTGTGGAGCCTATGGTGAACGCCGGACTGGCCGCGGTCCAGGTCATGCCGGACGGCTGGACTGTGACGACCCAGGACGGGAAGCTCTCCGCCCACTATGAGAACTCCATTCTCATCACCGGGCGGGGTGAGCCGGAACTCCTGACTGATCCGGAGGCGAAAGCGGAGTAAGTTATGGACGTAGCGCGATCAGACATTGTTCAATCAATTGCCGGCAGGGATAAGGGAAAGCTCTTCTTCGTCCTGGACGTGGAGGGAGAATACCTGCTGCTGGCGGACGGAAAGGTCCGGCGGCTGGAAAGCCCCAAGCGGAAAAAGCGCAAGCACGCCCTGCTCGCCGCCCGCTATGAATGCCGGACCGCCGATAAGATCAGAAGCGGAGAGAAAGTTACCAACAGTGAGCTCCGCAGGACCCTCGCCCAGTACGGCGGGGAAGGTGATCAAGACCAGGAGGGATGAGCACTTGGCAAAATCCGACATGATCGAGGTTGAGGGCGTGGTCGTAGAGGCCCTCCCCAACACTACATTCCAAGTAGACATTGGAAACGGGCATACCATTCTGGCCCATATTTCCGGAAAACTAAGGATGAATTTCATCAGGATCCTGCCCGGTGACAAAGTCACGGTGGAGATGTCTCCCTATGACCTGACCCGCGGCCGGATCACTTGGCGTACGAAGTAGGAGGTTACACACCATGAAAGTAAGACCGTCCGTAAAGCCCATGTGCGAAAAGTGCAAGATTATTCGCCGCAAGGGCCGCCTGATGGTGATCTGCGAAAATCCTAAGCATAAGCAGAGACAGGGCTAAGTGAATTTGGAGGTGCTATTTTAATGGCAAGAATTGCCGGTATTGACCTGCCCAAGGATAAGAGGATTGAGATCGGCCTCACCTATATCTATGGGATTGGCAGAAAGAGCGCCAAGGATATCTTGGCGAAGACGGGGGTCAACCCCGACACCCGCGTGAAGGATCTCACCGAGGCGGATGAGAATAAGCTCCGCGAGGCCATCGACCACGGCTATACCGTGGAGGGCGACCTGCGCCGCTCCGTGGCCCTGGACATCAAACGCCTGACCGAGATCGGCTGCTACCGGGGCATCCGCCACCGCCGCGGCCTGCCCGTGCGCGGCCAGCGCAGCAAAACCAACGCACGCACCCGCAAGGGTCCCAAGAAGACCATTGCCAACAAGAAGAAGTAAGGAGGGAGATCTATTATGGCTGCACCTAAGACTGGCAAGCGGGTCATCCGCCGCCGCCGCGAGAAGAAGAACATTGAGAGAGGCCAGGTCCATATCCGTTCTTCCTTCAACAATACCATGGTGACTGTCACCGATACCCAGGGCAACGCCATCTCCTGGGCTTCCTCCGGCGGACAGGGCTTCCGTGGCAGTAAGAAGAGCACGCCCTTCGCCGCTCAGACCGCCGCCGAGGTGGCCGCCCGCGCCGCGATGGAGCACGGCCTGAAGACCGTCGAGGTCTTTGTCAAAGGCCCCGGTCAGGGCCGCGAGGCCGCCATCCGCGCTCTGCAGGCCGTGGGCCTGGAGGTGACGATGATCAAGGACGTTACCCCCATCCCCCACAACGGCTGCCGCCCCCCCAAGCGCCGCCGCGTCTAATTCGGAAGAAGGAGGAAATTTTTCATTATGGCTAAGAATATGCAGCCCATCGCCAAGCGCTGCAAGGCTTTGGGCATCTCTCCCGCCGCCATGGGCTACGCCGGTAAAACCACCGAGCGTAATTCCAACAACCAGATGCGGAAGAAGAAGAGTGAATATGCGCTGCAGCTCCAGGAGAAGCAGAAGGTGAAGTTCGTCTACGGCGTCATGGAGAAGCAGTTCCGCATGTACTACGAGAAGGCCGCCAGAATGCAGGGCAAAACCGGCGAGGAACTGCTGGTCCTCATCGAGCGCCGCCTGGACAACGTGGTCTACCGCCTGGGCTTCGCCTCTACCCGCCGCCAGGCCCGGCAGCTGGTCAGCCACGCCCATTTTACCGTCAACGGAAAGAAAGTAAACATCCCCTCCTATCTCGTCAAGCCCGGCGATGTGATCGAGGTTCGGGATACCAGCCGCTCCTCTGCCATCTTTAAGCGCCTGACCGGCGAGGATGCGCCGGTGGTGTTGGTGCCCGAGTGGCTGGACCGGGAGAAAAACGTGCTCAAAGGCACGGTGTCCCGCCTGCCCGTCCGCGAGGACATCAATGATATGCCCATTGAGGAGCATCTCATCGTCGAGTTGTACTCCAAGTAATAGGAGTCTACCCTCGATAATCACGCGAATGGAATTTAGCGCGGGCCGGCCCCTGGCCGAATCCGCATGAGAAGGAGGGTACTGGATGATTGAAATTGAGAAGCCCCAAATCGAGTGTATCGAGACCCCTGGCGACGATTCTTACGGCAAATATGTGGTAGAGCCCCTGGAGAGAGGCTACGGTACCACCCTCGGCAACGCCCTGCGGCGTATTATGCTCTCGTCCCTCCCCGGCACTGCCGCCACCAGTATCAAAATCGCTGGCGTGCAGCATGAGTTCACCACCATCCCCGGCGTCAAAGAGGACGTGACGGAGATCGTGCTGAATATCAAGCAGCTGATCACCAAGCTCTACAGCGAAGGGGTGAAGACCGTCTTTATCGAGGCGGTTGGCCCCTGCGAGGTGACAGCCGGGGATATCAAGAGCGACGGCGAGGTGGAAGTGCTCAATCCGGACCTGCACATTGCCACTCTGGGCAGCGGCGCAACGCTGAACATGGAGATCACCCTCAGCCATGGCCGCGGCTACGTGCCCGCTGACCGCAATAAGCCCCAGCAGAGCATTATCGGCGTCATCCCCGTGGATTCCATCTATACCCCGGTTTATAAGGTCAATTATACGGTGGAAAATACCCGCGTGGGGAATATGACCGACTTCGACAAGCTGACCATTGAGGTCTGGACCGATTCCACAATCTCCGCCAGAGACGCGGTGAGCCTGGGCGCGAAGATCCTCTGCGACCACTTCACCCTCTTCACCGACCTCAGCGATACCCTGAGCATGAAGTCCACTGTGGTGGAAAAGGCGGAGACCCAGCGGGATAAGGTGCTGGAGCTGACCATTGAGGAGCTGGACCTGAGCGTGCGCAGCTTCAACTGCCTGAAACGGGCCAACATCAATACGGTGGAGGACCTGATCAGCAAGACCGAGGACGAGATGATGAAGGTCCGCAACCTGGGGCGCAAGTCCCTGGAGGAGGTCATCAACAAGCTGTCCATGATGGGTCTGTCCCTCACGGACGAGGAAAACAGCTGATAAGATAAATAGATCAAACGCTGCCCGCCTCCCACGGCGGCGGCAGACAGAGCCTTTTGTAAAGGAGGAGAGCAACTATGCCCGGAACACGCAAGCTCGGCAAAACAACCGACCAACGCAGGGCGATGCTCCGCCAGCAGGTGACAGATTTCCTGGATAAGGGTAAGATGGAGAGCACCGTTACCCGCTGCAAGGAGATCCGGCCTCTGGCTGAGAAAATGATTACTTTGGGGAAGAAAGGCGATTTGGCCGCCTACCGCAAGGCCATGGCTTTCATTACCCGTGAAGATGTCGTCCACAAGGTGTTTAAGGAGATCGCCCCCGGCTATATGGAGCGCAACGGCGGTTATACCCGTATCACCCGTACCGGCATCCGCCGCGGCGATGCCGCGGAAACCGCGATGATCGAGCTGGTTTGACGGCTGTCCCTCTTGTGAGAGCTTAGAACCGGCAGAAAAAGCCCTTTCGTGTGTGGAGTACTACACATACGAAAGGGCTTTTTTGGCGTGCGGCCCACGCTGTAATTTCCCTATTGCTTTTTTAGAACACCCATGATAAAATTATAAATATAAGATCGCGTCAGGCTTTCTATCGCTGGGCCTTTGAAGATAGAAGGCTCTGACGCCCTTTTGTTAAGGAGCAGTCTCATGTATACGAACAGAGGCAGCGCGCTGCTTGCTGCCGTTTTGCTGCTGTGCTTGTTGACAGCCTGCGGGAATAAACAGGCGGCAGGCCGGTCGGAAAGCCTGTTTGCAATGGATACCTATTTCGATCTCACGATATATGATGGTCAGGCTGAAGCGGCTTTAGATGCCGCTGCGCATATGATTCGCAGGCTTGAGGACCTTTGGAGCGTAACCAGGGAGAACAGCGAACTGTATACGCTGAATCACAGCGGCGGCCTGCCTGTAGAGCTCAGCAGCGAGACGGAGGATTTGCTCGCCAGGGCGTTGGCCTTGGCGGAAGAAACCAGAGGAGCATTTGACCCGACGGTTTACCCCCTCCTGACGGCATGGGGCTTTACCACGCAAACATACCGCATCCCTGCCCAGGAGGAAATTGACGGCCTGCTGCAATACACCGGATATAGCCGTGTTCAAATGCAGGGGAACCGGGTGTCCCTTCCGGAAAAGGTACAGCTGGATTTTGGCGGGATCGCAAAGGGCTATACAGGCGGACAGCTTGCCCGTATGCTGAGAAGAGAGTACGGCGTCACATCCGCGCTGCTCAATTTGGGCGGAAACGTCCAGGCGGTGGGCAGTAAGCCGGACGGAAGCCGGTGGCGGATTGGTATCCGCGATCCGAGAACAGGCGGCGTGCTGGGGATTTTGGAGGCGGCGGATACTGCTGTTGTTACTTCTGGCGGCTATGAGCGTCATTTTACCGGCGAGGACGGCCAGGCGTATTGTCACATTATAGACCCGGCGACTGGATATCCGGTGAAAAATGACGTGCTTTCCGTTACGGTTGTTGGCGCGGACGGCGCAGTCTGCGACGCATTGTCTACTGCGCTCTTTGTTATGGGTGCGGATATGGCCGCTGATTACTGGCGGATACATGGGGATTTTGAGATGATTCTATTGAAAGACTGTCAAACTATTTATATCACGGATGGTCTGGCCGGCGCTTTTTCATTGGAGCCTGGGCAGCGGCAATGGACTGTGCAAATTATTTCCAATGAAGCGTAAATATCTGCTGATTTTGCTTGCGGTTCTGCTTTTGGCAGGTGGAATTGCTGGGAGTATGCGGGTTTTGTCCCCACAAGAGAATACGCGGGTGGATATTTTGCAGGACGGCGCCGCGCTTTATCATCTGGATATCTCTCAGGAGGGGAACCGCACCATTTCCATAGAGTATCAAGGGCGTACAAACCTGATTGAAATTTGTGACGGTCGGATTCGCGTGGCAGAAGCAGATTGCCCTGACCAGCTGTGCGTCCAAATGGGGTGGCTGCAGAACAGCGGTCTGCCGGTTGTGTGCCTGCCGAATCGCCTGGTGATCCAATACGCGCAGTCCCCGGATGGGCTGGATGCAATTTCATAGGAGCTGGAACAATGCAGACTAGGCGGTTAACCAGGTTGGCTATGCTTGCGGTCATTGCGCTGACCATTTTTATCATTGAGCTCAGAATCCCGAATCCGTTTCCGATTCCAGGCGTCAAACTGGGGCTTGCCAATATTGTCACAGTATATGCAGTCTATCGCTGCCGCGCCGGAGAAACCCTCTTGATTCTGCTGACACGTATTCTTTTAGGCGCGCTGTTCGCGGGGAATATCATGTCGCTGCTCTATAGCATGGCTGGCGGAATGCTGTGCTTTGTGGGGATGCTGTTTCTCCGCCGTGGGATTCCAGAGCGGCGTATGGTTCTTGCCAGCATCGCGGGCGCAGTTCTTCACAATCTGGGACAGATTGCTGCTGCTGTGCTGATCACCAGGACTCCGCAGGTTTTGCTCTATTTTCCAATTCTTCTATTGACCGGCTGCCTGGCCGGTACCTTTACCGGCCTGTGCGTACAGGCGGCCGCGCGGACCGGTTATTGGGGCCATGGTTCCGGTATTTAGATTGCCGTTGGGTATTCTATAAAAAAGGCGAAACGGTCCTAGTGGTGCATCCGGTCAGAAAGCGGACCAGAGGTCGGAGCGGAATTTTCGCATGGCAAGGCGGAGGACGCAGGCGGGCTGACGCCCGTCAAGGACGG
>JAAWQS010000027.1 GCA_022800665.1 Oscillospiraceae bacterium
CACCATCAACAATGGAACGGTGGAGGCAACCAGCATCACCGGCGGCACGGGCATCGGCGGTGGTTATAACGGTGCAGGCGAAGAGATCACCATCAACGGTGGAACGGTGACGGCAACCAGCCAAGACGGCGCGGGCATCGGCGGCGGTCTTGGTGGTGCAGGCGGTACAATCAGCATCACCGGCGGTGAGGTAAAGACAACCAGCAACTACGGCGCGGGCATCGGCGGCGGTTATAGCGGTGCAGGCGGTATAATCAACATCACCAGCGGAACGGTGGAGGCAACCAGCGGCTCCGGCGCGGGCATCGGCGGTGGTGAGTACGGTGCTGCGGGTACATTTACCACCCCGAACGGGAACGCCTTTATTCTGGCATCGTCTATTCAAGACGCTTCGGGTTTGACGAACGGTGTGATTTTCCAGGGGGACAGCGGGAAAGTTTATGGCGGCCCAATCACCATTGACAGCAGCGTGGAAATCCCGGCGGGTAAAACGCTGACGATTGATAAGGACCAGACCCTCATAATCCCGGACGGTGTGACGCTGACCAACAAGGGTACCATCACCAACGACGGTACCATCACCAACAACGGTACCATCACCAACAATGGAGCCCTTGAAATTGAAAGCGGCGGAACGCTGGAGAACAACAGCGTTCTGGCCGGTGATGGAACAACCACAGGCGAGGGGACTTTGATCGGAAATAAGCTCAGCCAGGACCCCCCTGGAATAGACGAGGGCTATACCATTGACTATGCCGCCGAAACAATCCAGGCGGACAGCGGCTACGAAGTGGCCTCCAACACTTCGGGAGACCCGGTAAGCGACCCTATTCCCGGTAAAACACTTTATGTCCGCAAGGCGGAGAACAATCTCTGTTTTGCGTCTGGCTGGACTGAATTTACGGTCTCCGACCGGCCCAGTGTACCCAGCGGCTTGCAAGGTGAAACCACCAGTTATGCCGGGAGTAAAGACGGTAAAATTATGGGTTTGACTGACGGGACGGCCTATCAGATTTCCGAAGATGGCGGCAATACCTGGAAAGACGCTGCTTTGACAGGGACGGAAATCACCGGACTTACTGCTGGTACCTATTGGGTGCGTGTGAAAGCGACTGACAGCAACTTTGCCAGCGAAGCGGCGGAGGCGGAGGTTCCCGATGGACCGCCGAGGCTGGTGTACACACTGACGGTCAACGGCGGCGCCGGCGGCGGGGAGTATGCGGTGGGCGAAAGCGTCACCGTCACAGCCAGCGTCCCCAGCGGTAAGCGTTTCACCGGCTGGACCGTGAACGAGGGAAACGTGACCCTTGCCAACACCAGCACAGTCAGTTTCGTCATGCCCGGTGAAACTGTCACCATTACAGCGAATTTTGAAAATATTCCCACACCGCCGCCTATTGTTAGATACCGCGTGACGGTGGCGACCGATGGCGGCGGCACGGTCAGCGGCGGCGGTACATACAGAAAAAACACGACTGTTACCGTCACGGCTGCGGCCTACGAGGGCTATCGTTTTGTGGCGTGGACGGAAAACGGACGGACGGTCAGCAGCAGCGAGCAGTATCGTTTTACCATTCTGTCCAATCGAAATCTTGTGGCCGTGTTTGAGCAGGAGGAGCCGGCCCCGCCGGAGCATATCCATGCGTGGGCGGCAGAGTGGAGCACGGACGAGACCCACCATTGGCATGAGTGTCTTGCAGAGAATTGCGAGATTGCCAACGACAGCGAGAAGGACGGCTATGAGGTCCATATTTATGACGACGAGTGGGATGAGGCGTGCAACGTCTGCGGTCACATCCGTCCGGTAACACCCCCGGAACCGGAGCACGTCCATCAGTGGGCAGAAGAATGGAGTGCAGACAGCAGCCGCCATTGGCACGAGTGTCTTGCAGAGGATTGCGAGATTACCGCCGACAGCGAGAAGGACGGTTATGCAGTCCATGTCTATGATGACGAGTGGGATGAGACGTGCAACGTCTGCGGTCACATCCGCCCGGTAACGCCTCCGGAACCGGAGCACGTCCATGCGTGGGCAAGCGCGTGGAGCACGGACAGTTCCCACCATTGGCACGAATGTCTTACGGAAGGTTGCGACATTATTTCTAACAGCGAGAAGGACGGCTACGCCGCCCATACGCCCAGCGAGTGGATTGTGGATGTTCCGGCAACCTCCTACACAGCGGGACGGCGGCACAGAGAGTGTACCGTCTGCGGCTGGGTTACGGAGACAGAGAGCATCCCGGCTACGGGCGGCGATTCCCGGCCCAGCGGCGGCGGTTCGTCCGGCGGCGGCAGCAATTCTACCACGTATCCGCCTGTAGTAGAGCAGCCCAGTACAGGCGGCAGCGTAGCGGCGGTATCGCCCAGCAATCCCAGGGCGGGCGACACCGTGACCGTTACGCCCAAACCGGACGAGGGATACGAGACAGACACCGTCACCGTGACCAGTAGAAACGGTAAGACCGTGAAAGTAACCGCGAGGCCAAATGGAACCTATACTTTCACCCAGCCCAGCGGCAGTGTGACGATTTCTGTGACCTACAAGCCCATACCCGTCCAGCCCGTCGAAACACCCTGGAACAGTCCTTTTGCCGATGTGTCACGGGGCGATTGGTACTATGACGCAGTGAGGTTCGTCTTTGAACGGGGCCTGATGAACGGGTACGGCGACGGACGGTTCGGACCGAATGAGACCCTTTCCCGCGCCCAGTTTACCCAGATTCTGTTCAACAAGGAGGGCGGGCCGGGCGTCAGCGGTGCGCCGGAATTCTCCGACGTGGCGGGTAATGCCTGGTATGCCAGAGCCGTCCTCTGGGCGGTCAGCCGGAGTATTGTATCCGGTTACGGCAATGGCAGCTTCGGCCCCGATGACCCCGTTACCCGCGAGCAGTTGGCCGTCATGCTCTGGCGGTACTCCGGCAGTCCCGCCGCGACGAACAAGGAGCTGTACTTCAATGACGAGAGCGAAATCAACGGCTACGCGCTGGAGGCCCTGCGCTGGGCGGTGGAAAACGGTATCTTGACTGGATACGGCGATGGACAGCTGGCTCCCCAGGGACAGGCGACCCGCGGGGAAGTAGCGCAGATGCTGTACCGGCTTTGGAACGGTTGAGCGGAGGATGCGGAAATCAGTTTTGCAAAAGAGAGAATAAAGTGGTAGAATAAGAATTATGTAAAATTCTTTTGAGTAGAGGAGTGTGCAAATGGTACTCGAAACAGAGCGATTGTATCTGCGGGAACTGATGCAAACTGATTTCCAATCCTTGTGCAAAATATTGCAGGATGAACAAACAATGTACGCCTACGAAGGCGCATTCAATGATGCGGAGGTACAGGAGTGGCTGGACCGGCAAATCTCCCGTTATCAGGAATTCGGATTCGGTTTGTGGGCGGTGATTCTGAAAGAAACGGACGAAATGATTGGTCAGTGCGGCCTCTCCATGCAGCCGTGGAAGGACGAAGAAAAGCTTGAAATCGGCTATCTTTTTCAGCGGCGGTATTGGCATAAGGGCTACGCCACGGAGGCGGCCCGCGCGTGCAGGGAATATGCCTTTGAAACGCTCCATGCAGCGGAGGTCTGCTCTATTATAAGGGATACCAATATTCCGTCACAAAGGGTAGCCCTCAGAAACGGCATGACGGCGGCAGACAGCTGGATCAAGCGGTATAGAGGCGTGGACATGCCCCATGACCGCTATGTGGTTTACAGAAGGGACGCCCATGAAGAACAGCCGCCTCTTTGAAATCCTGTATCTCCTGGTAGAAAAGCGCGCCGTCACCGCCGGGGAATTGGCCCAGCGGCTGGAGGTGTCGGAACGCACCATCTATCGGGACATCGACGCCCTGTCCGCCGCAGGCATTCCCGTATTCACCCAGAAGGGGCAGGGGGGCGGCATCCGGCTGATGGACCAGTTTGTACTGGACAAAGCCCTTCTCTCCCAGGCCCAGCAGGATGAAATTCTCTTTGCCCTGCAAGCGATCATAGCCACCGGCGGCGGTCTGGAGGGGGAGACGCTGGCCCGGTTGACCGCCCTGTTCCGCCGGGAGGGCAGCGGCTGGCTGGAGGTGGATTTCACCGACTGGGGCAGCGGGGCGGCGGAGCGGGAGAATTTTGCCTTGGTAAAGGGGGCAATTCTGAACCGCAGGCCCCTGTCCTTCGCTTACTACAGTTCCGCCGGTGAGAAGAGCCGCCGGACTGTAGAGCCCGCCCGGCTGGTGTTCAAGGGCGGGAGCTGGTATCTGTCGGCTTTTTGCCGGAAGCGTCAGGACTGGCGTATTTTCCGGCTGGTGCGGATGGCGGACCTGACGCTGGAGGAGGGGAACTGTCCGTCCCGCCGTCCCCCGGAGCGGTTGGAGGCCCCTATACCCAGCGACTGCCGGGAAACGAACCTGCAGCTGCGGTTTCAGCCCTCCGCCGCCTGGCGGGTGCGGGATTACTTCCATCCAAAGCAAATCGCCCAGGAGCCGGATGGCTGTCTGCTGGTGGACTGCGCTTATCTGGAGGATCAGTGGCTGCTGTCCTTTCTCCTGTCCTTCGGCAGCAGTCTGGAAGTGTTGTCGCCGGCGTATTGGAGGGATATCCTGAAAAAAGAAGGCAAAAAATTATTGGCGGTCTATGAAACTGGACAGACCCTGTCAGGTTTGGAGGCGTATCCTAAGCACAGAGGCAGGGGAGAAAGCCCCGCCCAATATAAGGAGGATATTCCAATGGAAGACCGGAAATTTTGTCAGTGCTGCGGTATGCCCCTGGACAAGCCCGAAGACGCGGGAACTGAGGCAGACGGTTCCCTCAGCGGCGATTACTGCCGCTACTGCTACCAGAACGGGGCTTTTACCGCCCCCAATGCCACGATGGACGAGATCATCGCCTTTAACCTGCAATTCAACGAGGAAAACGGCCATCCCTTCGGTACCCAAGAGGAGGCGGAGAAGATGATGCGAAGTTGGTTCCCGACCATGAAACGGTGGAGAAAAGCGTAAGAAAATCTGTAGAAAACGCTCAACCACAACAGAAGAAAAATAAGGCTGATAGCTGTCACCAACGTGACCGGCTATCAGCCTTTCTGACACTAATTCCTGTTATTCCGCCGCCGCATGGGCCAGCAGCCACTCTTTCAGCTCCTGAGCGGACTGCGCGCCGCCCTCCAGACGGTGTTCACCCAGAAAAGCGGTGGGGACAACACGCACCTGCAAATCCTGCTTTGCATGGCGGACAGCCTCCTGTTCCACCGCCTCCCAACGTCCGCTCTCCAGGTCGTTCCGGAAAGCATCCGGGTCCAGTCCCGCTTCCGCAGCAAGTGATACCAGCTCCTCCAGACTGCCAATATCCCGCTCTTCCTCAAAATATGCCTGGAAAATCCGATGGCAGTAAGCCTTCTCCAGCCCCCGCTCCCTAGCCGTATAGAGCCCCTGGAATGCCAGACGGGTATAAGGGCGGGGTACCACATGGGGCGGCAGGCACATCTTCAGACCGGTCTGACGGCAGAGGGGTTCCAGCTCGCGGGCGTAGCGGACCCGGCGTTCCGGGTCGTTATAGGTATCTACCTGGGGCTGCGGGGGTTCTGTCAGTTCAAACGGGAGGTATTCGATCTCGACGTCCAGCTCTGGCCGGAGCTGTTCAATCATAGCTTCCAGAACATAGCAGTAGGGACATACAAAATCGGATGCGATTTTCAGATGGATGGACATGGCAGATTCCTCCTGTGTTCTTTTGTGCAGACTACCGCAAAATTTCCCTGCATTTGCATTCAGTATAGCATATCTCCTCCGCCAAGTCAAAAGGGATTTTCTCAGCCGCCCCGTTTTGCAATATCATCTATACTGCCGCTGTTACTGCACATCCTCATACAGCAGCATCAGGCTCAGAACGATCCCCAGTCCTTTGGGCAGGCTGCTGATATCAATCCACTCCTCCCGCGTGTGAGCCAGCGCGCCTGAAACCGTACCGATTGTGTTGGCTTTGATCCCCAGCGACAGGGGGACGTTGCTGTCTGTGGAGTAGGCCGCATAGTCAATGCCGCCTGTGTAGAAGTTGCTGATAATGTCCGCGCTCTGCCGGGTGAACGCCTGCAGCGCGTCCATATCCAGCGGGCCGTTGCCGGGACGCACCCCCAGCAGCTCCACAGTCAGCTCGCCGCCCAGATTGCGGCAGGACTCCACGGCCTGTTGAAATTTTTCCTCCATGATCTCCAGGCATTTCTGAGAGGTGGAGCGGAACTCGTAGAGCACACTGCACTCCTGCGCAACAGAATTGACGGTGGTGCCGCCCTCGATACGGCCCGCGTTGTAGGTGGTCTTCGCCTCGTCAGGCGTCTGGATCTGATAGAGCTTTTCCACCAGATGGCAAATAATTTCAATAGCGTTCGGCTCGCCGAAATTGATATAGGAATGCCCGCCAACCGTCTTGCAGGAAATTTTATAGCGGTAAGAACCGACGGCAGTACTGCAGCACTGGGGCGTGTAGCCGTCGAAGGAGTAAAACGCTTTGATCCGGGGGCCGTAGGAGGCAAAGAGTTCTTTCGCGCCGTCCAGATTGCCCAGTCCCTCCTCGCAGGCGTTGCACACAATCAGAACGCCGCATTTGAGCTTGACTTGATTCTTTAACAGATATTTAGCCCCCATCAGCAGATTCACCAGGTTGGACGTATCATCGCCGATGCCCGGCGCGTAGAGCTTCCCGTCCTCCTCCCGCATGGGCAGGTCCTCCATGTCCGGGAAAACGATGTCTGTATGGGCGGCGAAGGCTACGATGTCCTCATGGTCCTCACAGCCAATTTTACAGATGACATTTTTGGCCTTGTCAATGGTTACATCCACAGCCCCCTGCGTCAACAGCCAGTCCCGGCAGAATACCGCCCGCAGATCCTCGTGACGGGTGGGCGCGGG
Source organism: Oscillospiraceae bacterium (assembly GCA_022800665.1). Taxonomy (GTDB): domain Bacteria; phylum Bacillota; class Clostridia; order Oscillospirales; family Oscillospiraceae; genus Pelethomonas. The sequence continues at coordinate 6,886 of JAAWQS010000027.1, forward strand.
GATTTTCCCCAGGGTGCGCAGCAGATCCAACGCTTCCTCGCTGCACGCGGCAGCATATTCTCCGGCAACCGCCTTAATCCGTTGATCCATTCCCATTTTCCTCCCAATCTATAAGTCGATATAGCCCACGCCGTCCTGTATGCGGATGTCTGTACCAAAGGGCTTGCTGAGCTGGGCCAGATAGCGCAGCGTTTCATCGTCCTGGGTCAGAACCGGCGTACCCCGGAAAGTCCTGGACGCGCGCATCCCCAGGGAAATGGGGTAGAGCTGTACGCCGGTAATCCGCCGCCCGTCCATAGCCCACGCCGCCATGACGGAACGCCAGATGTTCTTCTGCGTGGGATAACCGGCGGTACCGTTTTTGCTTCGCTTGTCCATGTATTCGCCCACATGGGTGTCGACGGGCATTTTCTTGTTGTCATAAGCCTCGTAGGGCTGGAGAGATACCGTTTCACTCTGGAAAATGAAGTTGCCCAGGCTGTAGAGAATCAGACCGCCGTGGTACAGCTCAATCCCCCGCAGCTCATGGGGGCCGTGGCCGAGGACCGCGGCGGCCCCGGCGTCAATGCAGCGCTTGGCTGCTTTCTCCAGATAACCCGGCGGGGTGGACAGGTCGTCATAGTCCGTCTCGTGGGCGTGGATGCTCACCAATACCACATCGGCCTGCCGCCTGGCCTCCTGGATTTCCCGTTCCAGACGGACCATGTCCCGCTCCTGGGGGACCGTTTCCACCCAGCATTTGTCGTCCAGGGCAAAGTTGTAGGTTCCAAAGTTGGCGATGCCCTCCGGCTTCGGGCTGACGTAGCCCATCTGGATGCCATAGTCCTCATAGGCGTTGACATAGGTGAGCTGTGCCAGCTCCTGCACCTGGCGGAAGCGGTCCGCAGTCACATGGTAGGTCGTGGCAAAGCGCAGAGGATTGAGTCCAGGACGGCCTGGAGCTTCGCCGGACTGCCCCCCGGCCATGCTGGCAATATGGAAGGTAGAACAGGCGCTGACCAGAGCCACGCGGCCCTTTCGGGTCTCCAGATAACAGGGGCGGGATGCCTCGGCCAGATTGCCGCCCGTGCCGGAAAACGCCATATCCCGCTCCCGCAGGTGGCGGATGGTCGCCAGCGCGCCCCCCTCCCCGTAGTCCCCGGTGTGGTTGTTAGCGGTGGTGAACAGATTGAAGCCGTACCGTTTCATATCGTCCAGACACCGGGGAGCCGCCATAGCCCAGGTGCCTCCGCTGACGGCGGCGGGGGTACCCTCCAAATCATGATAGGTCATCTCCAGGTTGGAGAATTTTACATCGTGCCGTCCAATCACCTCCTGCAGCTCCTCCAGCCCCGGATATCCGTCCGCCGGGATGCGGCGGGTGGTGAAGGCGTCGCCGGTGGCAATAAAAGTCATTTCATTCATCGGTTTCTCCTCCATTCAGTCAGAATACGGGGTAGATTGTCATAATCCAGCCCACAGCGACAATGGTAATGATAACCGCCGGGACCGCACCCATTTTCACCAGGTCCTTCATCTTATAGTTGCCCGCACCCATCATAACCGGAACTGCGGCGGTGGCCAGAGGGGAGAAGAAAGCGGTCATGGAGGCGATCATACACAGCATGATGGGGCCAATCGGGTTGGCTCCCATGGATTTGCAGATCATGATGTACAGGGGGACAAAGATGGAGTAAATACCCAGATTGAGCATAAATTGCGTGAGGATAAAAGGAACCAGGAAGAACAGCAGACCAGCCAGATAGTTGTTGTTCAGGCCCAGGATGATGGCGGAGAGCTTATCGCCGATGAGGTCCGCCGCGCCGGTGGCGGAGAGCGCGTTGCCGATGCCCAGCGCACCCACATACAACAGTACCATGCTCAGGTTCATATTTTCAATGGCTTCCTTCTTGCTCAGTACGCCGGTGGCTGCAATGACCAGTGCGCCCATAAGGGCCACCTGCCAGGTGGTCAGGCCCAGCTTGGAGGCAAAGATCAGCCCCAGAAGGACCAAAACAAAGGTGATATAGCCGATGACTTCCCGGACGGGGTCCAGCGGCTCCGCCTGCTTGGGACTGGCGGGACCCGTCCCCCCGCTGCCGGACTGAACGTCGGGGGCGAATTTCGGGATGAGGAAAATTGCCATCAGGACAATTGCAATCATCACGGGGAACTTGGCCTTGGTGATGTCAATGATGCCCATGTTGTATTCCGTGTACTCGTAAGCCTCCAGGAATCCCTGAATCCGGGCCATCTCCTGAATAGCGGAGCTGAGAGGCAGGGTAATCACAGTGCCGATGGCGGTAATGCCCAGGGAGAACATCATCCTGGAGGGATTCACGTTCATCTCCCGGCAAGCGGCCTGGGCCATGGGGAACACGATGCAGAAGCACACCACCGCGCTGGGGATGAACTGGGACAGAATGCAGGTGAGCAGGACATAGCCTGCCAGGACTTTGGTAAAGGACCCCTTGCTGACGCGGCAGATGTATCCGGAAATTTTATTGACCATCTGGGTTCGGTTCAGGCCCGCCGCAACAATGAACATGCTGGCCATCAGTATGGCGCTGCCGTTGGAGAACCCGGCCAGAGCTGTAGCTGGCTCCAGACAGCCAGTGAGGACCATGACCATCATGCTGATCAGAGAGATCACGGTAATGGATACATAGCTGCTGCCCACGGCAAAGCCGATGAGGGTCAGGATAAAAAGAATCAGGCATAGCGTCATTTGTGACATAGTATTTCTCCTCCTGAATTGTCATTTGATTCGATCTGTTTACCATACCTCCGGTTTGCACTCCGGCGGCAGGGGACACACATATTCCCTCCCATCCAGAGTCTCCAGAAGCTCTGCCTTTGCCCGCCGCACAAGACCGGGGTCTGTGAGGAAGTCATAGCCTACGCAGGAGAGCACCTTTGCCGCGTGGAGCATACCCTTGTGGGCAATACTGGACTTGCCCTGCGCCGCAGCCTGCCAGGAGTGGGGCGGCGTACCGGCGGCCCATGTTGTGCCGTAGAAATAGGCGGCGGGGACCTTCCAGCTCACGTCCCCCAGGTCCGCAGAACCCTTCATAGCCACATGTTTGTTGTTCTCAGCCATAGCGGTGTAGATGGGCTGGGCCAGCTGTTCCCGTGCCAGCCTGCGTCCAAAGAACGCAGCCGCGCCGTTCTCCAGCCCCTCCCGGTCCTCCTCCAGCAGCGTCTCTTTGAACTGCTGGGCAAAATCCAGCTCCTCCTGGGTATATTGGACAGGGGGCAGCTGGGCAAAGTATTTTTCCATCTGACGGCAGATGACAGTATTTGAGATCATATTGGCGTAGGAGGCCACCTGCTTGACCTCCACCGCAGTTTCCGTCATCAGAGCCGCACCCTGGGCAATTTTGACAATCCGGTCATACAAATGCCTCACCTGCCCCAGCTCCGGGGCGCGGATGGCATAGAGGACCTGGGCTTGCCGCTGGACTACATTGGGTGCGTTCCCGCCGGTGTCTGTGACAGCGTAGTGGACCCGCGCCTCGTCGATCATATGCTCCCGCATATAGTTCACGCCCACGTTCATCAGCTCCACCGCGTCCAGGGCCGACCGCCCCAGATGGGGGGCGCTGGCGGCGTGGGCGGCAGTACCGTGGAAGGTAAAGAAAACCCGAAAGTTAGCGTTGGAACTGCCATAGACAACCTGGTTGTAGGCAAAGGGGTGCCAGTACAGAGCAATGTCACAGTCGTCAAACAGCCCGTCCCGCACCAGAAACGCTTTCCCGCCCGCATTTTCTTCGGCAGGACAGCCGTAGTAGCGGACAGTACCGGGCAATCCCTCCCGCTCCATACACGCCTTTAACGCCGCAGCAGCGGCCAGACAGCCGGTTCCCAGCAGATTGTGGCCGCAGCCGTGACCATAGGGCTGCTCCGGCAGCGGCTCCCGCCGGGGGACGCCGGCCTGTTGGGACAGTCCGGCCAGAGCATCGTATTCGCCGCAGAACGCAAGCGTCGGCTTACCCTCGCCATATTCCGCAATAAAGGCAGTCTCCTCCCCGGCCAGGTCTGCCCGTATGCGGAACCCCAGCGCGGCCAGATAAGCCTGCTGCTGTGCCGCGGACTTGTGTTCCTGGAAACGGTGCTCCGCATACTCCCAGATGGCGTCGCTCATCTCCATATAGTCCCTGCTGTGCTGGTCCAGATAGTCTGTGATAAAAGAAATCTGATCCATATACACCCTCCTTTTTGCATAAATTGAGCTGTTTTTATTCGCTCTCGCTTGTCAATATTGTACACTTGACTTTTTCTGGCGGCAAATATATAATTTCGATTTATATAGATAAATAGTGTATATAGGCAGAACGGAACGGGGGATAGATTGTGAAGATTGAACAATTTTTTTATGCGGTGGAAATCGCGGATACCGGCTCTTTCAGCCAGGCTGCACGGAATCTCTATGTTTCTCAGCCGAATCTCAGCCACGCCATCAAACAAATCGAGCGGGAACTGGGCTTCCCTCTGTTCATCCGCTCCGCCACTGGCGTCATCCCCACAGCGGAAGGAAGCGCCGTTATTGATCACTTCCGTATTATCAAGCGGGAATATGAACAGGTGGCGCAATTCCACCACACCCCGGACTATCCCGTCCGGCTGTCTCTGCGGGTGGCTACTCTCAACAGCAATTGGACCACGCAGGTCTTTGCTAATTTTGTGAGGCGTTATGAGGGCATCCCCCTTAATTTCTCCTTTAGAAACTACGCCTATTTGAGCGATTTGCTTCCACTGGTGGAGAGCTGTCAGGTCGATTTTGCTGTAATTGGTACAGTTTCTACCTATTTGAAGAACATTCAGCGGCGGTTGAATGACCACGCCATCGACTACTATCCCATCTGCGACGCACCAATCTGTGCAGTAATCGGCAAGCAGAATCCGCTGTATGACCGGACAGATTCTCTCTCTATGGGGGAGCTGTACCCCTTCACCGTGGTAGAGTACGGCAGTGCAGCCGAGGACCCCGGCCACTGTCTGCCCCACGTCCTCGGCCTGGGGAACCGGGTCAATGGGGAGGTGAAGGTCAATTACAGCAACCTGTTTTACAGCATCATACAAAATACATCGGCGGTGGGCCTGATTGCCGACCTGCCGGAGGCGTTTCAGAGCAGAAAGTCCTGGCCGGATATCCGCCTGCTGCGGCTGGCGGACTGCAATGTCTCCGCACAGTACGGGTATATCAAATCCCGCCGTCTGCCGCTGACAGATATTGCGGCAGAACTGCTGGAAACATTTCAGCATCTTTTTTGAGGGGCGGTTATGGCTATCCATAAACAAAATATATAGCCCCCTGTGCCGCAGCTGGAGGTCTGGGGGCGCCCGTAAAAACTTTGTTGTTTCGTACAGAATTGTCTCCTTGCATTTGGATGGTATGACGAGGGGGACTCCATCTACAAATTTTCTGCCTGAGCGGAGGTGCGGTCAGACCCGATAGAGAAGGAGGATACCGGTGAAAAACCGGTACCCTCCCTTTTGGTCTGTATTCACGTAGCAGCCGGCGCGGCCATTCCGCCGCTCTCCAATTCTTTGTCCTGCGCTGGCCCGGATATGTACAGTTTCCTCACGTTCTCGCTGAGCCTGGATGAGAGCCTGTCTGACGTATTGATTGCATCCTCCGTGGCGTTGAACAGCGTCAGGTACATTTTTTGTAGTCTACCATACCTCTCCTTCCATACGGCTTCTGCCGTAGGGGCACAAAATCTCGCCGGGGCAGCCCCGGACGGGAGCGGGCTTTTGCGCCCGCGTCCCGCCGGACCGGTTCCCGCCGAGACAAACAAAAAGCGGTGCAGGATATAATTACCCCCACACCGCATATGTACAGACACAAACCCCGTATTGTAAAACAAACAGTCCTCCGTAGTAGGAGATGAGAGAAATAGCTATTGAAAAACGGCGGAAAGACTGATATAATAGGGGCTGGCATAGCAATTGTGTAGGAGCCGTATTCTCCTGCATAGGGACATGGGGGACTGGCATCTCCCATGTCCTGCCTTATTATTTGTCTCGCTGCTGTTATCATACCACGTTTTCCTCGCGTTGACAAATATTTTCTTTTTTTTGAAACAAATTATTTCTATTGGGAACAGCCCCTCAGTCACGCTTCGCGTGCCAGCTCCCCTTTCAGGGGAGGGGGACCGCTTGCGGTGGAGGGGTTCTCTGCCGCCGCACACCACGTCCATCCGCTCAGGTAGAAATTTTTTCAGTGTTCTGCAACGAAATGCCGGGCTGAACACATGTATACAGTAGGAGGAAGACGTAATGGATAATAGAATCCTGTTTCTGCTGAGCAAGGGCGTGTCCCATACAGGCACAAAATTGTTTACCTTCTCCCTGAGCTGGTACATCCTGTCGGAGACAGGTTCCGGCCTGAACTTCAGCCTTTCGCTGCTGGTAAACTATCTGCCGGCCATCATCATGTCCGCGTTTGCGGGATATATCAGCGACCGTACCAGCCAGCCGAACCGGCTCCTGGTTCTGTGCGATCTGGCGAGCGCCGCCGTCTGTGTCCTCCCCCCTCTGCATATGGGACTGGCCTCTGTTTACACAGTTATTTTTCTGCTGTCCATGATCTCCGCCATATTCAACAACACGATTGACACCCACCTGCCCCGCCTAGAGGGAATCAATGGCGGGGAAGACCTGAAAAAGCTGACCTCAATGGCGCAGTTTATCACATCCGGCGTCAATATCGCCGCACCCTCCCTCGGCGGATTCCTGGTCAAAACGCTCCCCATTCAAATGTTTGCGGTCATCAATATTGTCTCCTTTCTGCTGTCCGCCTTTGGGGAGGTGTTTCTGTGCTACAGACCCCGCCCGATGCAGGAAAAGGCGGCGCAGGGGACGAATCCCGGCTCTATCCCGGCCTATATCTTCCGGGATAAAAAGCTGCGCACCTTTATGATTGGCGACAGTCTGGGGAATTTTTGCTTCAGCGCAGGCTTCAACGTTGCTTTTCCTCTGATCGTCACTGTGACGCTGGGGATTTCCTCCAGCGGTTACGGACTGATTACCAGCAGTACGGCGGTGGGTTCCGTGCTGTGCGCGCTGGCACGGACAAAGCGTCCCTGCAGAGCAGAGTTCCAGTACCCGTATACCAAAACCGGCGGACTGGGCGTGCTGATGCTGCTGCTGGCCCTGATTGCCCGGTTTCCGTATCACCCCGTTTGGACGGCGGCGGTACTCTGCGCCATAAATTTTTCTGTCGGATGGCTGGCAGTAGACATCAATATCCAGACCAAGACGACCATGCAAATTTATGTGGACAGCAGGTATCTTGGAAAGATTCTGGGCTTTTCCACGTCTATTTCCTACATTTTGATTCCTCTGTCCCTGGCGTTTGGGGGAACCGCTTCAGAAATCTGGCCCTCCTATCTCCTGTCCGCCGGAGCCGGCGCACTGCTGCTTGCCGCCCTCGGTCTTCTGAGACTGTCGGAGCTGCGCGGCGTACATACCAATTGCTGACATTTTAGAAAAAAGAGGTAATCCGCATGAACAAAATGTTATTGCCGGGCGAATATACGCCGGCGTCCGTCAGGGGCGGAGCCGTCCAGGGCTCCGCAGAGGACAACAACTGGAGAATCGTCTATATGGCGGAGGTAAAGGAGCTGGCAAAGAAAGATTTTGCTGCCGGTATCCGTATGGGGGAGGCTTACCGCGCTATGGAACAGGACGCGATGACCGCCCATATTTCTCCCGGCAGAGAGATGATTCTCGCACAGACAGAGGACTCTCTCTGGAAGGCGTCCGGCCAGACCGGCGATACGCTGGAGCTGCCTGGGGGCTTTCGGGCCGAACTCTCCGGCGGAACGGTCCCCACTGCCGAGGTCTATGACCCGAACGGCGAGTGTATTGCATCCTACAGCAGTCTGAGCGGCTGGACAGAGCATCAGACCATTGCCGAGCGGGAATTCTGGCGGGAATCACGGGATACCTACCTTGCCGCATGGAACGTGGCTATGTCCGCCAGTAAGCCGAAAGCTGTCAAAAAATCGCATATGGACGTTACGGCGTAGACGGTAGGGGAGAAACGCCGCTTTTTATCCGCCCTTCTTTTTCCTCCCCAGACGCAGCCCGTTTCTCCACGCCTCCGCCGCATGAGCGGCGCATCTCCACGCCGCCGCCCGCTCCTCCTCGGTCAGCTTGTGCTGGCTGAACTTCGCTTTTCGGCCCAGCTCCTCCAGCTCCGGCTCCTCCGGACCGCCGTGCTTCAAAAACCGCTGATAGCGCAGATAGGCGTAAATCACGGACCGGTTGGTGTCCGGATGCTCCCGCCGGCGTTTCCCCACCAGCCGCGCCAGCCGGTACGCGGCAAATGGTACGGACAGCGCAAATAGCGCCGCCGCCGTTTTCCAAAGCCAGCTGTAGTCCCTCTGCTTCTCCGGCGTGTCCCCGCCGCCGGCAGTCGATTCTTTTTCTGTCTGTTCCGATGTTTCCGGCTTGCTGTTGTCCAGCTCCTCCTCTTCCTCCGGCAGTTCTTCCTCCGGCAGCTGGGGAGGAGTTTCTGTCTGCAAAATTTCCGGCGCGGCCATATCCGCCCGCTCCCCCTGACGGCCTGGGGTCATCTCTACGGGATACCAGCCATAGCCGTCCAGATAGATTTCCACCCAGGCGTGGGCGTCGCTGTCCCGCACGTCGGACACCTCCCCCTCCCCGATCCAGGGGGCATAGCCCTCCACATACCGGGCGGGGATGCCCGCAAGCCGCAGCAGCAGCGTCCCGGCGGTGGCGAAGTGGACGCAGTAGCCCCGGCCCTCCTCCAGAAAGTGGGTGACAAAATCCTCCCCCGGCTCCATGGGGGAAACGTTCAGGTCATAAACCGCCGCCTGCTCCAGCCGCTTTGCCGTGCACATGGCCTGGAATGCGCGTTCCTGATACTTCGGTTCCAGTTCGGAAGGCCAGAAATTCTCTGCCGAGAGAGCCAGCTGATTCAGCTGGGTCAGAGCCTGCCGCGCCGCCTCCGGCACGTCCAGATACCGGCTGTAAACAAACTCCCTATACCGCTTCTCCCACGACGCCACACCTGAGGTCAAAGGGATGTATGTGTCGTCCATCGGTCCGCCGGGGATGTACGCGACCTGATATTCGTCCATGCGCCGCTGTGCGCCGCTGTCGAGGACGGTGCGCGCCAGTTCGTCGGGAAAGTCAAGAAACCGATACGGCGTATAGGCGTTCTTCCCCCCGCCCCGCACGTGCTTGATGGTCAGCGTTTCCGACAGCGCCTCGTCCGGCGCAGTCCGCGCAGGAAACGTCTCCGGCGCATATGGAAGTTCTCCGTATTCGCTCTCATGCAGGGGTTCCCAGCTGGTGCCGGTGTAGACCCCGGAGGACCCGCCCCGCAGGTAGACCCTGCCCTGCTTTCCGCCGATGATCTGGAGCACAGTCTGACGGGAGTACCGCCGCGGTCCGGCCTGGGTCAAATCCACCTGGCCGTCGATGCTGCCGCCGTTAGCTGGTGCGGATACGCCAAAATCCAGATTCCAGATACTGCCGCCGTCCCCACCGTTCCAGAACGCAGTAAAGCCCCGGTTTACAGTCTCAACAACCTGGTTGCGGGCATGGGTGGCCCACTCCGGCCTCTCGTACCCCTCCTGTGGCATCAGGGCCAAAAGCAGCAGCAGCATCGCCGTCATACCCCCCAGGCTCAGCCAGAGCCCTTTTCCCAGACTGGCCTGGTCCCTGCGGTTGTAGAGGCTGGTCAGCAGCAGGGTCCCCCACCCGGCAGTCTCCGCCAGCAGGGGGAGCAGGTCCGGCAGTGTGCCGGCCATCATTGCAGACAGCAGCGGCGTCACCACCAACACTGCCGGCAAGTGCCAGCACCGCTCCCGCACCGCCAGCCAGCCCAGCAAAAAGGACAGCGCGGCCAGCAGCAACAGCAGGGCGGGCATCACGGTCCCTCCGGAGTATTGCAGCTGCCGCAGAGCATTCTGGAACGCCTCGCCGCCGCCGGAGGCCGCCTCCCATAACACAGCCGCCGCCGGTTCCAGCCGCTCCCAGCCCCGCCAGACAGCCAGGGCGTCCAGACCCAGCAGGGCCAGTGCGCCCCAGCCGCCGTAGGGGACGGTCCAGAGGACTGCAAACAGTATGGAGCAGGCCGCGCACCCTGCCAGCAGCAGGGCGGTTTCGACCTCCAGGCTGTAGGCGGAGGCAAAGGAAAAGAACCCTCCCGCCAGCAGCAGGAACAGCAGGCAGATGTTCCCCAGCAGCAGCGGCAGGGCGGATTTTATAGTTCTGGACATGGGGATTCTCCTGTTCCTGTGATGTGGATTTGAAAGAAATCATCCCCGCCATTTCCCAAAGAGCCGGTCCGGATACCCTCCGGCGGCACAGGGTCCCGGAAAATGGCGGTGAGACAGCGGAGCCAGTCCTCCTCACAGCCCACGGCGTACTCCCGTACTGCGCCGGTCTTCGGCTCCAGCCAGCGCACCGCGTGGGGCTGCTCCCGCTTCAGCAGAGCGCGGCTGCAGCCTGCCAGCCGGTCCAGGACACGGTCTAAGGTGTCCGGGTCTCCGAAGTGGTCAAAGGTGAGGATGGGCAGGGGACGCTTTTCGGCCAGCAGCTCCCGCGTCACCAGCTCGTCCCGCTTGGCGGACATCTTCCAGTGAATACTCCGCAGCGCGTCCCCCTCCCGGTAGGGCCGCAGCTCGTAGTCCTCCCCGATTGCCGCCTTGCCCTTGGGGACGGGTACGGTATTGCCGCTGCTGCCGGGCAGGACCAGACGGCGCGGCTCCTCCGGCAGCGGAACGATGAGCAGCGTATCCGCCGGGAAGGACCGGAGGGGAAAGGCAAGCAATCCCAGACAGTCCCAGGCCCACAGGCGGCTGACGCTGCACTCCACCAGCCCGCAGTGGGAAGTCACCACATTCCAGGAGGCGGACACGCCGGGCGCAGCCCCCCGCAGGCTCACAGGAAAGCTGCTGCTTTCGCCGGTGAAAGCACAGCGCAGCCGGACCCGCCCGGTGACGCAGCTGACCGGCAGGCCGAAGCGGTTCCCGGCGGTAAGGGACCAGGAGGCGGGCATATTGCGGGGCGTCTGGTGTCCGGCGGCGGCAAGGCGCAGGCGCAGTCCCAGAATCCCCGGCAGACTCAGCAGGAGGCTGAGCAGGGGCAGCGTCAGCGTCAGGAAAAATATGTAGTGGAAGATCCAGCCCACATCAAACATCTGACCGGCAAGAGCGGTCAGCAGAGCGCACAGATAGACGGCCCGCCTGGCCCACAGCGTGAGCTTCATTGGACTTTAGGGGCCGGGGTGTTGTGGAGCGTCTCGGCAGAGATGGACTGGGGGGATGCCGCATCGCTCAGCCCTGGGGCCAGGAGCAGACGGTGGGCAATGGCGTCCGTCCAGATGCACTGCACATCCTCCGGGATGACGTAGTCTCTGCCCCGCAGGAACGCCACCGCCCGGCTGACGGACATGACCGCCAGAGCTGCCCGCGGGCTGGCTCCCTGCATCAGCTGGGGATGGTTCCGGGTGGCGTTGACCAGCTGAACTATATATTGCAGCACTGCCTCGCTGACATGGACCCGGCCCGCCTCCTCCCGCAGCAGCCGCAGCTGCTCCCGGCTGACCACCTGACACACGCCGTCCATTCCGCCGCCGTACTGCCGCCGTTTGAGCAGCTCCAGTTCCTCCGCCGGCGAGGGGTAGCCCATGGACAGCCGCAGCAGGAAGCGGTCCAGCTGGGAGTCCGGCAGCTTCTGGGTGCCGGACGCGCCCACGGGATTTTGAGTGGCAATGACCAGAAACGGGTCCGGGACCCGGTGGGAAACACCGTCCACCGTGACTTGACCCTCCTCCATGGCTTCCAGAAGGGCGGACTGTGTGCGGCTGGTGGCGCGGTTCAGCTCGTCGGCCAGAAAGAGATTGCAGAGCACTGCGCCGGGCTGGTACTCCATTTTCCCCGTGGCTTTGCTGAAGATGGAAAAGCCGGTGATGTCAGAGGGCATGACGTCGGGGGTGAACTGCATCCGGCTGAATTGGAGATTCAACGCCCGCGCAAAGGCCAGGGCCAGGGTGGTTTTTCCTACGCCGGGGATATCTTCCAGCAGAATATGTCCCTGGGCCAGAATCGCCGCCAGTACGCGGAACAGAATGGCGTCCTTGCCCACGATGACTTTTTTGACTTCCGCCACTACGTTGGCGGCCAGGTCTCGGTTGTTCATATGGTAGCGTCCTTTTCTGATGGGGATTGGAAATTTTTGGAATAACAGTATTTTTACAGGAGTAAAACATGCTTTATTATACTGCTGCACCGGGTGTTTTGTCAATTCCCCTCGTTGAAATCTTCCAACGCAATACGGCACAATAATATAAACAATTCCATGTTCATTGGCAAAAAGTTCATCATTGGCATCATGTTTCTGACAGTCGTTCCATACATCTTCAGCGAGGTCCGGTCCTTTTTCGATTACAGCATTGCACGCTCTTCCAAGGATCTACAAAAATCCCCTCTTGACAAAATCGGTCATTTGTTCTATATTATATGCAGAACGATTGTTTTGGAACAGGGGGGCTGCCGGTGGATATCATGGATAAGCTGACCATCCTGACGGACGCGGCAAAATACGATGCAGCTTGTACATCCAGCGGCGCACAGCGGGGCCACCGAAAGGGCGCCATTGGCAACACCTCCTCTTCCATCGCCGGATGCTGCCACACCTTTTCCGGGGACGGACGGTGCGTGACGCTGCTGAAAGTGCTGATGACCAACTGCTGCATCTACGACTGTAAATATTGTGTCAACCGCTGCTCCAACGATACCCGGCGGGCTGTATTCACGCCGGAGGAGCTGGCGGATCTGACCATCCAGTTCTACCGGCGCAATTATATCGAGGGCCTGTTTCTCTCCTCCGGCGTGCTGCAAAGTCCGGACTACACTACGGAGCGGATGATCCGCTGCCTGGACCTGCTGCGCAATCACCACCGGTTCAACGGCTATATCCACGCAAAAGCCATCCCCGGCGCTTCCCCGGAACTGGTCACGCGGCTGGGACTGCTGGCCGACCGGCTGAGCGTAAATATTGAGCTGCCTTCGGAGAACGGCCTGAAGACCCTGGCGCCGAACAAGACGCGGAAAGCGATTTTCCGGCCCATGGGGTTGATTGCCAGTACGCTGCAGGAGAATAAAGAGGATCTGGTCAAGTATCGCCATACGCCCCGGTTTGCCCCGGCGGGACAGAGCACGCAGATGATTATCGGTGCGACGCCGGACTCCGACCGTCATATTCTGTCGCTGTCCCAGGCGTTGTACGATCAGTACCGGCTGCGGCGGGTCTTTTTCTCCGCCTATGTGCCGGTTGTGGAGAACACGCTCCTGCCCTCCATCGACACCAAGCCGCCCCTGCTGCGGGAGCACCGGCTGTATCAGGCGGACTGGCTGCTGCGGTTCTACGGCTTCCGGGCCGAGGAACTGCTGGACGAGGACAACCCCAATTTTAACCCCTTGGTTGACCCCAAGTGCAGCTGGGCGCTGCGCCATCCGGAATTCTTTCCGGTGGAGGTAAACACGGCGGACCGCGATTCGCTGCTGCGGGTACCGGGGATGGGGGTGACGTCGGTGCGGCGGATTCTGTACGCACGCCGGGCCAGGAAACTGGAGCATGAGGATTTGCGCCGGATTGGCGTGGTGATGAAGCGGGCCCAGTATTTTATTACCTGCAAGGGCAGAATTCTGGACGGCCTGCGCATGGGGCAGGACAGCATCCTGCGGAATTTGATTGCGGCGGAGCGGACCGCTCTGCCACAGCCGGAGATGGATCAGCTGTCGCTGTTTTGACAGGAGGCGTGGAAAGACAATGCGAATGCCCAGTGTGATTTTCCGCTACGACGGGAGCTTTGAAGGCTTTCTCTGCTGTGTGTTTGACAGCTATGTATATAAGGAGTATCCCGCCCAGTTTCAGGACGAGGCCCATCTGGAACACTCCCTTTTTCCCGCCCGCTGGGTGGGGACCGACGCCCGCCATGCACAGCGGATTCTGGTCAGCCTGGAAAAGATCGACCCCTACGCAAAGGAGCTGGTTGTCAAGGGCTTTCTCACCTGCGTGCCGGACCGTGAAAAGATTCTCTACCAGTTTATCCGCGCCCTCTACGACATCGGACAGCCCCTTCTGCGTCAGCTCAGCGACGAGGCGGTGCTGCCGCTGCTCAAGGCCGTCCGCCACCTGGACGGCGAGGTCCATCTGCTCAAGGGCTTCGTCCGCTTCTCCGAATTCGAGGGTATGCTGGCCGGGGAAATCCGTCCGAAAAACCGGGTTCTCCCCCTGCTGCGCTTCCACTTCTGCGACCGGATGTACAACGAGACGTTCCTCCTCTACGACCGCACCCACCGGGAGGCTCTGGTCCACAAGCCCGGACAGTGGGCGATTCTGCCGCTGGACAGCTTTCAGATGGCCGCCCCCTCCGCCGCCGAGGCCCAGTACCGCCGGCTCTGGAAGCGATTCTATGACACCATTGAGATTAAAGAGCGTCACAATCCCCGCCAACGCCGGACCAATATGCCCCAGCGTTACTGGTCCACCATGACCGAGTTTCAGGACGAGTCCTATTTTACCGCCGGGACGGAGACGCTCCCGGAAAAAAGAAAAAAACCGGACTTATTCTGTGAAAGATAATCGGTTCTGTCAAACAAAGCCGGACATTGGCATACAGGATTTGTTTACTCATGCAAAATTGAAAAAATCTGCAATTCATCATTGACAATTCGACACAAAACATATATAGTATCCTTGCCTGCTTCCCTGTGGGAAAACGCTTCAGGGAAAGCAGGTCATTTTGCTATGTTGGAGCTTGTTTCCGGCTCCGGCAAAAAATTTTGGAAAAAGGACGGGGGAGGATAATGTCCAAAGAGTTGATTCGCCTTGTAGATTGCTGCATGGCGTTTGACGGCGAGCTGGTTCTCGATCACATCAATCTATATTTTAATGACAGTGAATTCCTCACGCTGCTCGGACCCAGTGGCTGCGGCAAGACCACCACCTTGCGCATCATTGGCGGCTTTATTATGCCCACTTCTGGCGAAGTGCTGTTCGACGGTGTGAGGATGAATGATATTCCGCCGCATTTGCGGCAGGTGAATACTGTCTTCCAGCGGTATGCCCTGTTTCCGCACCTCAATGTGTTTGAAAACGTGGCCTTCGGACTGCGGATTCCCAAGACCGTGGAGGAGGGCGGCAGAAAGAAAAAAGTCAAAATTCCAGAGGATGAAATCCGACAGCGGGTATTGGAAATGCTGGAGGTGGTGAGCCTGAAGGGCTTCGAACACCGGCGGGTGACGGAGCTGTCCGGCGGACAGCAGCAGCGGGTGGCTATTGCCCGTGCGCTGGTGAACCGCCCCAAGGTCCTGCTTCTGGACGAACCTCTGGGCGCGTTGGACCTGCGTCTGCGCAAGGATATGCAGAGCGAACTGAAACGCATCCAGCAGCAGCTGGGAATCACCTTCATCTATGTGACCCACGACCAGGAGGAGGCTCTGGCTATGAGCGACACCATCGTGGTCATGGATCAGGGGAAGATTCAGCAGATCGGTACGCCGGAGGACATCTATAACGAGCCGAAAAATGCCTTTGTGGCGGATTTCATCGGCGAGAGCAATATTCTGGACGGCATTATGCATGAGGACTACGTGGTGGAATTCTTCAACCGGAAATTCAAGTGTCTGGACAAGGGCTTTGCGCCCAAAGAGCCGGTGGACGTGGTTATCCGGCCTGAGGACATTGATATCGTGCCGGTGGAGAGCGGTCAGCTGAAGGGGACGGTCACGTCCGTCACCTTCAAGGGCGTCCACTATGACACCATCGTGGATTTCAAGGGCTTCAAGTGGCTGATTCAAACCACGGATTACCACCCCGAAGGGGAGGCAATCGGCATTATCCTGAACCCGGACGACATCCATATCATGCACAAGAGCCAGTATTCCGGCATGTTCGGCGACTACAGCTCCTATTCGGAGGAATACGACGAAATGGATGTGTTTGAGCCGGAGGAGGAGGGCGGACATGGGGAATAAACGGGCCGCTTTTGCCGTACCTTATGTGGGGTGGCTGGCCCTGTTCGTGCTGGCCCCCATTGTGATGGTGGTGATTTACGCCTTTTCCGCAGCGGACGGCGGGTTTACATTGGAGAATTTTTCCCGCATGGAGACCTATGCAGTGGTGTTCACCCGGTCCTTTAAGCTGGCCATAATCGCCACCGTAATCTGTCTGCTTATCGGCTATCCTGTAGCCTACATGATCTCACGGGAGACCGCGCGGTTTCAGCGGATTGCCATGATGCTGGTCATGCTGCCCATGTGGATGAACTTCCTGCTGCGGACCTACGCCTGGATGTCCATTCTGGAAAATACCGGGCTGCTCAACCGCTTTTTTGAAGCAATCGGCCTTTTTCAGCTCATTAACAGTATCTTCGGAACAAATATTGAATATTTTCGCATGATTAACACCCAGGGCGCGGTGGTGCTGGGCATGGTATACAACTACCTGCCGTTCATGATTCTGCCCATCTATTCCGTCATTGAGAAGCTGGACGTGAGCCTGATCGAAGCGGCCAGGGACCTGGGGGCCAATTCCGCGGGTGTGTTCCGGAAGGTCATTTTCCCCCTGAGTCTGCCGGGCGTGCTGTCCGGGGTGACGATGGTGTTTGTACCGTCGGTGTCCACCTTCGCCATCTCCAAGCTGCTGGGCGGCAACAATGAGCTGCTGCTGGGAGACCTTATTGAACAGCAGTTTCTTGGCACGGCCTACAATCCCTACCTGGGTTCCGCGATTGCGCTGGTGATGATGGTGATTGTCGTGGTCTGCATGGCGGTGATGAACTTTTTCGGCGAGGGTGAGGAACAGGCGGTGATGCTGTGATGACAAAAAAAACGTCCAAGCTGAACCAGTTTTTCATGGCGTTGGTGTTCCTGTTTCTGTACGCGCCTATTTTTGTACTGATTGTCTTCTCGTTCAACGACTCCAAGAGCCGCACCGTCTGGCAGGGCTTCACCCTGGACTGGTACGTGGAGCTGTTCCGGGACAGAGAGATTACCAGCGCCATCGGGACTACCCTCCTGGTCTCTCTGCTGGCTACCGCCATTGCCACTGTAGTTGGCGCCCTGGCGGCGGTGGGCTTCTTCAACATGAAGAAGCGGATTCGAAGACCGCTGATGACCGTCAACAACATCCCCATGACCAATGCGGATATTGTCACCGGCGTGAGCCTTTGTCTGCTGTTTGTGGCATTTTTCGGCGTGTGGAAAGACTTTGCCGGCTGGCTGAACTCCATGGGCTTCCAGCTGCCCACCCGGCTGCACATGGGTTTTGCTACGCTGCTGATTGCGCACCTGACCTTCGACATCCCCTATGTAATCCTGTCCGTCATGCCGAAGCTGCGGCAGATGGACAAGAATCTCATCGACGCAGCTCAGGACCTGGGCTGCACATGGATGCAGGCGTTCTGGAAAGTGGTGCTGCCGGAGATCCGGCAGGGGATTGTATCCGGCGCGCTGATTGCGTTTACCATGAGCGTGGATGATTTCGTCATCTCCTACTTCACCGCCGGGGCCACCACCTCTACACTGGCTATGGTGGTCTACGGGATGACAAAGCGGCGTATCAGCCCGAAAATCAACGCGGTGTCCTCGCTGCTGTTTGTCGTTGTTCTCACACTGCTCGTCATTGTCAATGTCCGAGAGGCGAAGCAGGAGCAGAAAAAATAACTTTTCACTTTGGGAGGTACTACACGAAAATGAAAAAATTATTTGTCCTTATCCTCGCGCTGGCTCTGACCCTCACCGCCTGTTCCTCCGGCGGCGGGAACGAAGACCGGGTGGTCAACGTCTGCGGCTGGGGGGAGAACATTGACCCTGACCTGATCGAGCAGTTCCAGAAGGAAACCGGCATCACGGTGAACTATCAGACGGCGGAGAGCAACGAGACTATGTACGCCATCATCAAACAGGGCGGCAGCGACTACGACGTCATCGTTCCCTCCGACTATATGATTGGTCAGATGATTGCGGAGGACATGCTGGCGGAGCTGGATTTCAGTCTGATCCCCAACTATGAGAAGATCGACAGCCAGTATAAAAACCTGTCCTTTGACCCGGACAACAAGTATTCCGTCCCCTATACCTGGGGTACTCTGGGAATCATTTATAACCCGACTTTGGTTGGCGGCGAGATCGACAGCTGGTCCGCCCTCTTTGACACGAAGTACGCCGGACAGGTGGGCATGATCGGTAATCCGCGGGATGCCATCGGCGCGGCTCTGCTGTACCTGGGCTACTCCGTCAATACAACGGATGAGGCTGAGATTCGCGAGGCGTACAAGCTCATCGCAGATGCACGGGATGCAGGCGTCTATCAGGGCTTCTTTATGGATGAGCTGTATGATAAGATGGAGGCCGGAGAGACGGCCATCTGCACCTATTATGCCGGAGATTTCCTCTCCATGCACAGCAATAACAGCGACCTGCAGTTTGTCGTGCCGAAGGAAGGCAGCAACTGGTTTGTGGACGCCATGTGCGTGCTGAAGGACGCGGAGCACAAGACGGAGGCTATGGAGTGGATCAACTTCATCTGCTCCACGGATGCCTGTCTGGCCAATATGGACTTTATCTGGTATGCATCCCCTAACGCCGAGGCGTTGGAGAAGTACCCGGCCTACTATGAGGAAAACAACGGCGAGCCTCTGGACGAGGAACTGTTCCAGGTCATGGCCGCGCCGAAAGAGGTGCTGGAGAACTGCGAGGCATATTTGAACCTCCCCAGCGAGACACTCCAGCTGTATACGGATTTGTGGGTGGACCTGCGCATCTGAGAAACGATGGATACAGGGAGCGGTCATTAAAGCGTGGCCGCTCCCTTTTGTGCTTGACAAAACGAACAGAGGAAGATGACCTGTCACTGTATTACGGCGTTGGCCTGGACCGGCTCCAGGAGCTGATTGAGCTGACCTTCCGCTATTTTTTCGAGGATGCCTGGAATGTCCGTTTCCGCCGCCTGCTGCTCATCAGCCAATATCGGGATGAACGCTGCCGCGCCATCTACCGCCAGCTCTACCGGGATTACTGCGTAGAGTTCCAGAAGCATTTGTTTCAGCATCTGATGGATTCCGGCGAGCTGCGGCGGGAGGACCCGGAGGCGGTGGCAATTGAGTTTTACAGCCCGATCTATCTGCTGCTCCACACCTGCGACAGTCTGGAGGAAGCCCGGCCAGCGATCCGGGTCCATGTAGAGCAGTTTCTCAAAAATTATCGAAGGGGGCACATGGTATGACGCATACTGTCATTATATATTGCAGCAAAACCGGCTTTTCCCAACGCTACGCCCAGTGGCTGGCGGAGGACACCGGGGCGGAGATTCTGCCCTACCAAAAACGGGGTGCGCTCCATCTGGACGCATTTGATACAATCATTCTGGTTGGCGGGTTGTACGCCGGAACCATGCGCGGCCTGCCGTGGCTGAAAAAGCAGCAGCTTGCCGGGAAGCGCGCCGCTGCAGTAGCGGTAGGCGCGTCCCCGGCGGACAGTCCGGAGCTGGCACAGACCATGGAAAAGCTGTTTGCCGGTCAGACGCAAATCCGCAGCTTTTATTGCCGGGGCGGCTTGGATTATGCACGCATGGGCGCAGTGGACCGGGCCATGATGGCCGGAATGCGGGCTATGCTGCGCAGGCAGGGGCAGGAGGAAGCCCTGCGGCTGGTGTCGGTCTCCTTCGACGCCGTCCGGCGGGAAAATCTGGCGGAAATTGAGCGCTGGCTGAAGGAATGCAGCGGTGAATAAAAAGATGCCTCCGACGCTGAATCTGCGCCGGAGGCCGTTTTATTTATTCTTCAGAATTACAGAGATAGGAGTTACTGCGCTTTTTGCAGCGCGTTTACCTCAATGCGCAGGAGTTTAATGGAATCCTTCATCATAGCCACATCATCCTCCAAGGCTTCCACACGGCTCTTTTCAGCCAGCCCGCGCATATTTTCCATAATGACACTGTGTCCCTCATACAGCAAGTTGAATTTGCGGGGGACCTCGGTCTCCAGAAGAACCGCAGACTTCAAGGAACGCTCGTCAAGATTTTTCAGCATTGCAGTGTGTTCATCCAGCGTCGCCTGCATCGCCGCTTGGGAGGTCTCCAGCTTGTCGATCCGGCCCTCCAGGTTATCCATCCGGCCTTCCAGTTTATCCATGCGGCCTTCCAGTTTATCCATCCGGCTTTCCAGTCGGTCCATCTGACCTTCCAGTTTATCCATACGGCTTTCCATCCGGTCCATGCGGCCTTCCAACCGATCCATCCGGTCCTCCAGCCTGCCGAGACGGTCATTGATCTGACCGATCATTTCCCCCTGCTTTTCCAGCAGTTGTAAAATCTTTTCTTCGATGTTCATGCGAACTCCTTCCCATCTCTGTCAATTGTCCAGAACCTGTATAACAACTACAGAATAGCATAAAAGCAAAGCGAGTTCAACACATTTCGAGAAAGAATCTAATTTTTGTATGCCTGCACAACAGTCAGAGGACGCAAACAAAAAAGCCGAACCGATTCCCCCCTCTGCCGTCCTCCCGGCGGCAAAAGCAGCCAGCTCATCCATCTGACTTACTCCAAATCTACATTGATATGATCCGTTCCATGGGCTTCGAACTCACCCATGTACTGCTCCATCCGTTCCATTACCTCGTCATAGTTATCAATGGTAGCCCGCTCCGCGTCCAAATCCCGCAGGGCCAGCTCCTCAGCCAATATCTCAAAAAAGGTCACATCCTCATAGGCCATGATCGCCTCATGAATCCCGCCCTCCGCAAAAGCGCGGGATGGAATCGCCTCTCCGTCATACAGCTCTACCAGAGCCGCCATACCGTGGTCCAGACAGTGGGAAAATACGACGCTCTCCACCTGGTCATAGTCCCGGATCCGATCCTCCCCACGGGTGGAATTCAGTACCCAATTGCCTATGTATACCAAATCCAGCAGACGGCGGTATTGCTTTTCTGTCAGATGCAGCTCCATGATAAACCTCCTCCCGGCATAATGTCCGCATTATAATAATCAGTAGCTAGAGTATAACAGAATTCCACGAAAAATTCCACAGAAAATACAGGGCAAATAGACCAAAATTTTACTTGAGATTGGTGAAAATTCATAGTACAATAGTAGAGCTACCCACAGCCCGTTCCAGCAGGCGGGCTGAAAGGAGGTTTACGGCTTTGAACAAGCGTCCCATCGGGGTCTTTGACTCCGGCTTCGGCGGGCTGACCGCTGTGCGCAGGCTCCGCGGCCTCATGCCCTGCGAACACATTATATACTTCGGCGATACCTCCCGTGTCCCCTACGGCAACCGCAGCCGGGACACGATTCTTAAATACGCCCGGCAGGACACCCGCTTCCTCCGCGGGTTTGACCTGAAGGCCATTGTCATTGCCTGCGGCACAGTCAGCAGCAACTGCCTGCCCCAGCTCCAGGCGGAAAATGATATTCCCATTATCGGCGTAGTGGAACCGGCGGTCCGCCGGGCCGCCGCCCTGACCCGCAGCAAACGGGTAGGCGTGGTGGCCACACGGGCTACGGTCGCCAGCGGCGCATTCCAGCAGGCCCTGACAGCTCTGGACAGCGATATTACCGTCTTCAGCCACCCCTGCCCCCTGTTCGTCCCTCTGGTGGAGGAAGGACGCTGCCGCCCGGAGGACCCGGTCATCCGGCTGGTGGCGGAGGAGTACCTGCTCCCTCTGCGGGAGGAGGGCGTGGACACCCTGGTGCTGGGCTGTACCCACTACCCACTGCTGACGGAGGTCATCAGCCAGGTGATGGGGCCGGAGGTGGCGTTGGTGGACTCCGGCGCAGAGTCGGCGTCCGCGCTCCAGGCGCTGCTGACGGAACAGGATGCCCTGTCGGATGACGGCGGCGGCGTCAGCTGCTACACCAGCGACCGGGCGGCGGATTTCCAGCGGCTGGCCTCCCTCTTTCTGGGAGAGGATTCCGCAATCCAGGCCCAGCAGATTGACATTTCACAGTATTGAGAGATCGTTGCTTTATGAAGGAAAAACAGGTTGTTCTTTTTGTCCGTGGGATACAGTATTACGACAGCGCAGAGCCGGAGGAAACCGAGCTGATGACCGAGGGTACCATGGTCAGCGGCGACGACGGCGAGATTGTGCTGGAGTATCAGGAGACAGAGCTGACCGGCATGGAGGGGACTACCACCCGCTTCACCGTGCAGGGAGACACCGTTGTGCTCACCAGGGAGGGCGCAGTCAATTCCCAGATGGTCTTCCAGCAGGGGAAACGCAACAGCTCCGTGTATGAGACCCCCTGGGGGAGTATGCTGGTGGACGTCTCCACCGCCAGCCTCCACTACCGCCTCGACGCCCACGGAGGCATTATGGAGATTAAGTATACCATTGCCGTGGACCACCAGGTCACGGGGATGAATCAATTCAAAATACGTGTACGGGAGAGTATGAGGTAAAGAGCTATGGTGAACATGATACAGAAGGCCAAGGACCAGGCGCTGGCATTGACCGAAGGCGCATACCGGGCTGCAGCGGAGGCCGGCAGTCTGCCGGCAGGCGTGGCGGTCCGCTGCGGCGTGGAGATTCCCAAGGACCCCGCCAACGGGGATTATACCACCACCTTTGCCCTGGCTGCAGCGAAGGCAATGAAGAAGAATCCCAGGGAGATCGCAGGGATTCTGATGGAAAATATGCATCTGGAGGGCAGTTATTTTACCTCCGTTGAGATTGCCGGCGCGGGATTCCTGAATTTCCGTCTGGGCGGCGGCTGGTATGCCGGCGTCCTCGCCGCCATTGACGGGGAGGGTCCGGCGTATGGCCGGTCCGATGCCCTGCGGGGTCAGAAAATCATGGTGGAGTTTGTCTCCGCCAATCCCACCGGCCCCATGCACATGGGCAACGCCCGCGGCGGCGTGCTGGGCGACACCCTGGCCGCTGTGCTGGAGGCCGCAGGCGCGGACGTCTGGCGGGAGTTCTACGTCAACGACGCGGGAAATCAGATTGAAAAATTCGCCGCCTCCCTGGAGGCCCGCTATTTGCAGATTCTTCTGGGGGAGGACGCCGTGGAGTTCCCGGCGGACGGCTACCAGGGCGGGGACATCAAGGAGCTGGCGCAGCAGTTTTATGAGGAGCACGGCGGCAGTCTCCGGGATGTTTCTCAGGAGGAACGCCGGGCGGCGCTGGCGTCTTTTGGACTGAAAATCAATATTCCGAAGATGCAGAGCGACTTAAAACGCTATAAAATTGAGTACGACCAGTGGTTTTTTGAGTCCTCCCTCCATGAGCGGGGCTATGTGGCGGATACGGTGGAGCAGCTGACCAGCCGGGGCTATACCTATGAGCAGGACGGCGCGCTGTGGCTGGCCACCAGCCGTATTCTGGAGGAGAGCTGCCGCAGAGCCGGAAAGAGTGAAAAGGACATTGCCAAGCTGGATCTTAAGGACGACGTACTCCGCCGGGCCAACGGCTTTTACACCTATTTTGCCGCCGATATCGCCTACCACCGCAATAAATTCGAGGAGCGGGGCTTTGACCGCGTCATCAACATCTGGGGCGCGGACCACCACGGCCACGTGGCCCGTCTGAAGGGAGCCATGGACGCTCTGGGTCTGGACGGCGCGGGGCGGCTGGACATCGTGCTCATGCAGCTGGTGAAGCTGCTGCGGGACGGCGAGGTTGTGCGCATGTCCAAGCGGACCGGTAAAGCTATCTCCCTGGGCGACCTGCTGGACGAGGTGCCGGTGGACGCCGCCCGCTGGTTCTTTAACGCCAAGCCGGATACGCAGATGGACTTCGACCTGGGGCTGGCAGTCCGGGAGGACAGCGAGAACCCCATCTACTATGTGGAGTACGCCCACGCCCGGATTTGCAGCCTGCTGCGCAATCTGGAGGGCGAGGGGTACCGCGTCCCTGCAATCGAAGATGCGGACGCGGAGCTGCTCTCCAGCGAGACGGAGACCGCGCTGCTCAAGCAGCTCTCCCTCTTCTGCGAGGCCCTGCGCCTGGCGGCCAGGGACTACGACCCCAGCCATATCAACCGCTACCTGGTGGAGCTGGCGGGCTGCTTCCACCGCTTCTACACCGCCTGCCGCATTAAAGGCGAGGAGGACCGCCTCCTTGCCGCCCGATTGAAGCTGGCGGACGCTGCCCGCAGCGTGCTGAAAAACGGCCTGCTGCTGCTGGGCGTGGATGCGCCGGAGCGTATGTAGGCATTTCATTATAATTACAAAGGAGAGAACCTCAGCCATGAATCTGCCGCATTTGGTCCGTTCTGCCGCCGCCTGTATTCTGGCGGCTGTACTGCTCTGTTCCACTGCCTATGCCGCTCCTGCGAAATCTGCCGACGTAGTCGCCGCCGCTCTGGGGGAGGTCGGCGCTGCGGAGGGGCCGGGCGAGTACAGCAAATACGGCGAGTGGTATGGTTTGCCCAACTCCTATTGGTGCGATATGTTTGTCTCCTGGTGCGCCATGAAGGGCAATATCCCAGCGGAAAAATTTCCCCGGCACTGCTCCTGTACCGATCATGTGAAGCGATTTGTCAAAATGGGCCGGTATCAGGAGAGCATGGCCCGCGGCAACAGCTACATCCCCCAGCAGGGCGATGTAATCTTCTTTTACAACAATGTCCGTTATCCCTCCGGGTCCGTCAAAAACCACACGGGTCTGGTGCTGTATGTGGAGGACGGCTATGTCTACACCATTGAGGGCAACGCTCTGGCCAACCGGCTGGATCTCTCTTATGACATCGTCTCCGCACAGCGGAACGACGCCAAGGAGCCGCCCGATTATGTCACCGTCAACCGCTATCCCCTGGACGCCCCCCGCATTCACGGCTACGGCATCCCCGCCTATGACGACCGGACGCCACTGGCCCTGAACGGCTTTGTAGACCTGGGCCGTCACAGTGAAAACGCCGCCCGGTTCCAGACGCTCTGTGAGGCGGGCGTCATGCAGCCCACCAGTGTCAACACCTTTTCGCCCAACCACGGCATGACCAGGGCCGAATTTGTGGAGATGACTACGGACTTTTTGGGCCTGCTGGGCTGCCGTCCGGAGACCAAAGCCTTTGCGGATGTCCCCCCGGAAAGCAGCTGTTACGGTGCGGTGATGTCTGCCCGCAGCGCGGGTCTGACCGGCGAGGAGGAGGACAACCGCTTCCAGCCGGACCGCTACATCTCTCCCGACGAAGCCCAGACAATTCTGAACCGCGCCTTGGTTTACGCGGGTCTGGAGGAGCGGACGTTTACCTTTTCCCAGGGCGATTACAGCTACATTGTCAGTCCCTACACCATCCGCGCAGATATTGCCATAGCCTTTGACACGCTCTGCCGGGAAATTCCCCTGTCGGAAGCTTTTGACGGCGTTGTCCTGCTGGACGGCGCGGCGCAGGATTGGCCGGTCCGGCGTCTGAACGACGTCTGCTATGTGCCGGCGGAAGCTCTGCGGCAGTCCTTCCCCGCGTTGGAGCTGCCGGGAATACCGGATGCGGACGAGGGAACGAAGCTGGAAACAGAGCAGGCGTTCTGGTCGGATGTGGAAATCCCCAAGGACCCGCCCCCCATGGCCAACACGGACCGGGTCATCCCCGCCCGGATTGAACTGCGCAGGGAGGACGCCACA
Source organism: Oscillospiraceae bacterium (assembly GCA_022800665.1). Taxonomy (GTDB): domain Bacteria; phylum Bacillota; class Clostridia; order Oscillospirales; family Oscillospiraceae; genus Pelethomonas. Next base: position 32,484 of record JAAWQS010000027.1, read on the forward strand.
GTGAATGCCAGCGGGTTTACTTACCGCGGAACACCCTATGTATCGCTGCCGGAGGCGGCAGAGCTGCTGTCCCTGGATCTGGAGCTGGCAGCGAACTGACGCTGTACAATACAAATGGATCAGCCAGCCGTCCGGCGCAGGCGGCTGGCTTTCCGCGTCCAGAGGCGTGGAAAGTTGTTCTTGCTAATTTTCGGAAACAAGGCTATAATAGAACAAATTTATTGCGCAAACAATTACAGGAGGCGACCCATTTATGACAACGCAAGACATCCTCCGCGCCGCCCGTGCCGTCTGCCCGGTCCTGCGGTGCGCTGACCGGGAACAAAAAGACGCCGCCCTGCTGGCTATGGCGGACCGCCTGTGGTCCGAACGGGAGCAGATTCTCGCCGCCAACGCCCAGGACCTGGAGGCCGCAAGCACACACATCAGCGGCGTAATGCTGGACCGCCTGGCATTGACAGAGGACCGCATCGCCGGTATGGCGGACGGCGTGCGGCAGGTGGCGCAGCTGCCGGATCCGGTGGGCCGGGCGCTGCGGACTGTGGAGCGGCCCAATGGTCTGGTAATCCGTAAGATATCCGTCCCCATGGGCGTGGTAGCGATTATCTATGAGAGCCGTCCCAATGTTACCTCTGACGCCGCCGCCCTGGCATTGAAAAGCGGCAATGCCTGCGTTCTCCGGGGCGGCAAGGAGGCGTTCCGCTCCGCCAACGCCATTACAGAGGCCATCCGGGGCGGACTGGAGCAGGCGGGGTTTCCCAGAGAGCTGGTGAGTCTGATTCAGGATACCACCCGCCAGAGCGCCCATGAGCTGATGACGGCCAGCGGTCTGGTGGACCTGCTCATCCCCCGCGGCGGCGCGGGCCTGATTCGGGCCTGCGTGGAGAACGCCACCGTCCCCTGCATTGAAACCGGCACCGGTATCTGCCATGTGTATGTGGACGTGCAGGCGGACATGGATATGGCCCTGAACATCATTGAAAACGCCAAGGCCAGCCGCCCCAGCGTGTGCAACGCGGCGGAGGTCTGTCTGGTCCACAGCGCGGCGGCGGAACAGTTCCTCCCCCGGCTGAGACAGCGGCTGACAGAGGACCGGGCGGCAGCGGGCCTGCCGCCGGTGGAGCTGCGGCTGGACCAGCGGGCTGCCGGGATCATCGACGGCGTCCCCGCCGGAGAGGCCGGTTTTGACACGGAATATCTGGACTATATCCTGGCCGTAGGCGTGGTGGACAGCGTGGAGGAAGCCGCCGCCCATATCTCCGCCCACTCCACCGGCCACAGCGACGCCATCGTCACAGCGGACCCGGACGCGGCGGCATACTTTGCCGCGATGGTGGACAGCGCGGCGGTCTACTGGAACGCCTCCACCCGCTACACCGACGGCGGCGAGTTCGGCCTGGGCTGCGAAATCGGCATTTCCACCCAGAAGCTCCATCCCAGAGGCCCTATGGGTCTGGAGGAGCTGTGTTCCTATAAATATATCATCACGGGCAGCGGGCAGGTGCGGTGAATGGCCCCGCCGGACGGAGGACAGAATGAAAAACAAAAATCCAATTTTGCAGCAGCTCTATTCCTACGGCGTCATCACAGCGGGCTGCGCCATTTACGCGCTGGCCTTTAACTGGTTCTTCCAGCCCAATAAAATCTCTATGGGCGGCTTTACCGGCATTGCCCAGATCGTCAACCGCTTCCTGCCCATGCTGCCGGTGGGTATCACGGTGTTTGTGCTGAACGTGCCGCTGTTCTACCTGGGGGCGCGGAAGCTGGGAATAAAATTCGTGTTTTCCTCCCTTTACGCCGTGGCGGTCAGCTCCCTGATTCTGGACGCAATGGCGATGGCGTACACCTTCCGGCCCATGGACTCCATGCTGGCGTGTATTTACGGCGGCGTCCTGCTGGGGGCATCGTCGGGCCTGCTGCTGACGGTGGGAGCCACCACGGGGGGAACAGAGCTGGCGGCGCGGCTGCTGAAGTACAAGTTCCGGGGCCTGTCCATCGGACGGCTGTGCCTGACGCTGGATGTGACGGTCATCATCCTGTACGCCATGACCTTCCACAACATCAACTACACGCTGTACGGCATTGTTTCCATGTATATCTCCAGCCTGGCGATTGACGCGGTGGTATACGGCTCCATCAACGCGAAGATGGCGTATATCATCAGCAGCAGCGGGGAGGAGATGACGAAGCGGCTGCTGGAGCTGGACCTGGGCATCACGATTCTGAAGGGCCGGGGCGGCTTCAGCGGCAATGAGAAGCAGGTGGTGCTGTGCGCGTTTAAGCGCAGTCAGATTGCCGCGATCAAGTCTGCGGTCACGGACGTTGACCCAAAGGCGTTTGTGATCGTCTGCGAGGCCCACGAGGTGCTGGGCGAGGGCTTCGGCGAGTACAGCCCGGACAGCCTTTAATGCCCTCCTTAAAAAGGAATCGTATAAAACCTGCTGGAATGCTATGCAAAAGGAGCGCCGTTCTGTGAAAAAATGTCTGCCTGTTCTGCTCATAAGCCTGCTGCTGACTGGCTGCGGGGCACTGCTGGAGCGTTCCTACAGCGTGGTGGAGCCGTACTCTGACCGCTACTGGGACTCCACCGCCGAGGACACTCTCCGGGCAGAGAACCGTCAGGACCTGGTCAACTCCCTGCTGATGCTGGTGGATGAGCGGGCCGAGGAGGGGACGATCCGCTGCTACGGCGCGGCCAGCTCCTATCTGCAGGTGCAGTCCGCCTGCCGGGAGGTTTCGGAGGAGACGGCGGTGGGGTCCTACCTGCTGGACTCCCTGACCTTTGACTACGAAAACGGCGCGGGGTACTCCTCCGTCACCTGCCGCATGGCCTACCGGGAGGATACCGAGGACCCCGCCGCCATGATGACACTCTCCGACAGCCAGTCGCTGGTGGACCTGCTGCGCCTGGCCGTCCGGGAGGAGCACGAGAAGCAGACCGCCCGCTTCTCCTACAACACCCCCCGCGCGGAGGTGACTGGCGCGGTGGAGAGCCTGTGGCGGGAACTGCAGGAGGACGCGGCCCCGCCCGTCTCCACCATGTCGCCTCTTCCGGAGGAGCCGGTGGAGACGGAGGAACCAGCGGAGGAGAAAGAGCCGCCTGTCACGGAGGACACTGAGCCTGCAATGGCCCGTGAGATTCCGCCCTGTCCCTGGGAGATTCGCTTGTATCCCGACGCTGCGGTTACGGAAATTGTAGAGGTGCTGCTGGTCCCAGAGATGGGCTGAAATAACTCCTGTCAGAAGAATAATTGAAAATGCAGGCAAAACCCCACCACCGCAAGCGGTCCCCCTCCCCTTTCAGGGGAGGCTTTTGGGGCGCAAAATCTAAAAAAGGCTCCCCTGAAAGGGGAGCTGGCACGCGCAGCGTGACGGAGGGGTTCTGCTTTCCGGCAGAAATAATTTTTGCCAAAAAATAAAAGACTTGTCAAAGCAAGGAAAACGTGGTATGATAGCAGCAACGAGGCAAATAATAAGGCAGGACATGGGCGATAGGCAGTCACCCATGCCCCTATGCAGGAGACGAATCCTCCTACACAATAGCATTTGCTACGCCAGCCCCTATTATAACAGTCTTTCCTCTGTTTTTCAATAGCCAGTTTTCTTACCCAGCAGTGACGAAAGAAAAACGAAAGGGAAGAAGCGGAAGATGAGCGGAGGATTTCCAGGAATTAACAGCAGCAAAAGAAACGACAACTCTCAAAT
>JAAWQS010000028.1 GCA_022800665.1 Oscillospiraceae bacterium
GCCCCCGGTGATCGGCGCGGCTGCGTCCGATGCACAAGCCGCCGTTGGCGTCTGCTGTATATACTGGCAGGGGAAAGCTGATGGCGGAGCCAAACCCCGGAGGGCGCACGATGGCCGAAGGCCATACCACCACCAGCTTGCGGGTGGTGAGTAAGTGCGCTCTTAGCAGAGGGCCGACAAAGAGAACGGAGCGCCCAGGTCACCCCCGGACGCTCCCGCTTCGGTTCCCTCCTGCTGGTCGATCACCGCCTTTCCAGCCTGTGTCATTCTGCCACAAATGAACCGTCAGCCAATGTGTATTTGGATGGTGAAACCACCCTTTACACAATACATCCCAAGATTACTACTCCCACAGAATTCGGCAAAGCAGGGGCCGGGGAATGATTCCCGGCCCCTCCCTTTACTTTTTACGGTTCGTCCATAGCTTCCCAAGAATGTCCTTTAACACCAGGAAGGCGTCCAAATCCGTATATCCATAGTCATGCTTCAGTTCCTCCAGCATCATGCTCAATCTGGCGGCGAAGTTGGCCGCGTTGACCTCCTTCTGGTAGCTGAGCAGAATGGGATACTTTTTCCCCCACGCGCTGGTCCAGTCGATTTTCTCCTCCAGCTCCGCGCTGGTCCGCTCAATGGCCTCCTGAATCTCCTGGAGGTCCACGTCAAATTCAATCAGCTCGTCCAGAGACAGATTATAGAGCCGGGCCATCTGCTTCGCCTGCCGGATGTCCGGCAGCGTCTCGTCTGTCTCCCACTTCGACACCGTCTGCCGGCTGACGCCCAGCTTTCCCGCCACGTCCTCCTGGGAAAGCCCATGCTTCTTTCTTGCGTGGAACAGCCTGTTTCCTAAACGCATAGTTTTGTACTCCTTTCCTGTTTACAGCATCAGTATAGGCCCGCGCCGGGCAAAAGTCCACCGCTTTTCCCTTGCGCTTTCGCCCGTTTTTTTGCCATCCCCAGACAGAAAGCTCTATGGAACCGGCGCCGGTCCCATAGAGCTTTTACATGTACGCATTAAGCGGGATAGATTCCAATTCCGCGGGCGTCGGCCCGGCGCAGTGCGATGACCGCGCCGCAGACGGCGTAGGCCACCGGGTCCCCCCAGGGACTCTCCTGCACAGCGGTGACTGCGCTGCCGGGGACAAAGCCCAGATCCAGCAGACGGCGGCGCTGGCTCTCCGGGGCGGAGAGGGCGGCAATGGCGGCGCTGCGGCCCACTGCCAGCTGGTCCAGCGTCAAGGCAACCTCCATATTGGGATTCTCCTTCCAAAAGCGAAAGGTCCTTTCGCAGCATTTACCTTCTCAGTATATGCCCCATCCTCCGGTCCGTGTGACTATAGCGGCCCATGAACGGCGTCACCCAATCTCGCCCTGCCGGATGGCGTCCGCCAGCTCCTTGGCGAAATAGGTAATCAGCATATCCGCTCCGGCCCGGAACACTGCCACCGCGCTCTCGCACATCACCCGCCGCTCGTCCACCAGACCGGCTGCCGCCGCGGCCTTTATCATGGCGTACTCCCCGGATACCGAGTAGGCGCACATAGGCTGGTCAAAGGCGTCCGCGCACTCCCGGATGACGTCCAGATAGCTCAGGGCGGGCTTGACCATCAGAATATCCGCACCCTCCTCCGCGTCCAGAGCGCACTCCCGCAGCGCCTCTTTCCGGTTGTGGGGGTCCATCTGGTAGCCCCGGCGGTCCCCGAAGGACGGAGCCGAGCCTGCCGCTGCCCGGAAGGGACCGTAAAACGCGGAGGCGTACTTGGCCGAATAGGCCATAATGGGAATGTGGCGGAACCCCGCGCCGTCCAGAGCCTGCCGCAGAGCGGCGACGTGGCCGTCCATCATGTCCGATGGAGCTACCATGTCCGCACCCGCCAACCCGTGGCTGACCGCCACCTTCGCCAGTACGTCCAGCGTCTCGTCGTTGTCCACCTCATGGCCGTGGAGAATGCCGCAGTGACCGTGGTCCGTGTACTCGCACAGGCATACGTCCGTAATCACATAAAAGTCCGGGTGCGCCGACTTGATGGCCCGGACCGCCTGCTGAATGACCCCTTTCTCCGCCCACGCAGAGCTGCCGCAGGCGTCCTTTGCCCCCGGCAGGCCGAAGAGCATACAGTGGGTCACGCCGTGAGCCAGACACTCCTCCACAGCCTGGTTTACACTGTCCAGACCGTAGTGGTTCTGCCCCGGCAGGCTGGGAATGGGGCGTACGCCGGAGAGCGTTTCGTCGATAAAAATTGGATAGATCAAACTGTCCGGGGACATACGGGTCTCCCGGCACATCCGCCGCAGTGCGTCCGTACGGCGCAGGCGGCGGGGACGGTGGATCAATTCCATACTGTTTCCTCCTGTTCAGCTCTGCGCGGCCAGACTGGCCAGCGCGTCTATAGTTGCCTCTGCTGCAATTTTTACCGGGATGCCGTACTTTCGCGCCTCAGCAGCGGTTTGCTCCCCGATACACAGACCCACAATGCCGCTGTAATCCACATCCGCTCCCGTCGCGGACACAAAACCCTTGACCGTGGAGGCGGAGGTGAAAGTGACATAGTCCAGCTCCCCGGCCTCCAGGGCCTGCCGCAGCTGCTCCGAACGGGGATTGCTGTACTGCGTGCGGTATATGGCGATGTCCCGGTACGGTCTGCCGCGCTTCTCCAGCTGCTCCGTCAGAGCCGGGGACCCCTCCTCCGCCCGCAGCAGCAGTACGCGGCCCGACGCCCGCTCCGCCAGCGCAGCTCCCAGATGGGCTGCATCGTAGACTGCCGGCACCAGGTCCGCCGAAAGCCCGCACGCCTCCAGCGCGCCTGCGGTAGCGGAACCAATCGCCGCCAGCTTCACGCCCCCCAGCGCACGGGCATCCAGGCCCAGTCCTCGCAGGCAGGTCCAAAAGACCTCCACACCGGTGGAGCTGGTGAAGGCCAGCCACTGGTATTCCTGAATCTGCCGCAGCGCCTCCTCCATCTCCGGACAGGGCGTGACCGGCTCCGTGGCAATGCAGGGATACTCCCACACATCGGCCCCCAGCTCCCGCAGGCGGTCCGCCAGGGTCCCGGCCCGGTTTTTCGGACGGCTCACCAGTGCCCGCCGCCCGTGGAGGGGAAGCCGCTCGTACCAGCACAGCTCCGGTCCCAGACTGCACACGCCCCCCACAATCATCAGCGCGGGGCTGTGAATGCCCATCTCCGCCGCCCGCTGGGGCAGGGTTCTCAGCACGGCGTCGCACCGCCGCTGGTTGGGCAGTGTGCCGTTTTCCACCATAGCCGCAGGGGTGTCCGGGTCCATGCCCGCCGCCAGCAGGCCCTGGACAATTTTCGGCGCGGCGGATACGCTCATCAAAAATACCAGCGTCCCTCCGCTCCGGACCAGAGCCTCATAGTCGATCACCGGGTCCTGGCCCCGCTTGGCCCGGCCTGTGATGATATGCAAAGAGGAGCTGAAATTCCGGTGGGTTACGGGAATCCCGCCGTAGGCCGCCGCCGCAATAGCCGACGTCACCCCAGGGATGACCTCAAAGTCCACGCCGCCCTGGGACAGAACCTCCAGCTCCTCGCCGCCCCGGCCAAACACAAAGGGGTCCCCTCCCTTCAGCCGCACCACTTGATGCCCCGCCTGGCCCTCCCGCAGCAGGATTTCGTTGATCTGCTCTTGTGGAATCAGGTGGCGGGACGCCTCCTTGCCCACGTCGATGGTCCGGGCCGTCTCCGGAATCAGAGCCAGAATCTGCGGCCCCACCAGACGGTCAAAAACCACCACCTCTGCGTTTTCCAACGCCCGGCGTCCCTTCACCGTCAGCAGGCCCGGATCGCCGGGTCCCGCGCCCACCAGTGTTACTTTTCCCGCCATGCCGCGTCCTCCTTCAATCGTCTTGCCAGCGACCGGGCCAGGGCCTCTCCCTGCTCCAGCGGACCGCTGGCGTCTCCACGGCTGGTCCGTCCCATGCCGTCCACGTACAGCCCCGTGATGGCGATGCTGCCGCCGTCCGCCACGGCATGGGCCGCCACCGGGGACGAACAGCCGCCGTCCAGCTCCTGTATGTAGGCCCGTTCCGCCAGAGCGCAGGCCGCGGCCTCCGGGTCTCCTACGCCCTTTAGAAAAGCAGTGTCCGTCCCCGCCCGGCACTGCACCGCCAGGATGCCCTGTCCGGCGGCGGGAAGCATCTCCTCTACAGTAAAATACCGGCAGATACGCTCCTCCAGGCCCAGCCGCTTCAGACCCGCCGCCGCCAGTACCAGCGCGCCGAATTCTCCCCGGTCCAGCTTCTCCAGCCGGGTGATGACGTTGCCACGGACAGGGACTGTCTCCACCCCTGGAAACAACGCCTCCAGCTGGAGCCGCCGCCGCAGGCTGGAGCAGCCGATGGGACCCCGCAGCTCCGGCGCGCCCAGGGGCAGAACCAGGGCGTCCCGCGGGTCCTCCCGCCGGGTGAATGCCGCCAGGGGCAGGTCCGCCGGCAGGTCCGCCGGCAAGTCCTTGCAGCTGTGGACCGTCAGGTCCGTCCGGCCATCCCGGAGAGCCGCGTCCAGCTCCTTGACAAACAGTCCCTTGCCGCCAATTTTATCCAGCGGCCGGTCCAGAATGCGGTCCCCAGTGGTTTTCATCGTCAGCAGGGACAGCTCAATCTCCGGGTGGGCGTCGGCAATGGCTTTCATCACCAGCTCCGACTGAATCACCGCCAGCCTGCTGCCCCGGCTTCCTACGATCAGTTTCATCTGTTCCTCCGTTTATAATACTTCCAGTGTCTCTCGGATCCGCTTCGCGGCGGCGGCAGTCCGGCGGTGGTCGGAGCCGTCCCCTACCACCCCGGCAGTCAGTCCGCCGCCCTCGCAGATTGCGGGGAAGAAAAAGCCGCACGCCTCCGGGCAGTCCGACCGGTTGAACAATACCCCCCGCTCCTGGGCCTCCCGGCCCGCGGCGGCGTTGACCGCCGGGTCGTCCGTGGCGGCAACCGCCAGAAATGCTCCCGCCAAATCCCCGGCCTGATACCGCCGGGCCAGATGCCGGACGCCCGGCAGTTCCCGGACCAGCCGGGGCGCAATTACCGTCACCTCCGCGCCGAACCGAGCCAGAGCCTCCGCACGGCGCAGACCTACCGTCCCGCCGCCCAGAACCACCGCCCTGCGTCCGGCCAGATCCAGAAACAGGGGGAACCGCTTATGACTCATGGGGCGCTTCCTCCGGCTCCTCCGACGTTTCCTCCGACGTTTCCTCCGGCGGTTCCGCCAGGGCCTTCTTCCGGTTCACATACAGCGCGTCCTGCCCGTGGGGATGCCGCCGCTTGCCGGTAATCAGCGCCGCAAAGGCCGCCGCCGCCAGAATCAGGCTCAGTACCTGGCTAACCCGCACCGGCTGGCCGAACAGCTCCAGACCAAAGAAATAGAGGCTGTCCGTCCGCATCCCTTCAATCCAGGCCCGGCCCATGCCGTACCAGATGAAGTAAAAACAGGCGTTTTCCCCGTCAAAGGTCCGGGCGCGGGAGATGAGAAAAATAATCAGCAGCAGCCCCGCCAGATTCCACAGGCTCTCGTACAGAAACGTCGGGTGTACCTCGATATACTCCGTGGCGGAGGTCCACAGCCGCATCCGCCAGGGAACGGCAGTCTCCCCGCCGAAAGCCTCCCGGTTCACAAAGTTACCCCACCGGCCTACGGCCTGTCCGATGAGCAGACCCATGCACCCCAGGTCCGCAAAGGCGCCGAAGGGAATCTGTTTTCGTTTGCAGAAAATCCACATGACGATGCACGACACAATCACCGTACCGTAAATCGCCAGCCCGCCGTCCCAGATGGCGGCAATCTTGCTCCAGTTCAGGCTCCCATCCGTGTTGCGGTACAGGTCCAGATAGAATACAACATAGTATACTCTTGACCCCAGAATACAGAGGGGGATCTGCCAGATAATCATGTCGTACACATTGTCGCTGGTCAGACCGTAGTCCTTCGCCCGCCAGGAGCAGAAGAGTACCGCCAGAATCAGACCCGCGCAGATGATGATGCCATACCAGTAGATGCCGTTGCCGATGTCGATGGCAATCCGGGAGGGGTTGAACTCCCAGTCCGGAAAAAGCCCCGGAAAGCTGATGGGCATATCAGTCCTTACATTCATAGATGCTGCCTCCCGTCTCCGTCACTCCGCGGGGTCAATGATGGACAGCGCGGCCCGCTCCGGCGTGACGTTCTCCCGCAGGAACGCCTCCACGTCCGCTTTGGTCACGGTCTCGAAAACCTCCGGAAAATGATAGTAGTTGAAATTTCGGAAATATCCCTCCGTCATGCTCACGGCGATGTTCTCAAAGGAGTTCAGGCTCCGGATCATCTGCCCGTAAGACGCCCGGCGGATCTGCTCATAGAAGTCCCGGTCAATGCCCTCCTCCCCCAGCCGCCTGGCCTGGGCGTTGATGGCGTCAAATACCCGGCGGGGGTCCTTGACGTCGCCGCCCACGTACAGATAGGCCGCGCCGGGAAGCAGGTCAAAATTCCCGCCCAGACTGCCGTTGATGGCTCCCTCCGCGTAGAGCCGGGTATAGAGAGGGCTGGAGTCGCCGAAGAGCACGTCGCAGGCCAGATCACCGATGATGCTCTGCCGCAGATGGGCGTCTCCGCTCTCCTGAAGGCGGCACTTGTACCCCGCCAGGAACATGGGCATCGCCACCTCCATGGTGCGGCGGTGCTCTTGACGGACAGGGAAGAGGCTCTCCTCCTGGCCGTAGTCCCTGGGGATGACGGGACCGCCTGTCTCCGGCAGCAGCTCCTCCGCCGTCCGGATGACCTGCTCCGGGTCCAGATTTCCCACACAGACCAGAATCATATTGGAGGGAGTATAGAATGCCTTGTGGCAGTCGTAGAGAGTCTGGGGGGTGATCTGCCGGATGCTCTCCACAGTCCCGGCCACCGGGATGCGCACAGGACTGTCTTTATACAGGCACTCCATCAGGTCCGCATAGACCCGCCAGTCCGGGTCGTCCTCCGTCATGCGGATTTCCTGGGCGATGATGCCCTGCTCCTTCTCCACGCTCTCGCCGGTGAAGTAGGGGACCGATACAAAGCGCAGCAGCAGGCGGAGATTGTCATAAAAATGCTCCGTACACTCCACATAGTAAGCGGTAATGGCGTTGCTGGTAAAGGCGTTGTCATAGGCGCCGTTTTTCGCAAACTCCTGGAGGACGTTGCCCTCCTCGGTGTCGAACATTTTGTGCTCCAGATAGTGGGCGATCCCGGCGGGAGTGTCCAGCCAGCGTCCGTCCAGCTGGAAACGCAGGTCCATGCCGCCGTAGCGGGTGGCAAAAAAGGCGTAGCTGCGGACGTGGTCCGGCTTGCTGGCCACCACAACCTCCAGTCCGTTGGACAGCTTGTGGCGGTAGATTTTTTCCCCCAGACGGGGATATTCCTTTACAATCATTCCTGCGCCTCCTTCCCCTTGAGGAAATATATTGTGTCGGGCCGGACGGCCTTCGCCGCCGCCATGATGCGCTCCGGCGTCACAGCCTGCACCGCCTCCATCAGCTCCGGCAGGGTCTCTTTGCTGCCGCTGACCGCCTGGAACAGCACAAAGCTCTCCAGAGACGCGGCGGAGTCCTCCATGGAACGGAAATTGTTGAGCAGATAGCTCTTTGCTCCCGTCAGTTCCCAGTCCTCCCAGTCGCCCCGCTGGATGGCTGTCAGCTGAGCCATAATCTCCTCCATGGCCCGGTCATAGTTGGCAAACTCAATGCCTGAGGAGACCATCAGCGCGCCCTTTTCCCGGTCGTAGCTGCTGCCCGCATAGTAGCAGAGGGAGAGCTTTTCCCGGACATTCAAGAACAGCTTGGAGTTGCTGCTGCCGCCGAACATGGCGTTGGCGACGATGGCGGCGTGTTCGTCGGGGGACTCCGCCCGGAAGCCGATGCACAGCTTGCCCTGGGTGACGTCCAGCTCCTCCGTCACCAGACGCGCCCGCTCCGGCGCGGCCCGGCGGCAGGTGACTGCCGGTTCCAGACGCCCCGACCGGGGCAGGCCGGACAGAGCGCGGCGGTAGGCCGCGGCCACACGGTCCTCCGGCGCGGAACCGCAGTAGAACAGCTCCAGCCGGGTCCGGGGGAGGATGGACCGGTAGTGGCGGTCCAGCGCGTCCGGAGTGATGGCCTCCGCGTCTTCGGCGGAACCCAGGCGGTTGACGCCGAAGGGCTCGTCCGCGAACATCTCTTCCCGCAGGCGGCGGGCGGCATAGGACCGCTTGTCGTTGATGTCGCTGCGGATGAGGTCGGTGAGGTTGGCCCGCTCGCTGTCCACATAGGAGGGGTTCAGCCGCCCGTCCTGTAGGGCGGGGGAACAGAGCATTTCGCCCAGCAGGTCTGTGAGGGGCTCCAGCAGCTTTTCCCCGGAGGAGAGATATTTGTCGTCAATACAGCTGGCGACAAAGCCGAACAGCTGGTTTTCCCCCTTCCGCCGGACCGTGGGGTCCAGACGGGCGCCGTAGAGCATGTCCAATTCCCGGCCCAGCGCGTCCATGTCCGGACAGCGGGACGTACCCCGGCTGAGGACGTTTACCAGCAGCGCGTTGAGGGCCGCCGTCTCCTTCGACAGCGGCATGGCCATCTGGGCGCTGAGAAAGCTGGTCTTGAATTTCTCCGATGGCACATAGGTGAGATATACATTATCTGTCAACAGGTGTCGTGTCATTATAGGGGGTCTCCTTCTTTTGTCAAATCTCTCCTAGTATATACTATTTTCTCGTTACTTTCCATAGGCGGGAGAGGTTTTTTACGATTGATTCATAAATCGGCCCGCCCATACCGCAAAAAAACAAAATCCAGTCAGGAACGTACCCCCCGGTACGTTCCTGACCAGCAGCAGGAATCCAAATCGCTATGTAATGGCGGCGCTCAGGCCAGCAGCCCGTATTCCTTCAAAACAGCCTGAAGACGGCGGCGGTTGTCCGGCTCCATCTCGCACATGGGGAGGCGGAGGATTTCCTGACAATGGCCCATCATCGCCAAGGCGGTTTTCACCGGAATGGGGTTCACTTCCCAGAACAGGGCCTCCATCAGCTTGCTCAGCTTGAGCTGCATTGCGCCGGCGGCGGTGAAATTGCCGCTGAGACAGTCCGCCGTCAGCTGGTGCATCTGCCGGGGCACAATGTTGGCCGCTACCGATATGACTCCCTTGCCGCCCAGCAGCATGATGGGGGCGGTCTCTGCGTCGTCGCCGGACCAGATGTAGAAGTCTTCCGGACAGGTGCGCCGCGTCCGCTGTACCAGGGCCAGGTCGCTGCTGGCCTCCTTTACCCCCACGATGTTGGGGTGCTTCGCCAGCGCGGCGTATACCTCCGCCGTGCAGCGCACGCCTGTGCGGGCCGGCACGTTGTACAGAATCACCGGCTTGAGGACTGCGTCCGCAACGGCGGTGTAATGGCGGATCAGTCCCTTGGGGGTGGCCTTGTTGTAGTAGGGCGTTACCACCAGAAGTCCGTCCACACCTGTTTTCCCGATCTCCTTGGACGAGTGAACCGCTGTCTCCGTGCTGTTCGCGCCGGATCCGGCAATGACCGGAACCCGGCCATTGGTGTGCTCCACCACGGTTTCGATGGCCTGCATCTTTTCTTCGTGGGTCATGGTGGTTGCCTCGCCGGTGGTGCCGCAGACGATGATGGCGTCTGTTCCATTATTGATTTGAAAATCCACTAATTTCTTCAGCGCGGGAAAATCCACTCCGGCGCTGGTAAACGGGGTCGCGAGGGCTACGCCGGAACCGGTAAAAACTGGCAGTTTCACAGGAATGACCTCCTTTATACTCCAATTTACTGTTTGCTTCTGCCCCTATTGTATAGGAACATCTTATGCAATATAATATAAATTGGTGCGGAAAACCATGCAAAACCTGTCTGCTTTTCCGGAGCGCTCCTGAATTTTATGGCGCGGAGGAAACCAGCCGTCGAAAACGGGCGTCCAGATTGAACCCCTGCGGCGGAGAGGTCACGCCCGTGCAGTGTCCCGCTTTCCGGGATCGACCCAATCCAGGGCCGTATAAATCAGCGCGTTGCAGATTGCCGCCGCCACATTGCTGCCGCCCTTCCGGCCCATGGCGGCAATGCACGGCACGCCGGCCTCCTCGCATATCCCAAAAATCTGCCGTTTGCTCTCCACCACGTTCACAAACCCCACCGGCGCGCCAATCACCAACGCCGGACGAAATCCGCCTTCCATCAGCTCGCGGAGCTTCAGCAGCGCAGTGGGGGCGTTGCCCACCGCGAAAACCGCCGCAGGATGCGCTGCCGCCGCACGCTCCACAGCCGCCGCCGCACGGGTCGTACCCGCCGCCTTTGCCGCCGCCGCGACTTCCGGGTCGGCCATCAGGCACAGAGCCTCGCCCTTCAGCTTCCCCAGCCCCGCTTTGTTGACGCCCGAACAGGCCATGTTGGTGTCTGTCACAATGACCGTCCCCGCCCGCAGGACCTCCACGGCCCGCTCCACCGCGCGGGGAGTAAAGCGCAGATTCTCCACATAGTCGAAATCCGCCGTGGTGTGGATGACCCGCTTGATGACCGCCTCGTTTGGCCCGGATAGCGCCACCCCCATCCGGGCCAGCTCCTCGCTGATGATCTCCATACTGGTCCGCTCAATATCCGCTGGCAGTACATGCCTGACTTCCTGCTCCATTTACGCTTCCTCCATAATCCGATAGATTTCTCCCAGATCCAGAGCCTTCCGCACGCCGTCCGCCAGCAGGTCAAACTGTTGCTGCTGATAGGCGGCGTGGGAGAGCGTCTCCGCCGTCTCAGGCTGAAGGCCCTTCCGGGCGCAGAGCAGAGCCGCCAGCCTGCCGGCCAGCTGTCCGCTGTCGAAAAGCCCGTGGAGATAGGTCCCCCAGACGTTTCCCTGGACACATCCGTCAGACCGTCCGTCCGAGAGCGTACAGAACGCCGCCCCGGACGCCTCGGTCCGGCCCATGTGGATTTCATAGCCCTCCAGCTCCGCGCCCGCCAGCTCCTCCGCCACGACTGTCGCCGTTGTCTGGGTCCGCCGCTTCCGGGCGGTGAACGCCGTCTCCGCCGGCAGAAGGCCCATGCCCCGTACGCTCTTGCCTGCCGGACCCTCCACACCCTCCGGGTCGTGGAGCATGGTCCCCAGCATCTGGTATCCGCCGCATACCCCCAGCACCGGCGTACCGGCTGCCGCCGCCTTCTGCACCGCCGCCTCCAGACCGCACTGTCGGAGCCAGAGCAGGTCGTCTATGGTGCTCTTCGTTCCCGGCAGGATAATCAGGTCCGGACAGCCCAGCTGCCGGGCGCCGTCCACGTACCGGACCCCGATCTGCGGGTGGGCCTCCAGGGGCGCGAAGTCGGTGAAATTGGAGATGCGGGGCAGACGGATGACCGCCGCGTCCAGAGGCTTGTGGGCCTCCGTGCGGCCCAGACGGGGGGCCAGGGAGTCCTCGTCGTCCACGTCTACCTGCAGATAGGGGATTACGCCCAGCACAGGCTTGCCGGTTTTCTCCTCCAGCATGGACAGGCCGGGACGAAGAATTTCCAGGTCGCCCCGGAATTTGTTGATAATCAGCCCCGCAATCTGTTTCCGCTCCTCCGGCTCCAGCAGGGCGGCGGTGCCGTACAGCTGGGCGAATACGCCCCCCCGGTCGATGTCCCCCGCCAGCAGAACCGGCGCGTTGACCCGCAGGGCCAGACCCATGTTGACAATGTCGTCCGTCCGGAGGTTGATCTCCGCCGGACTGCCCGCGCCCTCAATGACAATAACGTCGTATTCCGCCGCCAGACTCTCGTATGCGGCCAGGACCTCCGGAATCAGCCGCTTTTTATAGCGGTAGTATTCCGCCGCCGGCATCTGCCCCCGGACCTCGCCGTGGACGATCACCTGACTGCCTGTGTCGCTGCTGGGCTTGAGCAGTATGGGATTCATCCGTACGTCCGGCGCAATGCCCGCCGCCTGGGCCTGCACCGCCTGGGCGCGGCCAATCTCCAGTCCCTCCTGGGTGACAAAGCTGTTCAGCGCCATATTCTGGCTCTTAAAAGGCGCGGTCCTGTACCCGTCCTGGGCGAAAATACGGCACAACGCCGCGCACAGCAGGCTCTTTCCCGCGCCGGACATGGTCCCCTGCACCATAATACACTTTGCACGGCTCATCGGTTCCCCTCCTTCCTAATGTCCCGCAGAGCGGTCAAAAGCCGCTGGTTTTCCGCCGCCGTACGCACCGCCGTGCGGTACCAGCTCCCGTCCAGACCGCTGTAATTGCCGCAGCTCCGCAGAAGAATCCCACGCTCCCGCAGCGGCTCCAGCAGCGGCGCGGACGAGGAAAACAGCAGATAGTTTGCCTCGCCTGGAACCACCTGGAAGCCTAGATCCCGCAGTCCCGCCGCCAGCCGTGGCCGCTCCGTCTGGATTACAGCCCGCGTCCGGCGCACATACTCCGTCTCTCCCAGAGCCGCGATGCCCGCCGCCTGGGCCGGGGCGGATACCGCCCAGGGCTGTCCTGTCCGGCGCATGGCCTCCAGCAGCTGCCCGCTGGAACACAGGCAGTAGCCCAGCCGCAGTCCGGCCAGAGCGTACAGCTTGGTGAATGCCTTCAGGATCAGCAGATTGGGATACGCGCTGCACAGGCCCGCCAGCGTATGGGCGGCAGGGTCGTCCAGAAAACCGCCGAAGCACTCGTCTGCAACCAGCAGGGTACCCGTCTCCCGGCAGCGGTCCAGTATGGACAGCAGCAGCGGCTTCGGCGTGGTGCGCCCGGTGGGGTTGTTGGGCTCGCACAAAAAGACCATGTCCGTTTCCGGTGTAATACAGTCCAGGAAATCCTCCTGGAGGACAAAGCCGTTTTCCGATCTCAGCCGGTACTCCGCAATGCGGCGCCCCGCCAGCTCCAACGCCGCGCCGTACTCCCCAAAGGTGGGCGCGGTCAGCAGAGCCAGCCGGGGCCGCACTGCCAGCGCGGCGCGGTAGATCAAATCGGCGGAACCGTTCCCGCACAGACACCAGTCCACAGGGACCTGCTCAGCTCCAGCGATTGCGCGGCGTACGCCGCGGCAGAGGGGGTCCGGGTAGCGGTCCGCTGTGCGTACGGCCTCCGCCACAGCAGCCCCGATGCTCTCCGGCACCCCCAGGGGGCTGACGTTGGACGAAAAATCCAGCGGCGGACTGCCGTACTCCAGCTCAAACCCGGCCCAGTCGCCGCCGTGGATCAGACTATTTGACTCCATGGACATCCCTCCAGCGTTCCGCCGCCCGGACAAACCGCTCCGCTAATTCCGGATGGCCTGCAAAATAGAGATGGGGAAAGGCGGCATATAAATTCTCGCCTGCAAAGCCGCAGGTCCAGCTTCGTCCGGTCAGCGGCTTGCGGGCGGTGAGGTCCGTGCCGTTGCAGCTGGAATCCCAGTAGTGGAATTCGTGGACCGGGACCGCCTCGCCACGGCGCAGCAGCAGGCTGTCCTGCTCCGCCGTCAGCTCCGCATAGCCGAACCGTACCAATTTCTGCTTCCGTACAGCCGCTCCCGGCAGGACTCCGGCCATGGGCCAGGATTGGCCGCTGCCGTCCTCCAGCGACTGCCCCAGGTACAGAAATCCGCCGCACTCCGCTACCGTGGGCAGTCCCCCCTCCACCGCCTCCCGAATACTGCGGCGCATTTCCCTGTTTTTCGACAGCTTGGCGGCGTGCAGCTCCGGATACCCGCCGGGCAGGTAGAGGCCGCAGGCGTCTGCCGGCAGCGCGGCGTCCTCCAGGGGGCTGAAAAACCGCAGCGTCCCGCCGGCGGCTTCCAGGGCGTCCAGGGTCTCCCCGTAGGCAAAGCAGAATGCCTCGTCCCGCGCCACGGCAAGGGGGACGCCGGCGGAGAGGCGTACAGCCGCACTGGAGCCCCGGTCCGCCCGCCGGGCGAAGACCGCCTCCAGACGGTCCCAGTCCAGACTCTCCTCCAGTACCTCCGCCACCCGGTCAATCCGGGCGGACAGGTTTTCAATCTCTCCGGCGGTGTACAACCCCAGATGACGGCTTTCCAATGCCGCCTCCTCCATGGGGGGCAGCCAGCCCAACACCGGCAGTCCGGTTTCCCGCTCCAGCATGGGGCGCAGGCTCTGGGCCAGCATGGGGGAGCAGTCGTTGAGGAAAATACCCGCAATATGGCTGTTCTCACGAAAGCGGCACAGCCCGTTGACCTGCGCCGCCAGCGTCAGGCTGGCCCCCTTGGGACGGACCGCCAGCAGTACCGGCAGGCCCAGCGTATCCGCTGCGTGCCACGCGCTGGCCCGGTCTGTGACGCCGCCCAGTCCGTCGTAAAAACCCATCGCGCCCTCTGTCACCGCTGCGCCGTGTCCGCCGCTGTAATCGCTGTAAATCCGGCGGACTGTGTCCTCGCTGGCGAGAAATAAATCCAGATTGCGGCTCTCCACTCCCAGCACGGACCGGTGGAACATGGGGTCAATATAATCCGGGCCGCATTTGAACGCGCAGGGCGTCCGGCCCCGCTTCTTCAGCGCGGCCAGCAGGGCGCAGGTCAAAATCGTCTTTCCGCTCCCGGATGCGGGAGCCGTTATCATCAATTCAAGCATCGCAGTTTCCGGTTATCAAAAAAATAGGGTTGTTGGCTGTCAGCAGATGGAGCTTTCCCGCCGGTTTGCTCCGGCTGACGGCTATTTGCGTGACATGAGCGGACAGCCCGTGCTCCGTCAGCGCGGCCACGGCGGCGGACAGCGTTTCCAGCGCAATGGCGGTGACGCAGATGCGGGCGTTGGCATTTTTTTGCAGGATGATGTCCACAATCTCCGCCATCCCGCCCTGGGTGCCGCCGATAAAAACGCCGTCCGGCGGGGGCAGCTCCCTTAAAGCGTCCGGGGCGCGGCCCGCAATAAGCTGGAGGTTCCAGGCAGAGAATTTTTCCCGGTTGGCCCGGATCAGCCCGCACGCCTCCGGTTTGCGCTCCACGGCGAAGGTCTGCCCCTCCGGTGCGGCCAGGGCCAGCTCCACGCTGACGCTCCCTGTGCCCGCGCCCACGTCCCACAGAGTATCTGCCGGTTCTGCCGCCAGCTTCGCCAGCGCGGCGGCGCGGACCTCCTGCTTGGTCATGGGTACGTCCCCGCGCAGAAAGGCGTTGTCCGGAAAACCGGGGCAGCGGCGTTTTTCCCGCGGGGCCGCCTCCGCCAGCAGAACTGACAGCGGCGCATAGGTCCCCGCCGCCAGCTCCCGCGCTGTTCCGGCGGTGATCGCCTCGTCCGGATAGGACAGCCGTTCCCCGATAACAACAGGCAGCGTCCCCAGGCCGGCTTCCGTCAGACGGCGGCAGATTTCCGCCGGTCCCAAGACGCCGCCGGTGAGGAAAAACGCCGGCCTCCCGGCGGATACCGCCGCCAGTACGCTGCACTCCGTCCCGTGGGCGGACACCAGATTCCAGTCCTGCCAGGGCTGTCCCAGCCGCGCGGACAGCAGCTGCACGCTGGATACCCCCGGCAAAACCCGCGCCGGTATGCCCGCCTTCTCCAGCAGCGGCAGCAGACCCCGTGCGCCGGAATAGAATCCGGTATCGCCGCTGTAGACCACCGCGCAGTCCGTGTTCTGCCGCAGAATCTCGTCCAGAATTGCTTCCGGCTTTATGGCGGCAATTCTATTTTCGGTACACCCGCGGGGCAGCTGCTCCAGCAGCCGCTTTGCCCCAATGACGCACCCCGCCTGTTCCAGTGCGGCGGTGCATCCGGCGGTCATAGTCTCCGGCGTTCCGCCGCCCAACGCCGCCAGCGTTACCTGCATTCCATCATCTCCCTGCACTGCTCCAATACTGCCCCATAGTCCAGCCCGCTCTCCTCCGGACGGCGGATCAGAACCAGCTGCGCTCCTGTGGAGGCCGCTGCCGCCGCCTTTTCTCCAAAGCCTCCCGCCTGTCCGCCGTCCTTGGTGACGAGAAACCGGATGTGGAACTGACGGATCAACGCCTCGTTCAGCTCCTGGGTAAACGGCCCCTGCAGAGCCAGAATATTGCTGCGGGGTACTCCGGCGGCGGCACAGGCGTTCAGACTTGTCTCCAGGGGCAGAACGCGGGGATACAGCCGCTGTCCGCCCAGTCCCGCAAAGGCCCACAGCTCCTTGGCTCCGGTGGCGAGCAGGATATTTCCCGGCCTGTCCCGCAGCCACGCCGCCGCGTCCCCGGCAGTGGAGAAAACCGCCGCGCTTGCCGGGATGCCGCTCTCCTCCCGCAGCAGCCGGAGAAGCCGGACGCCGGTCCGCTCACAGGCGGCGCGGATGTTCCGGCTGGCCTCAACAGCATAGGGGTGGGTGGCGTCGATGCATACGTCCGCCCCGGCAATCACGCCGCACATCTGCCCTTCGTCCAGACGCCCGGCGCGGACCTGGACCCCGGAAAACTCCCCCTGCTCCTCTTTTCCATACGCGGTGGCTACGCAGACCGTCACCGCCGCCCCCAGCCCCGCCAGCTCCTGGGACAGCGTACGGCCCTCGGTGGCGCCGCCGAAAATCAGAGCGCGCATGGCCCCTGCTTCCTCTCATAGCCGCGGGGCGTGACCATGCGCCCGGCAATGCGCAGGGTGGCGGAGGAGCCAATAAACACGGTGGTGAACATGTCCAGTTCCGCGTTTTGCAGCTCCGCCAAGGCGGCAATCCTGCCCTCTTCACCTGCGCGCCCAATGTTGCGGACATAGCCGCAGATTGTCTGGGGGGCCTTCCCGGCGGAGAGAAGAATGCCGCAGGCTCTTTGCAGATAGTCCTTCCGCTTGTGGGAGGACGGGTTGTAGAGACAGATGGCGAAATCTCCCATGGCCGCACACCGCAGACGGTTTTCAATCACCTCCCACGGGGTGAGCAGGTCCGACAGAGAGATCACGCAGAAGTCGTGGGCCAGGGGCGCGCCCAGCACAGCCCCGCCGGATAACGCCGCCGTTACGCCGGCCACCACCGTAATCTCTACATCCGGCCACTGCTCCGCCAGCTGCAGCGCAGGTCCCGCCATGCCGTATACGCCGGCGTCCCCGCTGCACACCAGAGCTACCGTCTTCCCGCCTGCCGCCGTCTCCAACGCCCAGCGGCACCGGTCCAGCTCCTGCCGCATGGGGGTCGTGTAGGTCTCCTTTCCCGGAAACAGATGGGCTACCAGGTCAATATATACCGTGTATCCGCACAGTATGTCCGCCGCCTCCAGCGCAGAGCGGGCCTGGGCCGTCATAAACGCCTCGCCGCCGGGACCTAATCCAACAATATAGAGCTTATTTGCCATCGTCCTGCCACCTCCAAGTGGGCGCGTAGGGGGCGATTGCCAACGCCATGGTGACGCCGTTCCCCGCGCTTTTTTTCCAATATAAACTGCCGCCGCTGGCCAGCGCCGCGCTGCGCTCGCACACATTGTCCACGCCGGTGACGCGCTGCACAAAGGCGGATGCCGTAAAATCTCCCTGAGCCGTCTCCAGCTCCTGGGCGGTGTAAAACCGGCAGGGCCAGCCGCGGCCTTCGCAGAAAGCCAGCAGGCCCGGTTCGTCCCGCTTCAAATCAATGCTGGCCGCGGTGAACACCGCCCCGGCCTGTACGCCGCTGGCTGCCAGCAGTTCCCGCAATGCCCGCTCCAGAGCGGACTGGTGGACGCCCCTCCGGCACCCGATGCCCAGGGCCAGAATCCGGGGCGCCAGACACAGGGCCGTCCTGGACCCGCCGCACACATCCAGCCGCACGTCGTATTCCTCACCGTTCTCCGTCTGCTCCACAAAGGCCGGAGGCTCCCCGCTGATGGGCCAGGGACTGTACACCTGCACCGTCCTGCCGGAGAGCACGGCGGAAGAGACGTTCTTGATGGCCTGGGGGTTGAGAACGCGGCAATTCTGCCGCTTGGCCCATTCGTCCACCGCAAACACGCCGTTGGCATCCGTGGCCGTGGTCAGCACAGGAACCGCCCCGCACACCGCAGAAATCCGCCGGGCCAGATCGTTGGCTCCGCCCAGGTGTCCGGACAGTATGGGGACCGCAAAATGTCCGCACTCGTCCACCACCACCACCGCCGGGTCCTCGCTCTTGCTCCTGACCCAGGGGGCAATGGCCCGCACCGCAATGCCCGCCGCGCCCACAAAAATCAGGCCCCGTGCCTGGGAAAAAGCCGACTGGGTCCATCCGGCCAGCGACGCTCCCTGGCCGCACCGGGACGCCTCGCCCCCTAATGCCGCAGCCAGACGCTCCGCCAGCAGAGCCCCCTTGTCGGAGAAGGACAGGTACCGCAGCGGCTTCACGGTTCAACGCCTCTCCGGTACTCCGTGGTGAAGGCCGGGTCGTAGAGCTTGCTGCGCTCATAGCTGCCGGAGAGGAATCCGCCCACTAAAATCATGGCCGTCTTCCGGATGCCCGCCTCCGCGCCTGCCGCCGCCAGAGTCCCCGCCGTGCAGCGGATGATCCGCTCCTCCGGCCACGTGGCCTTGTAGACGATCGCCGCCGGGGTGTCCGCCGTATACGCTCCCCGCAGAAGCGACGCCTGTACCTCCTCCAGCAGTCCGGCGGACAGAAACACCGCCATGGACGCGCCGTGCTGCGCCATCTGCTCCAAACTCTCCCGCTCCGGCACCGGCGTGCGTCCCGCCATGCGGGTGATAATCACGCTCTGGCTCACGCCGGGCAGCGTGAACTCCGCCCCCAACGCCGCCGCCGCACCGCAGAAGCTGGATACCCCAGGCGTGTCGTCCCAGGGAATGCCCAGCTTGTCCAGGGCGTCCATCTGCTCCCGGATGGCTCCGTACAGGCAGGGGTCCCCGGTGTGCAGGCGCACAATGTCCGCGTTTGACGCCCCTTCCATCACCGCCAGTACCTGCTCCAGCGTCATCTCCGCGCTGTTATAAACCCGGCAGTCCGGCCTGGCCAGAGCCAGAATCTCCGGGTTGACCAGACTGCCCGCATAGATGATGATATCCGCCTGTTTGACCAGCTCCGCTCCCCGCAGGGTAATCAAATCCGGCGCGC
This sequence comes from Oscillospiraceae bacterium, assembly GCA_022800665.1. Classification (GTDB taxonomy): domain Bacteria; phylum Bacillota; class Clostridia; order Oscillospirales; family Oscillospiraceae; genus Pelethomonas. The sequence goes on from JAAWQS010000028.1 coordinate 18,915, forward strand.
CGGGCCCGGCTCCTACAAAATGTACCATATTACTGCTCCTTTACGATGACCGTGGCAAAATACCCCGCCGCCTCCGGAACGTCCCCCATGCTGGAATACAGCTTTTCCGTAGGCAGGCCGCAGTCCTCCACCATCGCCGCCTGCTCCAGCAGGCCCCGCGCTGTCAGCGCCTCCTGCACCTGGGGCAGACGCTTCCCGGCTTTCATCAGCACCTTGGTACCAGGCAGCTCCAGGGACGCCGGGTCCCCCGCCGGGACAATGTGCAGGGGCGTCTCCCCGCTGACCAGGCTCAGCCCCAGCCGCGCCGCCGCCGCACAGAAGCTGGGGACGCCGGGGATCATGACCGCCTCATAGCCACGCTCCCGCAGAATATCCATGATGTATCCAAAGGTGGCGTATATGGACACGTCCCCCAGGTTGAGCATGGCCACGTCCCGGCCAGCCGTCAGATGCGCCGCTATAGCGTCCGCTGCCGTTTCGTGGGCCGCGCGCTGCTGGGATTTGTCGCGGGCCATGGTGAAAAACAGCGGCAGGATGGTCTTGCCCTCCAGCACTGCTGCCCGCCGGACAATGTCCAACGCCAGCATCTCGCCGCTCTTTGTCTGGGGCGCGGCGATGACCGGACACCGCTCCAATGTGCGCAGAGCCTTTACTGTCAGCAGCTCCGGGTCCCCAGGGCCTACGCCTACGCCGTAAAAGATTCCTTTTCTTGTCTCCATGTCTCTATGATCTCCTTTGCCTGATCTGTTGCGCCTAACGCGCCGTATTCGTTGGAAAATGTGACCGCGCCTACCAGGTACGCACCCGCCGCCCGGCGGGTCAGATGACGCTGGACCGCCGCCAGCAGGCTCTCCAGAACCGCGTCCCGAAGCCCCGCGCCGTCCAGCAGCGCAAGGCAGGCGTCCGTTGTGGCGGCGTCCAGCAGCGAGCGGCATAGGGACGGTCCACCCCCGCAGACAGCCGCGTGGGCGCAAAACAGCTCCGTCCGGCAGTCCGCATAGCGGGAGTGGGTCTGCATGATCCCGCCCGCTACCTTTACCAGCTTGCCAATGTGGGCGGCCAGCAGTACCTGCTCAAATCCCAGGCTGGCGGCGATGTCCAGGGCGTCGCCCAGAAAGTTGGAGCACTTGACCACCGGTACCCCAGCCAGCGCAGGTCCCGCTTCCCGGAGATAATCCGCCCCGTAGTTGCCGGGCGTCAGAATCACCCGCCTGCTGCCGGTGGCGGCGGCCTGCCGCTGCTGCACCGCGATGGTGTCCACAATCGCCTGCTCGCTCATCGGCTCCACAATGCCGGAGGTGCCCAGAACCGACAGCCCCCCCGCTACCCCCAGCATAGGGTTGAAGGTCCGGGAAGCTGCCTCCTCCCCGCCGGGAATGGACACGATGACCTCCAGACCGCCGGTATACCCCAGCTCCCGGCACACCGCCTCCACCTGCTCCGCAATCATGCGGCGGGGAACGCGGTTGATGGCGGCGGCCCCCACCGGCTGGTCCAGACCCGGTTTCGTGACCCGGCCTACCCCTTCGCCGCCGTCAATGACAACGCCGGGAAGGGCGGTCCGCCGGACCAATGCGCGGACAGGCAGGCCGTTGGTAATATCGTGGTCGTCGCCGCCGTCCTTGATGACGGCGCAGCGGGCGGTATCCCCCTCCAGCAGCGATTCCGCCAGGGGAACCGTTACTACAAGACCCTTGGGCGTGGTGAGGGACACACGCTCCGGCGCCGTGCCGCTCAGAAGCAGACGGGCTGCGCCCGCCGCAGCCAGCGCGGCGCAGGAGCCGGTGGTATAGCCGCAGCGCAGCATCGTCTGCCCGCTGCGGATGTAATGGGAAAAGCGGTCTGGTTCCATCGGTTCACTCCTCTCGCAAAACGCAGGCCCCGCCGCAGGCGCGGCGAGGCCGAAAAAAGTGCGGTTCCGGTTTCGGCAGAATGCCGCCAAACTGCCATGTATCTGACTTAGCTCCCCTGGGAAAGCATCACAGTGACCGACTCGCAGGGCCTCTCACCCTATTCCATGTGCCGCAGATGCGGCGAGCAGCTGGCGATATATAAATTTAGCGACATTATAACATGGGATTTGCCGCCTGTAAAGAGCGGATTTTGGCCGGAACCAATTTGACTGTTTATTATATAACCATAAATTACGTCAGAAGATTTCTCGTTTTTTATTTCTTACTGCTCCGGGGTGGAACAGGATATGGAGCGCACCGTCCATGCCGGTCATGATCTGGGCGTCCACCTCGTAGACCTCCCGGATAAATTCCGGGGTCAGCAGCTCCTCTGGACTGCCCTGGCCCACTACCCTGCCGTCCTTCACAGCGTACAGGCGGTCACAGTACATGGCGGCAATATTCAAATCGTGCACGGCGGCGATGACCGTCCGGTCCAGCCCCCGTACCAGATCCATCAGCTGGAGCTGATATTTGATGTCCAGATGGTTGGTCGGCTCGTCCAGAATCAGGCAGGGCGTCCGCTGGGCCAGGGCGCGGGCCAGAATCACCCGCTGCTGCTCTCCGCCGGAGAGGGTGGAGAAGGAGCGGTCCGCAAAGGCGGCCATGCCTACCGTCTCCAGCGATTCCGCGACGATCCGGAAGTCCTCCGCCGTGTCCCGGTCCAGCGCCCGCTTGTGGGGAGCGCGGCCCATGAGCGCCACGTCTTTGACAGAGAAATCGAAGTTATAATAGTTGTGCTGGGCCACAACGGCGATACGCCGGGCTGATTCCTTGTATGGATAGCTCTCCAACGCCCTGCCGTCCAGATATACCGCGCCGGCGGTGGGTTTCAATACCCGATAGATGCACTTGAGCAGAGTGGACTTACCGCTGCCGTTGGGGCCAATGACGCCTACCAGCTCCCGGTCGCCGGCCTCCAGATCGACGCCGTTTAGAATAAGGCTGCCGCTGAGCAGGGCTTCCACGGCTTTCGCCTCGATTTTCATCAGTCCCCACCCCCAAAACCGTATTTTTTCCGGGCCATTAAATAGATGAATACCGGTGCGCCCAGGATGGAGGTGAGGATGCCGATGGGCATCTCGTTTCCCGGCAGAATCGTCCGGCACAGCACGTCCGCCCACACCAGGAAGACCGCCCCCGCCAGGGCGGATATGGGAATCAGCTTCCTGTGGTCCGTGCCAAACAGCATCCGCGCCCCGTGGGGAACCACCAAGCCCACAAAGCCGATTACACCGGCGTTATATACCGAGAAGCCCACCAGCAGCGAGGATACGACAAGGTAGGCCACCCGCCAGCGGTGGAGGTCCGTACCCAGCGTAATGGCGCTCTCGTCCCCCAGCAGCATCAGGTTCAGCGTCCTGTGCTGGGTCAGAAAGAACAGCGTCCCCGCCAGGGCTACCGCAAGTATGGCCGCGTTGTTCTCCCAGTTGGCAGCGGCCAGACTGCCCATGGTCCAGTTGACAATCTTGCTGGTGGAGTGATCGTCGTGGGCAACATAAATGATAAAGCTGGAAAACGCCCCGCACACTGCCGACAGTGCGGAACCTGCCAGCAGCAGTTTTACCGAGGTGGCCCGCCCTCCCGCGTTGGCCAGGGCGATGACCGCTATGGAGACGCAGAACGCGCCGGCAAAGGCCATGATCCCCACATAGTTGGGGCCCAGCGTGATCCCGATGCCCAGCATGACCGCCACCGTCGCCCCCAGGGACGCGCCGGAGGAGATGCCCAGGATATACGGGTCCGCCAGCGGGTTTTTAACGATGGCCTGCATGACCACGCCGCTGATGGACAGTCCCGCGCCTACCGCCGCCGCCAGTACCAGCCGGGGCAGGCGGATCAGCCAGACTACATCGTGGATGGGCGTTCCCGGCGCCCACTCCTCCGGGATGGGCAGACGGAGGAAAATGCTGCCCAGTTCATATTGGATGACCCGGTACACCTCCGCCATGGGCAGGCGCATCGTCCCAAAGGTCACTGCAGCCAGAATGGACAGGGGCAGGATAATGAGCAGCGCAAGGACAGTAACAGCATAGAGGGGCTTTCCCCGGAGCAGCCCCCGCTTGACAGCGTCCGATCCCATGGCAGCCCGTTATCCGGCCAGCTGGGGGTACATCCCCTGGGCCAGCGCCTGGATGCCGTCGCCGGTGCGGGGGCCGCTGGCGTACATGTCGCCCAGCATAATCAGATGCACCCGGCCACTCTGTACGGCGGAGAGGCTGGCGAAGGCGGGGTCGTCCTGGATGATGGACAGCTGCTGGGCCTTTACCGTTTCCGGGTCGTCGCCGGAGTAAGCCATATAAACGACAAAGATCACATCCGGGTCGCAGGCCACCAGATCCTCCTTGCCCATTTCGCTGCCCTCCGGCTTGACCAGCTCGCCGCCCAGCTGCAGTACCATGTCCCCGGCCAGGGAGTCGGCGGCATAGTTGGTGATCTTGCCGCTGATGGGCTCCAGGACGGCGACCCGGACCGCCTCCTGACCCTGCACCGCCGCCAGGGCGTCCGCCACCTGCCGCTTCATCCCGTCCACCAGGGCCTCCGCTTTTTCCTCCGCGTCGAAAATCCTACCAATATTCAGGATGTCGTTGTACTCGTTTTCCAGCGTGCGGGTCTTGGCCGCGCCGCTGTTGGCGCTGATGTAAGTGGCCACGCCCTTCTGGTTCCAGTCGTATACGTCGCCCAGCTTTTTCTCTCCAAAGTAGGAGTCCCAGGAGAAGATCATATCCGGCTCCAGCAGGGTGACGGTCTCCTTGTCCGGGGCAAAGACGGATGCGTCGTAGTGCATCTTCTCAAACCCGGCCCGCCACTCTGCCTTGACCTCGTTATCCAGGCCGTAGGAGGCCAGAACATGGTCCTCCAGCCCCAGAGCAATCATGGTCTCCACGCAGCCCTGGTAGACGCAGATGACCCGCTCCGGCGCCTTTTCGTAGGTGTACTCCACCGGATTGCCCTCATAATCGTAGTTGACAATGGTAACAGGGTAGTGGCTGTCCCCTGGTGCGGCAGGCTTCTGCCCATCCTCCGGCCCGCTGGACGGCTGGGTGTCCGGCTGATTGCTTTCCGGGGGAGGGGCGGCGCTGTCATCAGGGGTCCCGCCGCCTCCGCAGGCGGCCAGGCTCAGGATACAAACCAGGGCCAGCAGCAGGGAAAATACTTTTTTCATGTGGGCGTTCTCCTTTGTCTGTTTGATGTGTTTTATATCACCACAAAAAGGGACCTGTTCCCCGAAGAGAACAAGTCCCAGATACACATGAACAGAGCCGCCGTTAACAAACGGGGCTGTGCACTGAACAGATCCCTTTCTGCGGAAGATATCTATCCACACCGCTTCCAGCAGGTTTCCTGGCTCGCGCGTCAACGCCTGCCGCGCCTTCTCGCTCTTGCAATGGCATCTGCGGCAGACTCTTCGCTTACAGTGACCGGATCGCTCAGGGTTTGCACCTGATTCCCTATTATCTCCCCCCGCCGCAAGGCGCGGGAGCACTGGATGCGGATATCAACTTGACCGTATTATATACCAGCTGCGCCCTGCTTGTCAAGTATGAATTGGCGCTGTCAATCCCGCGCCGGTTATGGAAAAATAAAGATCTCGTCAATCGCCGCGCCTACCGCGCGGGAGATATCCACCGCCAGCTTCAGCGACGGGTTGTACTGGGCCTTCTCCAGCCGCATGATGGTCTCCCGGCGCACGCCCACCAGCTCCGCCAGCTGTTCCTGGGTCAGATCCTTCCGCTGGCGGAAAAATTTCAGGTTGCAGGTGAATTCCGCCATGTCACACCCCCTCTGCATCCTGCTGGTCGTACCGGTAGAGCAGGTATTCCTGGAGGAACAGCACCAGCCCCATGGTCAGGGAGAGAACCACCAGCATGACCGATGCGCGCAGCTCCGGGGAACAGTCTATAAGGCCGTTGGCAATCACCAGCAGAAGGACAATCTCAATCCCCAGCTTATAGGCATCCAGCTTGGCCCGGCGGACGTTCTCCTGGAAACGCTCGTCCATGAGGGTGTTGGACATCCTGCCCTCATAGAAAAAGCCGAAGAAGCCGAAAAACAGGAAAAAAACAAAGGGCGTATAGGTACTCAGCTCGCTGATGGGGAGAAAACCCAGAAAGCCGCAGAAGCCAAACAGCCCTAGAAATCCCAGCCGGGGATTGAGCTGCCGGGTCCGGCGCCTCTCCGCCTCCCGGCGGCGGCGGAATATCGCTTCCCGCAGGATCAACGTCAGCAGAGTCAGGGCGCAGAAGGCATCCAGCGTCAGAGCCAGCAGCATGGGAATATCTGAGGGCTGGAAGGAATAAGATGAGTCCATGGGGTAGACGAGCCTGCCGCTGTTGTAGGTCAGATCGCTCCATGCGGCCAGCAGGCTCACCAACACGCACACACCAATGCTCAAAAGTGGTACAAGCCAGCGGGATTTTTTGTTTTTCATAATGGGTTCCTCCAATTTCAGTCAGTTTTATTTAGAGGTAGTGATGTATTTGCCTCTTTATGAGATAAATATATCACCATCCTCCACGCTTGTCAAGTGGAAAGTGATAAATATATCTCCTTTTTCCCCGGCCCTGCCCCGCGTTGAAGAAAATTAGGGAAAATGCTCGATACTCTCTTGACGGAAGGCCGGGGATAGAGTATCATGATTATGTATGTTCTTGTCACTATTTCTGTTTATAGTGGTCTTTATATCGAAACGCGAGGAAGGTAACGCATGATTCGTCTGACTGATGTTGTAAAGGAGTACCCTAACGGCACCCACGCCCTCAACGGGCTTTCTATGGAAATACAGGACGGGGAGTTCGTGTTTATGGTCGGTCCATCCGGCAGCGGAAAATCTACCGTCATTAAACTGCTCATCGGAGAAATCGAACCCAGCCAGGGCCGGGTGATGGTCAACGGGTTCTCCCTGCGCAATATAAAAGAGTGGCAGATCCCCCATATGCGCCGGACTGTGGGGGTCATTTTCCAGGACTTCCGGCTGATTGAGCACAAATCGGTGTATGATAATATGGTGTTCGCTATGCGGGCCGTGGGCGCAGGCCCTAAGGAGATCAAAAAACGCATCCCCTACTGCCTGCATCTGGTGGGCCTGGAGAGCAAAAGCCGCCGCCATCCCTCGGAGCTGTCCGGCGGCGAACAGCAGAGAGTCGCTATCGCCAGGGCGCTCCTCAATAACCCCAGCACCATTATCGCCGACGAGCCTACCGGCAACCTGGACCCGGCGCGGTCCCTGGAAATTATGCGCCTGCTGGAGCGCATCAACGCCCTGGGTACCACCGTGCTGGTTGTTACCCATGAAAAGGATCTGGTCAACCGCTTCGACAAGCGGGTGATTATGCTGGAACAGGGCCGGGTCGTCAGCGATGGCAAGGGATACTATGGGAGGAAAATTTAGTGGGAAGACACAATGTTTTTTATTTTGCCCGTGAGGGCGCGTTCAATATGTTCAGCCACGGCTTTATGTCCTTTGCCGCTATCGGCATCACCGTGGCCTGCCTGCTGATTATGGGGACCTTTTCCCTGGTCGCCGTCAACGCAAACGCAATGCTGGAGGAGATGGAGGCCCAAAACCAAATGCTGGCCTTCGTGGATAAGAGCCTGAGCGAAGTGGAGGCCAGGGCGTTGGAAAAAAAGCTGATGGAAGTCAACAACGTGGCGAAGGTCACCTTCATCTCCAACGAGGAGGCCGCTGCCGCTTTCCGCAGCCGCTATGAGGACGACGAGCTGTTCCAGGGCCTGCCGGATGAGAATTTCCGGCACAGGTTCGCGGTCGATTTGAAGGATATCGGCTATATGTCCAAGACAAAGGCCGCGCTGGAGGCCATCCCCGGCATCGGTGAGGGGAACGTCAGCGCATACGAGGACGAGGCGGCGGGATTTATTACCATCCGCAATGTGGCGGGCATTGTGTGCGTCGTGCTCATCGCCGTGCTGTTCGTGGTGTCCGTGTTCATCATCGCCAACACCATCAAGCTTACAACCTTTGACCGGCGGGACGAGATTGCTATTATGAAAATGGTGGGCGCCACCAATGGGTTTATCCGGTGGCCCTTCGTGTACGAGGGATTCCTGCTGGGCTTGTTTTCCGCTGTCACAGGATTCTTTTTGCAGTGGGCCTTGTATGAGGCCGTGGCCAGGTCCGTGGCTACCAACGATACCATCAATCTGATTACCATTGTGCCGTTCAGCGATATGTGGACCAATGTGGCGGTGATCTTTGCCGTCGCCGGTATGCTGATCGGCGTGGGCGGAAGCCTTTCCGCTATTCGCAAGTTCCTACAAGTCTGATCGGAGAAAGGATACCTACCAATGAAAATAAAGCGGCGGACGTTTACCGCAGCCCTGCTGGCTGTGCTGGCGCTTCTGTCACTGTTCCCGGCGGAACAACCGGCGGGCCTGACCGGTACGGCCCAGGCCATTACCCAGAGCGATATTGACAAGCTGAAAAATGAAAAAAAAGAGGCGGCTAATCAGCGTAAGGATGTGGAAAACCAGATTTCCAAGCTGAAAAACGACATCAACGGCGCGATTGAAAAGCGGACAAAGCTGGACGAGCAGATCGCCGCCACAGAACGGGAGATTGCCAGCACCGAGGCCCTCATCGCAAGCTACGAGCAGATGCTGGCCCAGATCGCCGAGGAGCTGGTGCAGAACCAGGAGGAGGAGGCGGAGCAGTACGCGCTGTTCTGCGAGCGGGCCAGGGTCATGGAGGAGTCCGGCACCACCTCCTACTGGTCCGTGCTGTTCAAGGCGGACAGCTTTTCCGACCTGCTCAGCCGTCTGTCCGATGTGCAGGAGGTCATGAACTACGACCAGCAGGTGCTGGACAGCCTGCGCAGGCTCCGGTCCGGAATCGAAGCCAAACAGGACTATCAGGAGCAGCTGAAGGCGGAGGCCGAGGAGGCAAAGGCGGACCTGCAGGCGGCGAAAGCCAGCCTGGACGCAAAGCGGAAAGAAGCCAACGATCTGGTGGTCCAGCTCCAGGCGGATATGGAGGCCTCTGAGGAGCTGCTGAAGCAAAAAGAGGCCGCTGAGGCGGAGATTCAGTCGGAGATTAAAAAGAAAGAGAAGGAGCTGGCAGACAAAATCGCCGCAGAACGGGCCGCCGCAGCAGCGGCAGCCGGCAGCCAGGCAGTGGACTGGACCGCTACCACCGGCGGGTATATCTGGCCGGAATCCGCCAGCAAAAAGATTACCTCGCCTATGGGGTCCCGCAATACCGGTATCCCCGGCGCGTCTACCAACCATAAGGGCGTGGATATCGGCGGCGTGGGAACCACCACCACCGTGGTGGCCGCTAAGGCCGGGACCGTCATTATCTCCAAATACTCCAGCTCCTACGGCAACTACGTGGTCATCAGCCACGGCCCCGGCAACACAACCCTCTATGCCCATATGAGCAGCCGGTCCGTGTCCGAGGGCGCGACGGTGTCCCAGGGGCAGGCTATCGGCGTGACCGGCAATACCGGAATCTCCAGAGGCGCGCACCTCCACTACGAAATTACTGAGGGCGGCGCGCGGGTCAATCCCCTGAATTATCTGCCGGGGTACATAAAATCCTGGTAAAATGACAGTGCGCCGCAGGCTAAAACAGCCTGCGGCGTTCCTGCCGGATTTTGACGTATGCACAGCCTATTTTTGCAGCAGCCCAACGGCAATGTCATTCACGTTCGTCCCAGTCGGCCCCGTGATGAGCAGCCCGCCTGCCGCCTGTAAGGCGTGATAGGCGTCGTTGTTTTGCAGCGCCTGGTAAATGTTGATCCCCTGGGACCGCAGTGTGGCGGCCGTGCTGCCGTCCGTATAGCCCCCGGCGGCGTCAGTGGGGCCGTCCGTGCCGTCGCTGCCAATGCTGAATACCGCCGCGCCCTCCAGACCCTCCAGGCCAATGGCGGCGGAGAGCGCAAGCTCCTGGTTGCGCCCGCCTGTGCCGCTGCCCGTGAGATGGACCACTGTCTCCCCGCCCGCCAAAAACGCCAGAGAACGGCCTGCGCCTGCGTGGGTGCGGAGAATGGAGGACAGAAAACTGCCCGCTTCCCGCGCCTCACAGCAGAGGCGGTCCGTCAGAAGAACAGGTTCATAGCCCAGAGCGCGGCAGGCGGCGGACGCGGCGGCGCACAGCTCCCGGACGCTCCCCGTGATTTGGGTAGTGACGTTGGAGAGAACCTTCGGCGTCTCAATGCGCAGCAGTTCCCGCGCCTCCGGAGTCAAATCCAGCCGGTATTTTTCCGCAATCGCCTGGGCGTCGGCACAGGTGGCGCTGTCAGGCGCCGCAGGGCCGGAGGCAATCATATCCAGCGGGTCCCCCAGTATGTCGGAGAGGACCACCGAAAAAACCTGGGCCGGTGCGCACAGCTGGGCAAACCGGCCTCCCTTTACGGCGGACAGCCGCTTGCGGATGGTGTTGATTTCCACAATGTCCGCGCCGCACGCCAACAGCTGCTCCGTGATGGACTGGAGCTGCGATACGGGCAGAAGCGGCTTTTCAAACAGCGCGCTGCCGCCGCCGGACAGCAGAAACAAAACCGTGTCCCCGGCAGTGAGATTTTCTACAAGACGGAGCGAACGCTCCGTGTTGGCAAAGGAATTTTCGTCCGGGACCGGGTGGCCCCCCTCGCAGCAGGCAATAGGACCCAGCGGCCCCTGCGCATGGCCGTATTTGGTGAGTACAATGCCCCGCTTGATCCGGACATTGGGCGATTCATAGGCCGCCTTCGCCATCGGCCAGGCCGCTTTCCCGGCGGCAATCAGCGTGACCGGACCCGGAAAGCTTTGGGCCGAGAGCGCGCGGCGGACTGCGGCGTCCGGCTGGACTGCCGCCAGCGATGCCTGAAGTATGCGTTCGGCATGGGCGCGAAGCGTCGTTTGCATGGCGTTTTCCTCCTGTACGCTCTTTTTCTCTCGCATACACCTTATCAGTCCCGGAGCCTTCTGTCAACCTTTCCCGGAAAAATTGCCGCATTGAGCAAATTTTAGGTTGTATTTTCCAGAAATCAGTGGTACAATAAGAAAGCTAATTTGCTACTGCATTTTGAAGGAGTGTCTGAAAATCATGGGCGATAACAAGGAATACATGACCCATCCCGACGAACTGGGCTGCATCCATATTTCCGAGGATGTGCTGGCCTCCCTGGCCGCCAGCGCCGCCGTGGAGGTGGAGGGCATCAGCGGGATGATGAACCTCGCTACCAAAAAATCGAACGCCAGAGGCGTGCGGCTGACCGTGGAGGACGACGGCGCGGCGGTCGATCTCTACGTCATGATCCGCTATGGATACGCAATCCCTGAGGTGGCCGAGAAAATTCAGACCGCCGTTTCCAACGCCATTGAGTCCATGACAGGGTTTTCCGTTAAGGCGGTCAACGTCCACGTGGGCGGCGTCAGCTTTCAGTAACCTGTGTATTGTGAGGGAGAATTTCCGTGGTTAGAAATGTTGCCAGAGAAATCGCTATGCACCTCTCCTATGAACTCAGCTTCACCGACCTCCAGCCGGAGGAGCTGCTGAACCAGCGTTTGTCCAGCAGCCGCTTCCAGACACTCGCGCCTGAGTATGAGGTCTACGGTAAGCTGCCCGGCCCGACCCAGCAGACATATATCCGCAGGGCCGTGAAGGGCGTTGCCCTCCACGGCTATGAGCTGGACCAGTATATCGAAAAATATGCCGTGGGCTGGAAGTTTGAACGGATTCCCCTGGTCGCCGCCGCAATTATGCGCTTGGCTATGTTCGAAATCCTCTACATGCCCGATATCCCCAACGGCGCGGCGATTAACGAGGCCGTGGAAATTGCCAAAAAGTATGAGTCCCCAGAGGTGGTCCGCTTTGTGAATGGAATTTTAGGCTCTTTCGTCCGGGCCGAGACCCTGCCCCCGGACACGGCTGCGGAGACTGCTGGGGAGGCTTGAACGTGGAAAGAGCGTACCGGGTGTGCGCTCTTTTTCTACATCCAGGAGGTGCGCGCGATGGAAGTATTTGCTGTTTCAGAACTGAACCGGATGGTCAAGGCCGTTTTGGAGAGCGTCCCGGAGTTGGAAAACGTCTATGTCCGGGGCGAGATTTCCAACTATAAATTTTATCCCTCCAGCGGCCACCACTACTTTTCCCTGAAGGATGAGGGCGGCACGGTCCGCTGCGTCTTCTTCAAGTCCCAGGCTATGAGCCTGCGGTTCCAGCCCCAGAACGGCATGAAGGCGATTGCCAGCGGCAGAGTGAGCGTGTTCCCAAGAGACGGAACCTACCAGCTCTATTGCAGCAGCCTCCACCCGGACGGCGCAGGAGACCTCCACGCCGCCTTTGAACAGTTGAAGGAACGGCTGTGGAAAGAAGGGCTGTTTGCTCTGGAACATAAAAAACCGCTGCCGGCGTATCCTGAGACTATCGGGATCGTCACATCCCCCGTGGGCGCTGCCGTCCATGATATGATCCGCATCCTGCGCCGCCGCTATCCCCTGGCAAAGGTCCTGCTGCTCCCTGTGCGGGTCCAGGGACCGGAGGCCCCGCCTGCAATCGTGCGGGCAATCCGATACGCCTGCGAAAACAAGGTGGCCGATGTGCTCATTGTGGGCCGGGGCGGCGGCTCCGCAGAGGATTTGTGGGCCTTTAACGACGAGCAGGTCGCCAGGACCATCTATCACGCTACCATCCCTATCGTCTCTGCCGTGGGCCATGAGCCGGACGTGACCATCGCGGATTTCGTCGCGGACGCCAGGGCCGCAACGCCTACCCACGCCGCGGAGATGGTCTCGCCGGACCGCGCCGAATTGTCGGACAGGCTCCTGGGCATACAGGCGCACTTGCTCCGGCTGCAGAGCGGCAGGGTGGAGGCCCTGGGCAAACAGCTGGAAAATCTGGCCGCAAAACGGACGTTGACCGACCCTATGGCCTTTGTCGAGGACAAGCGGATGCTGCTGGGCCATGTCCAGAGGGAGCTGTTCCACGCCGCGGAGACCAGAATGGCGGAACCGGCGCGGAAACTGGCCGCCGCTGCCGCCTCCCTGGACGCTTTAAGCCCCCTGCGGGTCCTGGGCCGGGGGTACGCTATGGTGACAGATGAGCAGGGAAATGTCCTGCGGCGGGCCGCTGACGCCGCCGTGGGCGGCAGGACTGTCAGCCGCCTGGCCGACGGAACCTTGTTCTGCCGGGTGGAAGAGATTGTTTTGGAGGAGAATGACCGTGTGTGAAAATCATAGCGATACAATGAGCTTTGAGGAGAATATGAACCGGCTGGGACAGATCGTCGCGCTGCTGGAGCGGGGCGACGCAAAACTGGCCGACTCCCTGGCTCTCTTTGAAGAGGGAACCAGATTGGTGTCCCGCTGCTCCGCCATGCTGGACGGCGCACAGCAGCAGATTATGAAGCTCCAGAAAAACCCCGGCGGCCAGCTGGAGGAAGCGCCTTTTGAGGAGGATGTGCAGTGATGGGTGATTATCAGCAGCAATATCAGAGATATTTTGATGAGGTGGAGCAGGCGCTCCAGGGGCTGTTCCACGGCCAGCAGCCCTATGACCGGCTGCAGGAGGCGATGCGCTACAGTCTGCTGGCCGGTGGAAAACGGGTCAGACCCGTGCTGGCGTTGGCTTTCTGCCAGATGCTGGGCGGCGAACCGGCGGAGGCTCTGCCCCTGGCCTGCGCCCTGGAGCTGGTCCACACCTATTCCCTGATCCACGACGACCTGCCGTGCATGGACGACGACGATATGCGCCGGGGCCGTCCTACCTGCCACACCGTATACGGAGAGGCTACCGCCGTTCTGGCTGGCGATGCCCTGCTTGCGGAGGCGTTCCGCATGATTGCAGAGGCGTCCGGCCTGAGCTGCGAGCAGAAGGCAGAGGCGGTGGGAATCCTGGCGCGCGCCTGCGGCGGGGACGGTATGGTGGCCGGACAGCTGCTGGATGTGGAACAGATTGCCGCCAATGAGGACGAGCTGAGACTGCTGTGCAGACTGAAAACCGGGGCGATGATTCAGGCCGCTGCGGAGCTGGGCTGCGTGGCCGCAGGCGCGCCCCCAGAGACGAGGAAGGCAGCCGCCGCCTATGGCGCTCATATCGGGCTGGCCTTCCAGGTGCGGGACGATATGCTTAACGTCACCGCCAGCGAGGCCGAGCTGGGGAAGCCCGTGGGTTCCGACCGGGCGGAGTGCAAGAGAACGTTCGCGGATGCGCTGGGCCTGGAGGGCTGCGGCGCTGTTGTGGCGGAGGAAACCAGACTGGCAAAAGAGGCGTTGGCTGGATTCGAAAACGCCGAATTCCTGTCCCGGATGGCGGACACACTGGCGGATAGGAGGATGTAGGCGGTGTATTTCGGTATGCTGACCGGTAACGCCGTGATCGACTGCGGTCTGCTGGCCTGGTTTCTGGCACAGCTGATTAAAGTGGTTCTGGACCTGGCTCTGCTGGGAAAAATGGAGTGGCAGCGGTTCTTCTCCAGCGGTGGAATGCCCAGCAGCCACTCCGCGCTGGTGGTGGCCGCTACCACCGCAATCGGTATGACGGACGGTTTTGGCGGCACTGTGTTCGCCTTGGCCGTAATCCTGTCCGCCGTGGTCATGTACGACGCCTGCAACGTGCGGCGAAGCGCAGGCGATACCGCCAGACTGGTCAATAAGCTGCTGGAGCATATGGAGAAATTGACTGCGGAGGATCTGGCTGGCAACCTGCGGGAAGTGATGGGCCATACGCCCCTCCAGGTGCTGATGGGCGCGCTGCTGGGGCTGGGCGTGGGGCTGTTGGTGTGATTTTTTGATTCTGTAGAGGATTTTTGCCTTGATTAAATACAGAGAGTTGTCAGAAAATGAGCTGAACCGGGAGTTGTTCCGGGATTTCGTCCGCCATCAGGCGGTGCAGGACTGCTGGAGAAAATGCAATGGACAGTGGGTGGTCAGGCCGGACCCCTTTGTGGACGACTGGTCTGAGGAGGATTATCAGGTCCTGCTCCAGTGCCTGAAAAATACTGTGCGCTCCGGCGGGTTCCTGTACGCCGCCTTCCGGGAGGACAAGCTGAAGGGGTTTGTTTCCGTTGAGGCGGAGCTGTTTGGCGGCGAACAGAAGTATCTGGACCTGACCAGCCTCCATGTGTCCGAGGATATGCGGGGCCGGGGAATTGGCAGGACGCTGTTCGAGGCGGCAAAGAATTGGGCCGCGGAAAAGGGGGCGCGAAAGCTGTATATTTCCGCGCACTCCGCCGTGGAAACCCAGAGCTTTTACAGGGCTATGGGGTGTGTCGAGGCGGAGGCGTACTGTGCGGAACACGTGGAGCGGGAGCCTTTTGACTGCCAGCTGGAATGCGCAATAACGCAATACGATGATACAGGACCGGATCAGATCTGCTGCTCCAGATAGGAAATCCAGCGTTGGAGTGATTGCCGGTCAAAATGAAGCAGAGCGCTGCTGTAATGCCGAAAGGCTTCCGGATGCTCTGCTTCCATCCATTTCAGGGCTTTTTTGGGGCCAAGATAGGTCTTTTTGCGCGCGTCGCAGTAGATTTCCAAGCTCTCTGTGAGCAGCCAGTGCCAGCGGTACAATCCCTCTGCGCTGCGCCGCTCTGTACGCAGCAGCATTTTTTTGCACCACGCAATCTCTTGCCGGACTTCGCCGGGCGTTTTCTTCGGGAGAAGCTCCAAAGCATTTTGAACCCGGCTTTGGATGGACGCGCCAAAGCCGTCTGTATCCAAGACAATGATTCCATCGTGTATTTGGAAGAAGTCGCGGCAGTCAAAGCCGTTTTCAAAGTGTGATTGCGGATAGACAAATACGTCCAGCTGGACAGAGCCGATTCGGGAGACGTCGTGGGAGGCTGCGCAGTGTCCGGAAATAACAAGCGCGTCAAAATCGCTGTTTATATGGGTGGTCCCGTCTGCATAGGAACCGTAGACAATGATGGAGAGCGGGGCGTATGTTTGCCGGATGTATTGAATCATTTTTTCCATGGCGGGTCTGTCCTTTCAGATGATTCCCTGATTTTATCATATATAAATGCTTTTGGCTATGCCTATTCTGGCAGCCGGGTGAGGGGACGGGCTCTCGCCCGGCTTTTTGCATAGAAGAAAGTCTGCTCCTGCCCATTGACTTTTTCCTGAAATGGGGTATAATCTAATGTATCATATTAGTTAAGGCGGTTATTAAAATGATGTATCAGCTTATTTGCGACAGCTGCACAGACCTCCCGGCCAGTATGCTGCAGGACTCGCATGTGTGTAAAGTGCCGCTTACGATTCAGGTCGGAGAGGATACCTTTATTGATGACGAGAGTTTCCAGCAGGCCCGGCTCCTGGAGAAAATGAAAGCTTGGCCCGATGCGCCCAAAACAGCCTGTCCCTCCCCTCATGCCTTTATGGAGATGTTTCGTGAGGATGGCGATAATTATATTGTAACCCTGTCCGCCCGCCTGTCAGGTTCCTTTAACGCCGCTGCGCAGGCCGTGGACCTCTACCGGGAGGAGGGCGGTAAGGCAAACGTCCATGTGTTTAACTCAAGATCCGCTACCGCAGGGCAGGCCCAGACTGCTATGCTGATTCGCGATCTGGCCGAAAAGGGTACCCCCTTTGCCGAAGTCGTGGAGCTGGTAGAAGAGCGGATCAGCCGGATGCAGACGATGTTTGTTTTGGAGAACCTGGATAACCTGCGGAAAAATGGAAGGCTGACCAGAGTGCAGTCCCTGGTGACAGGCGCGCTGCGGGTGAAGCTGCTCATGGGCGCAACCAGAGAGGGCGAGATCGAAAAGCTGGGACAGGGCCTCTCTATCCGGCAGACGCTGGGCAGAATGGTGGCCCTTATGGGTAAAAATGAGGGCAGTATGGGCCGCAGGCTCGTCATCACCCACTGCAATTGCCCGGAGCGGGCCGAGTATGTGCGGGACCTTGTCAGACAGAAAGGGCTGTTCGATGAGATCGTCATCGCTCCTACCGGCGGAATTGCGACGGTTTATGCCAATGACGGCGGCGTTGTGACCGCATTTTGAGGGGAAAAGTTGAAGAAGAAAAAAATTTGGGGAAATTTGAAATTAAGTGTTGACAAAGTAGGAAAGAACTGCTATACTACACAAGCTGTCTGACGGCACGGGAGTGCGGCAGGGGACGGCGAAAGAGCGAGTCGAAAAAAAGATTTGATTGAGTCGAAAAAA
>JAAWQS010000163.1 GCA_022800665.1 Oscillospiraceae bacterium
CTACAAGGACAAGGGATTTTCCGGTAAGAACACGGACCGCCCCCGCTTCCAGGAGCTTATGGCCGACATCAAGCGGGGCCTGATCCGCCGGGTGGTGGTCTACAAGCTGGACCGTATCAGCCGTTCTATCCTGGCGCCGGGGCTTCATTTCTCAAATGCTCCGCAACCCCATTTACGCCCAGGCTGACCTGGAGCTGTACGAGTTCTTCAAGGGACAGGGGGCTGGGCCGTATTTCCGTGTGCCTCAAGGAAATCAGCTGCTACGTCATTGGGGGTAGTCTTACTGCTGTGAATCGCTTCAAGTGCCTTTGCTCTCTTCTACTTCTTTTTCTCCTCTCCCCTTTTGCTTGCTACCTTTCCTTCGCCTCTTTTGTCTCGGCTATGGAGCAGTCCCTAAATCTGTCAGCCAAACGTCTTGCGCCGTTACCATCCACGGCCTGCTGCATCTGCTCCGACATATGTCTCCGAAGCGGATAGCCCCGGATCAGCACAGCGAGTTTGCCGCACAAAGCCTCAACAAAAAATTCGTTGTCCCGGACATCCCCTGCATACAGCATCATCCCACTGCGCTCAAATGCTTCTGTACCAGAAAGCTGATTGTCTGCAAGCGCATACATCACCGCTGGTACACCGCAGGCACACAGCTCATACAAAGTGGACCCGCCAGCCGAAACAGCGGCGTCACAGGACAACATCAGCTCTGACATGTGCTCTACATTGTAATGAATCTGTATGCCTAGATATTTCCGGGCCAGATGTTCCAACTGCGTCCGGTATTGGTTAAACCGTCCAGCAACAATGTGAAGCCTTACGCCCGGAAACATCTGCACCGCAGATTCTGCAAACCGACCAGCAATATTCAGCGGATCGCCTCCGCCGGTTGTTACCAGCACATCCCGCACCTCTCTGCGGAGCTGTCTTCCCGGCAAATCCTGAAATTCACTGCGCAGCGGGACGTACTGCGGCCCAAGCAGACATTCTGTATTGGGATACCGGCTGGAATAGTCCTGTTGGGCTGCATAAACGCTGTAGTTGACAAGCGTGGAGCATGGATAGACAAATTCATTGAGATCATCTATATACACCACATGGGTGAGGCCGTGCAGGCGGCAGAGATAGTCCGGCGTAACAAAATAACTGTCAATCAGCAGCGTCTGGATGGATTCCTGCCGAATCAGCTGTTCCATCTGTGCAGTTTCCTGATTCAGATCGTTCCATGCTGAGTGCAGGCAGATATATGGGAAATTTTGTTGTTCCAGCAGCTGGGTCATCTCGCAATCAGCAACAATAAATGTGCAGCAGCCCCCTTGCTGCCGTACGGCCTGCGCAATGGACAGACAGCGCATAATATGACCTGTGCCGATCTTGGGATTGCCATCTGCTCGGACATAGAACACAAGATATCACCTCCAAACTTTAACACGCTGACGAAATTCTTCTACAGAGATATCGTATGTATCAATTACATCGTGCAAAAACTTGCCGTCTTCTACCGAGTGGTAACTCCCTTTATCCATAGAATATTTTTTCATCTGTGGCCAATATGGATACCATTGAAATGCCTGTTCAAATTGCATCTGCGCCGCTAAATCTAAGGCGACATAGCTACTCCGCAAAGTATCCCTGGGTAATAGCGGCACAAGTCTCTGAGTAATAACGGCTCCCTTATCTAATCCACTTTCCATATAGTGAAGAGTTACTCCTCTGGGAACATCTTCTACAAGACTCCACAAATTAGGATCGCTGCCGCGGTTCCACGGTAAAAACGAATTGTGCAGATTTACTGCATTGTAATGAAGTATTTCAAGAATCTCTTCAGACAACACATAGCGATATGTATAGCTAACTGCTAGATCAATCTCTCGATTTTTACACCATTCATGCGTCAGTTTCTCAGAAACAAGGATTGTTTCGTGTCCTTGCTTATGTAACCATTCAAATAGTGGAAGTGCGCACTCGTTGTTATAGAGACATAGAATCCTCATATATACCCCCTATTGCATATTGAAATCTATTGGAGTCCCGCGCAATATGGATTTCCCTGCACGTTCTCCCAAAAGATCAGGAAGGTATTTAGGCTTTATACCATATCCCGGACGGATGCAAGAGATATTTCCCCGAGTAAACAAGTCGCCTTGTTTAATGTCTTGTACTGCGAACAAACTCCGCCGGAATACAGTGGAAGTCTTTTCCGATTCTGTCAACTCGTAACTGATATGACCTCGAATCTCTGTTGCTGCACGGACATTCCGCACCATTTCTGCAAATTCTTCCGGTTCCATTGAAAATGCACAGTCTGCACTTTTCAGTTTACGGCTGAGACAGAAATGCTTTTCCACCACACATGCTCCCAACGACACCCCCACCACTGCACCAATGGAACCCATGGAGTGGTCAGACAGTCCTACTGGCACCCCAAACCGCTCCCGCATATCCAGAATAGTGGCCAGGTTCATGTCTGCAAAGTTTGCTGGATATTCACTGCAACACTTAAGCAATACGATCTGCTCATTTCCCTGCCGCTTACAGGCATCCACCGCATCCTGGATTTCCTCTGGAGAACCCATCCCGCAAGAAATTAGCAATGGCTTTCCTTTGCTGGCGGTGTATTCTATAAGGGGAATATCTACCAATTCAAAAGATGCAATTTTGTAAAATCCAACACCTAATTCCTCCAGGAAGTCTACCGAGCTGTGGTCAAAAGGTGTAGATAAAAAATCAATGCCAATTTTTTCACACTCGGCCTTGATCGCTACGTGCCACTCCCATGGTGTCCCAGCTTCTTTATATAAGTCATACAGCTTATAACCATCCCACAGGCCACCTTTAATGCGGAAGTATTCATTGTCACAGTCAATGGTCATGGTATCTGCCGTATAAGTTTGAATCTTTAGACAGTCTGCGCCTGCTTGTTTTGCAGAATGTACGATTTCCAGTGCGTTCTCCAGGCTGCCAGCATGATTTGCACTCATTTCCGCAACGATGTAAACACCGGATATCAGTTTGCTATATGCCATCAGAGCCTTCCCCACCTTTTCAGTAAGCTGTATTTAAGCTCTGCCAATTCCCAGTCCATTTCGGTGTCGATATCTTGTACCTCCAGTTCTGGCAGAACCATTCCCAACATCTTCTCACAAAAGACCTTTTTTTCGCGTATCAAGGCAGATGTACGGATGAAAAGGAACTGGCCACAGTCGTGGTAAATTGGCTCTAAATCCTGCGAACGTGCGCGGCGGTATTCTGGCCATTTCATCTGTACAAAATCATTTTTAACCGCTAACCCCCGCAACGGTGGATAGGAAAACGCAGTAATAGAAATAATCCCATCCCCGACACCCTCCTGCAGCATTTGAAAAGCTGAGCGCAGTTTCCCGGCAGTTACAAACGGCGCAGTCGGATAGATACAACAGACATAATCAAATTTCTGCCCATTCTGTTGGTAACAGCAGATAACTTCCATCAAAACATCAGCTATGACTGCATAATCGTTTGCTGTGGCTTCACTGCGCAAAAATGGCACACTGGCTCCATACTGACGGGCAATCCCCGCAATTTCTTCATCATCTGTGGAAACCATAATCTCATCAAAGAGCAGACTATCTTTTGCCGCTTCAATAGAGTAGGCCAGGATTGGTTTGCCGCAGAACGGCTTAACATTTTTTCGCGGGATGCGTTTGCTGCCTCCCCGTGCGGGAATAATTCCTAAGACCGAGCTTTTTCCATCAGGAACCATGTAAAATCATCTCCCTTAAAATGATTGTCCCTATGGTAGACAAACCCATAATCCAACAGCAAAAGGTCTGAATATTTTGTCATCATTTCCCCAGCAAAGTCACGCTTGTACAATACAGATGTGTATCCACGGTATTCCACCTCAGTTGGGGTGGGATTGTAGTATTCACAGAGCATGATATACCGCCGGCTGTTCTGATACAGGACATCATAGGCAGTTGACAACAGCTCAGGATTCTGGTGAATCAACACACCTTTTGTAAAAACAAAATCATACCGCCTGTCCTCGGGGAGGGGGCAGATGTTATATATAGAACAACACTTAGCCGTAACATAGGGCAGCTGTGATAAACGGTTCGCCGCTTTCTGATTAATCTCAACACCGGTCAATTCA
>JAAWQS010000175.1 GCA_022800665.1 Oscillospiraceae bacterium
AACCACCGGCAAGGATGGCGTCGGCTATGTGATGGTGAGCGGGGACACAGACGAGGTTGCGCTGTATTTCATCCTCACAGAAGATGGGGAGCTTCAATGCACTTTGTGGTTGTCTCACCCAGAGCTTCAGTAACTGTTTCGGAGGATTTTATCATGCGAATTTTGGTAGCGGACGATGAGCCGGAGATGGTCATGGTGCTGGAAGCGCTTTTGAAACGTGAACATTATTCCGTAGACGCGGTTTACAATGGTCAGGACGCGCTGGATTATGGGTTGGAGGGAAATTACGCCTGTATTGTTCTGGACATCATGATGCCAAAGCTGGACGGAATCCAGGTCCTGCAGGCCCTTCGGGCCAAACGGGTCGCCACTCCGGTGCTTTTCCTGACTGCGAAAAGCCAAGTGGAGGACCGGGTGGCCGGTTTGGAAAACGGAGCGGACGATTACTTACCAAAGCCCTTTGACAGCCGGGAGCTTATAGCGCGGGTCCGCGCCTTGACCCGCCGGGGCGGAACATACACACCCAGCGTCATTTCCACTGGAAATGTTACATTAGACCGTTCCTCCTTTGAACTGAGATGCGGAGATTCCTGCATCCGGCTGGGCAATAAGGAGTTTCAAATGCTGGAGTTGCTGATGCAGCAGAAGGGACGGCCAATTTCAACGGAGCAGTTTATGGAATACATATGGGGTTATGACAGCGATGCTGAGATCAACGTAGTCTGGGCTTACATCTCCTATCTGAGACGAAAACTGGAAGCGGCGGGCGCTAATATCCGCATTTCCGTCCGCAGGGGGCAGGGCTATATGCTGGAGGAAATTTTATGATCCGATCTTTACGATGGAAATTTATCTGGATCGCCATGCTGTCGCTGCTGGGAACCATGACGGTTCTCTGCGTCTCCATTGGCGTGGGAAACCATTGGATCACAACCCGGCGGGTAGACCGGGCCATTTCTCTGCTGCATCAAAACGGCGGAACCTTTCTTCCTCCCGGCGCGGCCTTCGACCCCTCTGACTTTGAGTTTCAGATTACACCGGAAACCGCCTTTGAGACCCGGTATTTCATCGTGGAGCTTACGGAACAGCGGGAAGTAAAAGCCGTAGATCTTGAGCATATCGCGGCATTTGACCGCCACTCTGTTACGGAGACCATCAGCAAGGTCATACAAGCGGGCGGCAGCCGGGGATATGTAGATTACTACCGCTTCGGCCTGTTTCCAAGTGAGGACGGCGGCAGCGCCATGATCGTTATGGACTGTTTTCTGATGCTCCAGGCGGCGGACAATATGCTGCGCATCACTGTGATCATATTTTTAGTGTGCGCGCTGATTGTGTTCCTCCTGCTGTTGTTCTTCTCCGGCCGCGCCATTCGTCCCTTTGCGGAAAACCTGGAACGGCAGAGGCAGTTTGTAACCGATGCCTCCCACGAGCTGAAAACTCCCCTTTCCATTTTGTCGGCGGATCTGGATTTGCTGTCGGATTCCTGCGGGGAAAGCCGGTGGCTGGAGAGCGCCCGTACACAGATCACACGGCTGGACAGGTTAATTAAAAATCTGGTGGAGCTTGCCCGCACAGAGGAGACAATCGAAGGGGATACAGTAGAAGAATTTTCTGTTACAGAAATAGCGCAGGCCAGTGTGGAGGCCTTTCAACCGGCAGCAGAAGTTGATGGCAAAACATTGGTTTCAGAAATTGCAACTGACATAAACACCAAAGGGGTACGGGATAACTTCTTCTACTTGTTTTCCATCTTACTTGATAATGCTGTCAAATACTGTGACCCGGATGGAACGATCCGCCTGTCGCTATCCCAACACGGAAAAAATATTTATATTTCTGTATCCAATCCATGTAAAGGGATCGACACAGCCCAACTCTCTCGTTATTTTGATCGTTTCTACCGGGTAGATTCCTCTCGTTCCAGATCGACTGGCGGGTATGGCATTGGGCTGTCTACTGCAAAAGCGATTGTTATCCGGCATCATGGGCATATTGCGAACAGCTATGCAGATGGAGTAATAACTTTCATAGCAAAGATTCCAAAAACGTGCTGAACCGCTCGCTTTGGGCAAGTAGTGAATTCCTTGTGAAAGTTATCTTTTGTAATTGGAAGCAAACAGGGATGCCGAAATATCGTTTCTGGATTTGCGAAAGCTGGATGCGGACGATTTGATCCACGCAGACTCGCTGTTGAACCGGAACCGCAGCCCCTGCTCCAACTGCTCAATCTTTGGCTCAACTTCTGCTATTTTGGTCTCATAATTGACTTTGAAACTGAAATAATCATCTTTTGAGAGAATACCCTGCACCATATTTTCGTACGATCCATGCACAAGACCGTGCAGTTGAGTGAGCTCCTGCCGGTGGTCAGCAAGTTTTTTGGACAGTTCCGCATAGAGCGCGGCTTGCTGTTCAGTCCCTTCCAGATGCAATACATATTTCCCCAGAGCCGCGTCCAATTCAACTATCAACATGTCCGTCAGCACATTCAGGAGCGCCGTTTCTTTCGTCATCACGCCGGGGCAGGCGCCTTTGTTGACTCTCGAATCGCTCAGACAGTAATACCAATAAACATCATCCATGCTTGCTGCGTTAGCGTTCCGCATTTCCAGCATCTGCAAAAACCCGCTTGACAAAAAGACGACGTTGTGTTATACTTTAATAGTCAACACGATGTTATGCATCGAAGGAGGTGAAAACGTGGTACAGCAAATTTCCGATGCCGAACTTGAAATTATGAAAATCGTATGGGGCAACCCGGAGGAGGTGACACTGTTCCCCTATATCATGGACGGGCTGGCTGCCAGGGGCAAGCCGTGTCAAAAGAATACCTTGATTGTACTGCTGTCGCGGCTGATGAACAAGGGGTTTCTGAGCGCCAAAAAGATCGGACGCCGCAACGAATATACCACGCTCATTTCGGAAACGGAATATCAGACAGCGCAGACAAAAAAATTCCTGGATAAGATTTACGAGGGAAACGCCAAAGGTCTGGTTTCCAATCTGATTATGGGCGACCTGCTGACAGACGAGGAATACGAGGACTTGAAAAAGCTGTTGGAGAAAGGGAAAGAGCAGCAATGAACGCAGTTTTGAAAATTTTCCTGTCGATGTCTTTTTCTGGCGGCTTACTTATTCTGGCTTTGCTTTTGGGAAAACACTTTATGAAAGATAAAATCAGCCGGCAATGGCAGTATTACATTTGGCTGGTTGTTGTTTTGCGGCTGCTGCTGCCGTTCGGGCCGGAAGTAAGTCTGATGGGAAAGGCATATCAGGCTGTCGATCAGGCAATATCCCAGACCGCTCCTTTACCGCCGCAGCAACAGCCACCGCTAAACGTTCCGGGAGGCAATCTTGCTCCCGCTGTCGGGGCGGAGCAGCACAATGAAACGGTGGATAGCCCGGCAGATGGTGTAACAACTGCCCACCCGCTTCAAGATATTGGAGCATTGTTAATCAATCATATCTGGCTGGTGTGGCTGATGGCTTCGCTGGGCTTGCTGATACGAAAAATAACAGTCTATCAGGGCTTTGTACAGTATATCAAGGCTGGATTAACCCCGGTTTCTGACATTGGGCGGTTAAACGAACTTTCTATTGTTGCGGAGCAGTCGGGTATTAAAAAGCCGATTGAATTATGTGTTAATCCACTGGTTTCTTCCCCTCTGCTGATTGGATTTTTCCATCCATGTATCGTGCTGCCCAGCGCAGATATTCCTGAAAAAGATTTTCGCTATATCATCCTGCATGAACTGACGCACTACAAACGGCGGGATATGTTCTATAAGTGGCTGGTTCAAATTACTGTCTGTCTGCATTGGTTTAATCCGCTGGTTCATCTTATGAGCCGGGAAATTACCAAGGCTTGTGAATTTTCCTGTGATGAAGCCGTCCTTACCAAAATGGGGAGCGGCAACGCGCAGGACTATGGGAAAACCTTACTTGACGCTATGGCGGCAGCGGGAAGATACAAGGGAAATCTTGGATCTGTCACTTTAAGCGAAAATAAACGGCTATTAAAAGAAAGGTTAGGTGCAATTATGAAGTTTAGGGAACAATCGAGGTCAGTTAAGATATTGACTGTCCTGCTGACACTGTGTGTAGTTCTGGGAGCGGCC
>JAAWQS010000165.1 GCA_022800665.1 Oscillospiraceae bacterium
AAAGATTATGAAATATCTCTCCAATCTGCTCAGGCGGTTTGCATGATTGCCGCTTTTCGCACTTTGTTAAAAAGGCTTTAGCCTATTGGTACAGCTTCTCAGCTCCGACCGCCGCCGGTCAATGTCCGGGGGGAGCCGGACCAAACCGGCGAGGCGGTCCAACAGCTCAAGGTCCGCCGTTCCCCGCAATTCCTGGAGCTTCTTTACCCAGCGCATCTTGTTCCAGCTCTTGATAACGATGAATTGTACGTTGTCGGCGTCTTTGATGCGCAGGGTGTTGCCCTGCAAGGCCATTTTCACGGCTTGACTTCCTCCTTTCCTGCTGTTATGATGGTGTTGTCCTCGGTGGGGCCATGCTCTGCCGTGCCGTCCTCGGTGCTGGTAACGCCGGGGGCGGTTTTTTTGTTGTAGAGTTGGATAATCTCAAACCGCTTGTACTTGTCTTGGATTGACATCCTGGTATAATCCCCGCAACTAAAAACATTCATTTTCGCTCCGAGGTGGGTTGCTGTGGATTTAATTCCTTTGCTTAAGTGTACTTTTATGGGATACGTGCTGAAACTCCGCACCTCCACGCTGATAATGTCCGATTTGCATGGAAGATTCTCAATAATCCGTTTTGCCTGTGCCAACTGTTCAAGCATTATTTCTGGCTTCACTGCTTACCCCTCCAATTCCTCCAGGTACCCCCGGTAAACCGTCATGACCTCCCGGCTGTAATCCGTGGAGGTCTGCCCTGCGTTTATGGCCTTTCTCGCTCCGCCGGGTCCCATGTTGTAGGCCATTAAAAGAGCCTCGCTCTCCGGCTCAAAACCGTAACGGCTTACAAGCTCCCGGAGGTAATCAAGGGCTACGGCGGCGCACTGGGCCGTGTCCGTCAAGTCGGTAACGCCGAGGGCCTCCATCCTGCCGGTGTGCCAGCGGATGTTGATCTGGAAGACGCCGAGGCTGGCCC
This sequence comes from Oscillospiraceae bacterium, assembly GCA_022800665.1. GTDB lineage: Bacteria > Bacillota > Clostridia > Oscillospirales > Oscillospiraceae > Pelethomonas. Next base: position 956 of record JAAWQS010000165.1, read on the forward strand.
CGCCGTCCCCCTGGGTATCTGGGTTAAACCGACTTTCCTGCTGCCCTATTGCCATCAGGAAGCAAAACAGGCCGGGGTCATACTCGCAAGCCTCAAAAATGGCCCACTGTGTTTCGGCCTCAAGTGGAATTTCCAGGGGCTTGATTCGGTGCAGGGTGCTGTCGTCGCTCCATAACTCCGAGGATGAATCCGCCGGGGCGTCGGTCCCGTCCGGCTCCGCTGGCCGGGTAACTGCCGGGGTCTCCGCCGCCGGTGGCTCCATCGTGGCGATCACTACGGCGCAAAGAATCAGGGCGGCGGCGGCAACTGCCAGCAGAATGTCTCTGTAATCTGTTTGCATGGCTAGTCGGCTTTCCAGTCTTCGTAGCTCAGGGGCGATTTACCTGTGTCGGCGTTCCCCTCCAGCCAATCCTTGACGTATGCCCGGTACTCCCGGTAAAGGGCCGTTTCATCGGCGGCGGCGTCTTCCTCTCCTTCATCCTCAATAGAGACCAAGAGGTCAGAGGTGAAGTACAAAGCGGGGCGGATGCCATAGGTGCTGGTGGCAGCGCCGTTGTAGTAGTCGCCATAGGAATTGACGTACCACACGCGGTTGGTGTTGCTGGTGCGCGGGGAGCGGAGCCACCCGGGGTTCGGTGTCCTCCAGGGCGTGGCAAGGCACCACCAATCGTCCGCAAGCGGGATAATGTCCTGATACTTGCCGTACTGCTCAAGGGTCAAAAGACCGGCCCTCATTCCGAAAGTGCCGTACTCCCTGGAGCCGTCCGTGGCCTTGAGGTCGATAACGTTCATGGGGATGGTGTCGTCGCTGGCCCCCTGCTTGCAAAGGCCGAGGAAATACTCGACCAAATGGCCGGTAATGCTGGCCGTCCGGAGGTCGTTGATGCCGCCGGTATCAAAGGGGGCGGTCTTCCAAATCTCCTTACGGATTGCCAGGACGTTGCCGCCTATGTAGTCAAGGGCGACAAACTTGTCCCCGAAAACGGAGAAGGTTTCTCCATAGGGGACCTTTCTCACTTGAATCTGTTTCATGGCCTGCTCTCCTTTTCTTTCGTTGCGGCTCTGGCCGCTTTTTCCTGCTGCCATTGCCGGTAACACTCTTGAAATTCCGGCGTTTCGTAGTCCCGCATAAAAGCCTGGTAGAAAATTGCCCCAATCTGGAGCTTAGTGTGTTGCGGGATTCGTGCGGGGTCAATATGTACCGTGTTACCGGCTGGCACCGCTTTAGGCTCATTTTTCACGCTGGCCACCCGGCCTTTCCCGCTGGGCCTTGATGGCGATCCGCCTCTGTGCCGTTTCGCCGGTCCAAACGGTAATGGAATAGTTCATTTTCCCGTTGGCCTCCTGTGTGGCCTCAATGTATCCGGCGGCGTAGAGATGCCGCTTTACCAGCCGGGGCTGGAGGTTCCGCTCAAGGCAGAAGCGGTTAAATTCGTCCGGGGTGAACAGGTAGCCCCTGGCCGTCAATTCCCGGCCCGTGGTCAGATCCCGGATAAAGTCCTCCGTGTCCACAAGCTGGGTCTGACTGGTGAGGGAGCTGTTCTCGATCAGCTCCTCCAGGCCCTCAAGGTCAACGGCGGCTTGCTGGAAAAGCTGGGTAATCATAGGCATCCGGGCCACCGGGGCGGTGGCAATGATCTTTGCGATCCGGATGGCGTGATCTACGCTCAAGGTACAAACTTTTTCGTTCATGGTGTTACCTCGTTTTCTTCAGATCCGCCATAAAACGGGTTGCCTCTTTCTCATAGATGGAAAGCCCGTTTTTAGCTACTGGGGTGCGGCAGTCCTTGCGTCCGCCGCCGTCCTTTCTGCTCAGGCAAATAGGACCGGCATACCGTGCTTGCAGGAAAACGGTTTCGTCATTGAAACGCTCAATGCAAATCAGCGTTTCCGGGTCGTAGCCCAAAGACTGGAGGCCCTTCTTTTCCTGGGGCGATACCCAAAGCGCAAGCGCAATTCTGGCCCCGATGTACTCTCTGGCGGCCTTCATGGCCTGTTTGCTCACCTTCGGTGTGTCGGCTGTGGGTTTCTCTGGATTTGCATCCTCAATAGCCTTAATCACGCCCCGGAGTGCGCCAATAACGCAATCTGGCCCAAGTCCCTTTATTGATTCGTCCTGGAGAATGCAATCAAGAATCTTATGGGCTGCGCCTGTTTCGGCTTGTGTCATGCTGCCTATCTCCTTCCTTTTTGAGGCCGGGGCGGTTAAGCCCCAGCCTGGGCGGCGGCAAACTGCTCTTGAGCCTTCATGCCCTCCATGAAAGCGTTCGCCACCATGGTTACGGTCCGCTGCTTGTCCTCCGGCAAGGCCGAAAGCACCTTGAAAAGGTAATCTGCGTTCGCCAACTGCTCGGGGGTGTAGTTTTTTACTTTGGCCGTGTTCATCTTCATGGCCTCCTTTCTTGTGGTTGCCCCCTTCTCCGCCCTGTGGTATGATGTGGGCGGAGGAAGGGGGTGAATAAAATGGAACATGATCTGAATTGTGTCAGATACGACCTCGCATTGTCCTACGCAAGAGAAAAACTGCGCTATGCCTTGGAACATGGTATTCCGGAAAGAATCTATCCGGACAAAGATTTGCATTTGGATGAACTGGAGTACCTGGAACAGCAGTTTGTTGTTGCACTGAAACGGTTTTCGGGCATTGGCGAGGACGAAGATCTGGTTGACACTCTAAAAATCACTCTTTAACACTAAGCGTTCCCTCCTGGGTGAGGGAAATCTCCGCCGCCCTTGTGATGTCTGCAAGGGCGGTTTTTTCCTGCTTTCTAGCTGCCTCGTTTCTCAAGACCTGAAAAATCGCTCTTATCATTTGGACTGCCTCGCTTGCCTCCTGGAGTGTCAGCCCCTCTCCTGCAAGGAAATCCACGATTTTTTTTGCGTTTTTGAATGCGCTCTCCCTGTTCATCTGGTTCACCTCCTTTCTTTGATTATAGGAACATTATACTTCCTTAAATCCATTATGTCAAGTCCTCAAATCAAAGTTTTTTTGATTTGAGGAACATTTCTTGTTGACAGCACTTTCTTGGAGGCGTATACTATTGGTTGTAAGCCTGCAAATAAAAAGTCAAGCCCTAAAAAGGACTTGACAACAGATTATTAACAGGCAGAGAAAGGGCGGTGAGGGGAACTACAAATAGACCGCCGC
>JAAWQS010000191.1 GCA_022800665.1 Oscillospiraceae bacterium
ACCGCTTCTAATTCTAAACGTCCCCTTTCCCAAATTATGTTTAACTGCCTCCTTGATCCCTCTGTTATTTCTCATATCCTTGAAAATTGATTTCCCTGGATTTGATGGATCGCAGTGGCGGCAAACAGGCCGGGAAAGAATATGCGGGCAGGTTTGGAGGTATGTGATAATGTCAAAGACGGCTACGGATCTGCTGCTTGAAGTAGTTCCCAGCTTGGAGAAAAACCATGACCTTCTCATGGAAATGCTGGCTCGGCCTGATGATTTTACCATGGCGGCCCTCGGGTGTAGTGTCCGTGCGTTCCTGGAGAGGAACGGCATAGACATAGCACAGGACCCCCAGCACATGAAGCAGGGGGTTATGGTTCAAAATTTGCCGCCCAGTTTTCGGTAGTACACAAAAAGGGGGAAGACCGGCGCAGCTCCCGGTCTCCCCCGATGCCTCTGGTGGTGATTGCGGCTATATTTTACCATGAAAGGGGCAAATGGACAATGACAAAGCGGGAGCTGTACAACCATTTGGAATTGCAGAATCAGCTAACAGCTGCAACAGAGCTGTTGGCCTCTCTGGAGGCTGCCGCCGGTCCCAGAGCGCAGCTGTTGGATGGTATGCCCCATGCGCCCGGCGTCCATGACTGCGTGGGCAATCTTGCCACCGAGATCGCCGACACGAGAACGGGGATAGAAGCTCTCCGGGCTAAGATTACCCACTCGGAAACGGCAGTTGCAGCGTGTATCGGGACGATAGGGGACCTGCAGACACGCATGATTTTCCGGCTGCGGTTTATCTGCGGGTTTACCTGGAAGGAGGTAGCAGCGCTGATCGGCGGCAGCAACACCGAATGTTCTGTGAAAAATATCTGCTACAGGTACATGAAAGCCAACCTGAAATAATGTACATAGGAGTGACTAAAATATGAGCAATAGCGATAATTACGCCAAACTTGCTGGTGTGGTCGTGGATGTAAGCGCGGGGAGCCTGGAACGGGCGACAAATCTGCTGGCTGGTATCAGCGGGGAGGCTTATAGGGCGGTGGACGGAAAATTCTGTATACACGAAAAGGAGACAGAAAGCAATGAGTGGATTAACGCGCTATGAGCAAAAGACTATCATCAACTACAACGAAGGAGAGACACCGCCAGCGTCTACACCCACAGTAAGGCCCTGCGCCGGCGGCTGGAGAAGCTGGCGCAGGAACGGCCTGGGGACTGCCGTCTGTTCAAGGTCTCACACGGGGACCAGGCGGTTGAGTATTACATTCCCAAAGCGTGGGTCAAGATTAACCCCTCCCGCATTCTCACCGATGAACAGAAAGCAGCATTGGCGGAGAATGCCAGAGCACGTTTTCTGCGGCAAAATTTTCAAGCAATTACTGGCGAAGAAACCCACAAAGCCGCTGGGACGGGTAAAGATACCACCCAGCCCTCTGACAGCTGAAAATCCGTATGTACACAGCAAAGCCGAGGAGCCTGTTACAGCTCTCTGGCTTTACTCGCCTCGGATGCCGTAGAGGATGGCGGCACTCTCACAGGCTGTTGTCAGCACAAATGTCGCGTCCAATAGGTTGTCCCGGAGTTCCTTGGATTCAATTGGCGCCATGACTGCCTCTAGCTGGGAGCGAGCTGCTTGGATTTCCAGGTCTTGTTTCCAGATGCGGTCCCACTCATCCGTCTGATGAATGGCCTGCATAATCTCGCGGACAAGATCACGGTTCTTTGCCATTGGCTCAAAGCCCGTGCGCTCGATAAATTCAGAAATCATCGTTTGGGGTAATCCTCCTATTGCTTTTCAGGAAGAGAACCGGTATAATGGGTGTTACCGGCCCCCCTGTTGTGGTTGGTGCTGAGGGCTTCTTACATTCTGCTTTGACGGGCGTTGATGCAAGGGGCCTTTTTTATTTCAAGAGCTGCTCCAACGTGAAGATTGCCCATCTCAGGGCGGCGACGGTGTCCACGTCCTTCTCCCGCCTCAGCAGGTCATAGAGCCGGTCAATCCGTGCCTCGTCTATTCTGCTCATGCCAGAACAAACCTCCTTGCTGTGGTCTGCCGGGTGAACTGCTTAGCTACATCGGGCAGTGCCGCTTTCAGAGCCTTGCTGTCCAGTCGGCTACTGGTAACGGTCTTCCACGTCACCTTCCAGTCAAGACTGGTCAACGTGTCGGTGTTCTGTGCGGCCATCTGGGACTTGATTTCGTTCTGAATGCTCTCGGCCTCGGCGGTCTGGTTACCGCTTTTTCCGGCCCCGCTGTATTCTGTTGGGTTGGAAGAGCTCCGGTAGTCTGTGGCCGTGGCCCCCTTGCCGGTCTTCGCGCCTACATCGTTTGTCCCCTTCGGGCTGTGCTTTCGGCGGCTCTTCTGTCCCCTCCTGACAATGATATAATAACATAGTTGCACAACGATAAAATGAGGTGTATAATATCATTATCAAGAACCATTGCGCAATTATTAAAGGGAGGTATGATATGGGAAAAGCAAGTACACGAGCGCAGAACAAATATATAGCAAAAGCCTATGACCGGGTAAACCTCACGTTGCCCAAAGGGCAGAAGGACGTCGTCCAGGCCCACGCCCAAAGCCGGAGTGAATCCGTGAACGGCTTCATAGGCCGGGCAATCACGGAGACGATGGAGCGGGACGGCAGCGGGACTGATGTCGTGAACCGCGACGGCGGCGCAGGAGGTCCACGGGAGGCCGCAGAGCGAACAGGAGAGGCCCCGGCGGAGTTCGTGGCGCGGGCAGTGGAGACACAGGCCAAGCGGGACCAATCATCCCTGGCAATGGGTATCAACCCGGCCACGGGGGAGACATTGGACAAGGAGGGGTAGCGCATGGATATTGTGGACTTGCAAAAGCTATGCGACAGTGAAGCCATTCGTTGGACGGGTCACGTCCTTAAACGGCTCCTGCAGCGGGACATATCTCAGGCTGATGTGATCCAGGCCATCCAGAGTGGAGAGATCATTGAGCAGTATCCGGATGATTATCCTTACCCCAGCTGTCTGCTGCTGGGAGCAGATGTAGCCGGGGACGCCCTTCATGTGTGCTGCGGTCGTGGGCCTGGAGAGCTGTGGATGATAACCGCTTATCACCCTGACCCGGACGAATGGGAAGCTGATCTGAAAACGAGGAAGAAGGTGCAGCAATGAAATGCTTCTATTGCAAAGGCGAAACCAAGGAAACCACAACGAAGTTTATCGTTGACCTGGGGCAGTGTGTCGTGATTGTGAAGAATGTACCCGCTCGGGTGTGCCAGCAGTGCGGGGAAGCGTCCTACAGCAATGAGGTCGCCCAGCAGCTGGAGAAGATCGTGGAGGCCGTGAAGCACAGTATCATGAGCGAGGTGGCCATTGTGGAGTATTCACGGAACGTGGCCTGACGTGCAGCACCATAGGGAGGTCGGGATATGTGCTCCGGCCTCCCTTTGCAGTCTTGGCTCCATACCCGCTCTGGAGGGCATGAAAAAGCGGCCCCACTCCATCATGGAGGGGCCGTAGCATGGCGAATGTAGGGATGAGGTCAGGCGGTGCGGCTCCATGCAGAAACCGACACAAAACCGACACGGACACCTAAAAACAGCTCTCTGCTCCACCTTCTGGGCTAACAGCCGCCGGTCCTCGGTATCAGCGTGGGCGTAGAGGTCTGTGACCATCCGGGCCTCGCTCGGATACGACTTTCGTCCTTTGGCTTCCATGTCTCCTATTCTACCACGGACTTAGCCTCTTGTGAATACAGCTTCATGGCGGTACTGCCTGTGGCAGTCGTGCGCTCTCCAAGGGGCGGCCCGCCGGATGTCCCTTCCCTGCCCAGTATGAACAGGCCAGCAGACGCCACCAGCGGCTTGTGTATTGTGCAGAGCTGCGCCGAGGCACTGGGGGTTTGGGGGGCATTGGCCCCCAACAAGCTGCGCCGGGTATATACCGGGGCATTGCTTGCTACTACTATCAGCCCATCAAATGAGCACGGTAATTGAATGAGTAAAGGAAATGTGAACAGAGGAAGACAAGGGAGGAAAAAGGTGATATACTGGGTTTCAAAAAAGAGGAGGGCAAAAGGATG
>JAAWQS010000192.1 GCA_022800665.1 Oscillospiraceae bacterium
AGCAAAGATTATGAAATTTCCGTCTCTTCCGCTGAGACTATGGTCAAAATCTCCCATTTCCTCACCTTGCTCAAACGATTATGAATACAGGTTCTTACACCCTGACTGTAACCAATGGTAATGGGAGCGGCAGTTATGAGTCCGGGGTACAGGTTTCCATCACGGCCAATTCAGCGCCAGATGGCAAGGTGTTTGACAAGTGGACAACCGATAACGGAGGGACCTTCGCGGATGCGTCCAGTGCCAGCACAACGTTTACTATGCCGGCAAAGGATGTAACGATTACAGCTACCTATAAAGATAGCGGAACACCGCCCACGCCGGGAGGACATACCCACGCATGGACATCAGACTGGAGTAGCGATGCCACCCATCACTGGCACGAGTGCAGTGCTGCAGGCTGTCCGGTCACCAGCGACAGCGCCAAGGATGGCTACGGCGCACACACCTACGACAACGATACAGATACCATCTGCAACGACTGCGGGTATGTTCGCACAATAACGCCACCCACGCCGGAGCATACGCATAAGTGGTCAACGGCTTGGGACAGCAATGCCACCCATCACTGGCACGAGTGCAGTGCTGCAGGCTGTCCGGTCACCAGCAACAGCGTCAAGGATGGCTACGGTGTACATGTCTACGATAATAGCACAGACACCAGCTGTAACATCTGCGGCTATACCCGCACGATCGTAACGCCGCCCAATCCATCCGACTGGGCAGAGACCTACTACATCTCAGTTCCCCAGTTCACCGGCGGCGAAATCATCCCCAGCACCCGTAATGCGGAGCGTGGCGAGCGCGTGACACTGACGGTACGCCCGGATGCCGGTTACAAACTGGACAGCATTACCGTCACCACCATCAGTAATCGTGAAATTGCACTGCGCAGTTTGGGCGATGGACGATACAGCTTTACCATGCCGGATTCCCGCGTGAGTGTGGATGCCAGTTTCATCAAAGCAGCGGACAACACTCCCGACATACCGTCTGAGGACGTACCCTTCACCGGCTTAGGTACCCCTGGGATTTCAGGCATTGTTCTGAATCCAGCCACGATGCCCTTCAGAGATGTCAGTGCAAACAATTGGTACTATAACAGCGTGGACTATGTTTGGAAACACTACCTGATGACCGGTATTTCAGACACACAGTTTGCGCCGGAACTCACCACCAGCCGCGCTATGATCTGGATCATCCTGGCCCGGATGAATAACGTCCGCACGGACATCAATCCCGGCTCCACCTGGTACGAGAAAGGGATGCTGTGGGCCATGGAGCACGGCGTGACCGATGGCTCCAATCCGATGGATGATATCACCCGTGAGCAACTCGCAACCATGCTCTGGCGCAATGCCGATAAACCTGTCCTCGATGTAGCGGTGGACTTGAGCCGGTTCAGTGACGGCGACACCGTCAGCGAGTACGCACAGACCGCCATACGATGGGCGGTATCCGTAGGCATCATCAATGGTTCTGCCGGCAAGCTGAACCCCAAGGATACTGCTACCCGCGCACAAGTTGCGGCGATGATTCAGCGGTATGGAGAGAAGGTCGGAAACTAAGCGATTCACGCGATATTAACCGTTTAAAACGAAGGGGTACCCGGACTGTAGCACTGTGGTCCGGGTACCCAATTTCAAAATCAGAATTTAAATGAGAGAAGAGTTGGCCGTATGAAAAAAAGAATTTTAGCAACGTTCTTTTTCATCGCTTTATCGATATTTGCTCTGTCAGCTGTGGCGTTTGCCGCAGACGTTTCTGTAAGGTTCGAGCATACTGAGCATGGCCTGGAGGAGTATGCCGTAATTACTGGATTTGACTCTCGTGGAAATGCGATTTGGAGGTACACTACAGGTAAATATGATATGGCGCAAATGGCACGTGTCAGTGCAATTGGCCGATATCAAGATACATATTTGTTCAATGAAGACGGTACTATTGTGGCATTAGACGTAAATACTGGAATGGCGAAATGGAAGAATCCTGATTTTGTGGGAAGTCCACTTGATGAGTCATGCTATTGCTTTGGCAATGACGGGACATTGTATGTTTGCGGCTATCTTGGACCGGATTTTTATGCGGTTGATATCAACGGAAAAACGCTCGGGCGGATTGAGTCTTTTGACAGCAGCTATTTTTGGGCGTGCAAAATCCAGAAGGACAGCAAAAATATTGTTGCCGTAAGCCTGGAGGGCAGTGACAGTGGATATGCAGAGAAAAATCCATACGTTTTTTATGTTGATTTGAATGATTTGTCATATTCTCAGTCCATCAATGACCTCATTATCGATAATTTCCATGATGTTAGCAGGAAAGCCTGGTATGCCGATAGTGTCCAATGGGCGGTGAATCAGGGAATTACCGAAGGAACCGCTCCGACAACATTTTCGCCTGAAGCAACATGCACAACTGCGCAGATCCTCACATTTTTATGGCGGGCCAACGGTTCCCCTGAGCCAAGCATTTCTAACCCATTTTCCGATGTGAAACCCAGCGATTGGTATTATCGGTCCGCGATCTGGGCCTATGAAGCGGGAATTGTTGATGGAAACACATTTAATGGAAATACTCCCTGCACTCGTGCCGCAACAGTTACCTATCTGTGGAAACTCGCAGGGAAGCCGGCAACAGGTCAGAGCGTCTTCACAGATGTGCCGTCCAATGCCGCATATGAACAGGCTGTAAGCTGGGCTGTAGCGCAGAATATTACTACGGGAACTTCTGCTACGACATTTTCACCTAATCAAACCTGTACTCGCGGTCAAATCGTTACATTCCTAAACAGGTTCCTCCTGAATTGGAAGCCTCAAAATGTACCCAGCAGTACAGCCACTGCCACTAATGCGTATCGAGACGTGCTGAATATGTATCATGAGCAGATTCGTACAGGTTGGCCGGCTCGCAACCAGTTGGATGTATGCTATCTGTTTTATCAGGAGCACTCAGCAGATGGCCTTTCAGAGATAGGTTATACACTGATGGATCTGGATGGTGATGGTACATCGGAATTGCTGATTTCGCCTGTTGCAAATGCGGCGAGCGACGGCATGATTTATGATCTGTATTCTGTTGTCAATGGGAAAGTGGTTCACTTAGCATCCAGTGGCGAACGGGATCGTTACTATTTATCTGAAGGGAGTACTGTCAATAACGAAAGCTCAGGCGGCGCATCTCTTTCCACCTATACCAATTATGGACTTAATGCATTGCAGGGAACATTAGATGTAAAACAGGTTATTGTATTTGATAGTGATGCTGACCCGGAAAACGCTTTTTATGGAACTACATCAAATGGTACAGTTTATGATTACAGAAGAATGAAAAAGATTCCTGTTGACGAGGCGCTTTCAATGATTCCGAAAAATGTTCCCTTTGAGGTAACGAGCTTTGCCAACTACAGGTAAAGAGATGATAAAGATGTTTGAATAACCGTGATTCACCGTTTACTAAAAGCGCCAAAAAGTATTGACAATTTTGTCCACATCCGATATATTACTTATATCTTAACGATGGAGGGAACGCAAATGGCACGTAAGACAGTCGAGGAACGTATCGCTACGATTGAAACAAAAATTGCGAATAAGAAAGCAGAGATCGAAGAACTGGAAGCGCAGAAACAAAAACTGCTGCATCCTGTGAACATGAAAACCGTCATGGCAAAAGCGAAGGAAGCGGGGTTGACGCCGGAGGAAATCGCTGAGAAGCTGGGGCTGGAGGTCTGAACCTTTTCCAGTAGAGCAACTGGGGATGTCCCTGCTGATTCGTTTGCCGGGAACCTACGGAATGGTGAAAACGGTAGGCATTGTGCCGGCCCGTCAGAAAATTTTGTGTAAAAGGAGACAATGTGTAGTCAAGGAAACAGGAGCAAATCAGAGGATTTCCCGGGTTGGACACAACCCGGCTTAACTCGGTTTATCCACCTGTGTTCCGAGCGGAGAGACGGTATGCGCGCGCAGCGTGAATGCCGTCTCCCCGCCCGGAAACGCTAAGGGGAAGCCGGGTTCAGGCAGT
>JAAWQS010000134.1 GCA_022800665.1 Oscillospiraceae bacterium
GTTTTCTCTGGATTCTCCACATAGTCTGTCACCCGGCCCAGGGCCTCCGCCACAGTCCGGCCTTTGCCGCTGTGTAAGGGCATCAGTCGTGTTGTTGCCATCTTCACATCCTCCTCTCAAATGAAAAAGTGGTGGGCCGTAAAATGCGGCCCACCACCAGATCGTTATTTGATTTTCGATAGTTGCTCCAAAATGTTTCCGAAAAGCCCGCTGGCCTCTGTCAGCTTTGCGGTGATCTCGTCCACCTCGTCAGGGTAGACCCCGCCGCCGGAATTGACCCGACGGGCGATCTGATTCACATTGTTGGAGGTATGGCGCAGGAGCTTGGCGCACTCGTCCAGCTCCTTGATTTGCAGTTGGACAATGTAGCCGTCAATACACATCTTCCGAATGTAGGCGCTCATGTTGTGAACGCCCATCAGCGCCATCCTCTGTTCGATTAGGCTCCGTTCCTCGTCTGTAACTTTGAAATAGATACCGCTGGTCTTTTCTTTCGCCATAGTCCCCCTTATCGCCGCTTCTGCCAAACGAGGTCATAGCCGAGAGCATCAGCCAGCTCCACGGCCTCCTTGTAGCGCAGGGATTCCCGGCGCAGCTTATCAGAGAGGTTGGGGACGCTGGGACTCCACCCGTACTGCTCCGCCAGCTTCTCCACCAGCTCACTCATGGTAAAGCCCTCTCGGACAATGTAGGCTTTGATTTCGTTCCTGATATTCATAAAAATTGTACTCCATTTCATAATCGTATTCGCCATCCGGCGTAAAATTAGGAAACGCCCCCAATGGCCTGGGCAAGCTGTTCACCATGCCCAGGTCACGGGAGCGCACATCGAATTTCAGAGTTTAGCGTGAAGTCATGCGAAATGGTGAATACCAGCAGGGGAAAACGTATTGCGTTCGCCGCCCGGCGTTGCGTGTTTCCACGAAAAAGCGTTATGCTGGTACTGTTTTGTTCACTGATTTCACATAGATTGAAATTTTGAGTGCAAAAAGGGGCGGTCCACAGACCGCCCCTTGGCACATAAAGATTCACTTGCTGGCTGCCGCCTGCTGTTCCTTCAGTTTCTTCTTTTCATAGGCGCGTCTGGAATACTCCCTCTGCTTCTCCCGCTTCTTCCGCAGTTCTTCCTGCTCTGCCAGTTCTTCCGGCGTAGGCTCCGGGAGCGGCACATCGAATTTGCCGATAAACTTCAGGTAAATGTCAACCTCTTGCATCCGTTCACCGCTGGACCTGTCCGGCGCATGGACGACGATCTTGTCCACAAACTCAAAAATCATCGGCGTAGTCAACACCGAGAAATCGGTGTACCGTTTGACCAAGTCCAAAAACTGTCCGGCCCGGTCAGTGTCGGCGTTGAACGCATCAAGCTCCGCCTGCTCATGCTCAATCGCCGCATCCAATTCCGCCTGCTCCCGCTCATAGCCGTCCGACAGCAGCTTGAACCGCTTCTCCGTCAGACTGCCCGTAGCGAAGGATTCATAGAGCTTTTGAATCAGCCCATCCAACTCAGAGGAACGCTTGCGATCCCGGTTCAGCTTGCGTTTCAGTTCCTTTGCGGCGTTTTCCTGTTGAAGCTGGGAGGCGGCGTGAATCTTCTCCATAAAGCCTTTCTCATCAGAGAGCGCGTAAGTGCTGACGGTTCTGATGGTGTCAAGAATCAGTGCCCGAACCGCCTTTGTGGTGATGTAGTGTCCAAAACACTTCCTTGTTTCCTGCCTGGCGCTCAAACTGTAAGTGGAACAGTTATAGTTGTCACCGGAATAGAGGCCGCTTTCGGGGTCGATCTTCATACCGTCCCGGAGCGCCCTGCCGCCCCGCTTGTGGTTATACATCTTGGCCCCGCAGTCGGCGCAGAACAGCAAACCCGTCAGCGGGTTCGCCTCACCTGTGGTGTCCGTCCGGCGGACCGTCTGCCGCACCCGCTGGGCCAGCTTCCAGGTTTCAGCGTCCACAATGGCCTCGTGGGTGTCCTCAATGATCTGCCATTCCTCCGGTGAACGTTTGACTGACTTTTTGTCCTTGTAGGAGGGTTTATAGGAACGAAAGTTAACCGTATGGCCCATATACTCCGGCTTGGCAAGTATATCCCGAATTGTGGCGTCTGTCCAGTCATAAGGGCGGGACATATCTGTTTTGCTCTGGCACGTCCCACGGCCCTGTCTGGCAAAATAGCAGGAGGGACGCTCCACTTTATCCTTCATCAAAATTCTGGCAATCGCGGAGGGATTTTTCCCTTCTATGCTCAGATGGAAAATCCGGCGCACCACATCCGCCGCTTCTTCATCCACCAGCCAGTGGTGCTTTTTCTCCGGGTCCTTCTTAAAGCCATAGGGAATATTATTCGTGACGGGTTTGCCGGACTTGCCCCGTATCTGATACTGCGCCTTTTGTTTCCGGCTGCAATCCCGGACATACCACTCGCTCATGATGTTGATGAACGGCGCGAACTCCCCCGTACTCTGGTCGGCGCTGTCCACGCCGTTGGAGATGGCGATAAACCGGACACCATGCTGCCGGAACAGAACCTCCGTATAGAATCCCGTTTGCAGATAGTCACGCCCGACCCGGCTCATATCCTTGGCGATCACACAACCGATCTTCCCGGCTTCAATATCTGCGACAAGCTGTTTCCAACTGGGCCGCTCAAAATTTGCCCCACTCCATCCGTCATCCGTGTAATGGGAAATGTTGGTAAATCCTCGCTGGGCAGCATAGCTTTCAAGCATGGCCTTTTGATTCACAATCGAGTTACTATCCCCGATTTGCTCATCGTCACGGCTAAGGCGCTCGTATAATGCTGTAATCTTCTCTGGCTCCAACCGCTTCTCGTTCATGTTGAACTCCCTTCAAGCGGCTGGCTCGTTTGTGGTATCCCTATTGTACCACAGTCGGCAACCTTTGTCACGGCCCCGCGCTGAATTAAATGAAGAATTTTGTCGTTCATGGTTTCCTTGGCGGTTTCGCTGAAATAGACGCGCACCTTGTAGGTGGTGGACCCGATACGCCGGTAGAGAATGGCGGTGTTCGCCTCTGCTGGTTGAATTGTAGCTATATTTTGCCTTCCTTTCTTGCGGTAGGACGCAACCCGTAGTATGATGGTGGTAGATGTTCCAGGCAGACAGAAAGCCAGCCCCGGCTGCGTAATGTCGTTTGCAGTCGAAAGCTGGCTTGAGTGCCTATGTACTTTTGTCGTGAAAGGACGATGGTTTTCACAGCGTCCAAAGCATCCTCTCACTTATAGGAGAAAAACCGGGGGCAAAGCGGAACCATTTTCAAAAGGATTTTGAAAATTTCTTGAAGCGGCCCGGTTTGTTCGCCTAATTCTATTATACGGTCAAATTGGGCCAGACCGAAAAAATATGGCGATAATGCAAGATTTGACCGCGCCGCTCTAAAAAATTGCAAAAATGCAAGATTGGATAGTTGGCAACGTGGCCGACGGTGACGTTGCGGACAAATTGTCCGTTTGGTTTTGGTCTACGTCATTTTGCCGCTGACCAGAACCAGAACGAAATATTTTCGTTCTGATTGGTGGCGGTCAAAATGTCCGGTATCAGCAGAAGGAGACAGCGGCACATTTCGCCGCCACCTCCCCGGAAGATCAGGATTGCAATTCTGATTTTCAAAGGCGCATTTTGCGCCTTTGAACCGTCACAGCAACGTGGAGTGCAAAATGCGCCTCACGTCAAGCGGGTTCGAGCGTCAATCTGACGCTCGAAGCAGTGTGCTATTGCTATCACCCCCTCCCATAGCACCGTCATTCACCACAAACGAGCAAGCCGCTATGTTGTATTAGGTGAAATCTCACATTCACCCTTTACAACATACATCTTTGTAAAGCCTGGAGGCTGTGTCCAGAAACCGCATCCACTCATTCCAGCTGGAAGTGAGCTGCACCGCCGCATGGTCGGCCATCTGTGCGTACATCTG
>JAAWQS010000135.1 GCA_022800665.1 Oscillospiraceae bacterium
CCAGCAGGATCGTCCGGCCCTGGGCAAACCGGGAGATCAGGTTCCGAAACCGTATCCGCTCGCTGGGGTCAAGACCGGCGGTAGGCTCGTCCAGAATCAAAATCTTCGGGTCGGACAGCATGGCCTGTACAATGCCGGCTCGTTGGCGCATACCGCCGGAGAGCGCACCGATTTTCTTGTCCTGTGCGTCTGTCAGGTTTACTGTGGACAGCAGCTCCGCAACCCGGTTTTGCGCTTCATGGGTGGGAATGTCTTTCAGCGCACACATATAGAGCAGAAAATCCTGGACGGTAAAATCCCGGTAGAAGATAGGGTACTGGGGCATATAGCCGATTTGGGACAGGAACGCTTTGCCCAGCGTCCCCACATCCTGGCCGTCCACCCGGATCGTGCCGCTGTCCCCGCGCAGGATACCAACAAAGGTATTGATAAGCGTGGTTTTCCCGGCCCCATTTTCGCCCAGCAGGCCGTACACGCCCTCGTTCAATGTGGCGGTAAAGTTTTTCAGCGCATACTTGCTTTTGTATTGCTTCGATACGCTTTCAAATGTGATCTCCACATTATTCACCAAAGGTAAATGTAGACACCAGCGTATCCACGTCACCGATGCTGCCTCCGAGAAGCGCCACAGCGGTCTTGGCCTCCTCCAGAAGGTAAATGCTGGGGATGCGGTAGAAGTATGTTTTATTGGAATTTTGAATGACTTTAGTGGCAATCAGCTTGCCGGAAGCCGTTTCATAGACACGAACGGTCAGGCTGCCGTCCAAAACGGCGGTGGCGACATAGTTCCCCCGCTCCGAACTGTACACACCGTTACGGCCTTCGTTCTTGGTTGCGAAGGAGAGCTTGCTTTTGTCTCCGGTTTTCCGGTCAAGCCAGAGCAGCGTCCTGTCATTGCGTGTAAAGGTCTGCGGGAAAAACAGGCGGTCGGTTCTGCGTTGGATTTCCTCGATGCTGTAAGAGGACGGCTTCGTGAGCTTCAAATTGCTGCCGTCCAAGGAAAGGCTCCCATAGATGGAAAAACTGTTCTCACCCTTTTTTGCGGGAATGGACTGACCTCCGCCATAGAACATGATCTGGCTGTTGTCCTGAGAAAACGCGGCGCCATCCACAACGGAAATTTGAATCTTGGATGTACCGGCCTTTTTCGTCAAATCAAGCAGAGTGGTGAGCTTTTCTTTTTCCAGATCATACAGATACAGTCCTCTCAGGGTGGCGATTGCCAGCTTCTTTCCGTCCGTGGAGGCCGCTACACCGGTTTCGCTGACCACGAAATCCTCCGTCAGAAGATGATTGACCGCAATTTTCTTGGTCAGCGTAAGGGCGCTGTCATAGATGTACGCCATCATGCCGTCATCTCCCATGCCGGAGAGAATGTAGCCCTTGTCAATGGCCTGGACCTCAAAGGAGCGCAAGGGTGTTTCCGTTTTGGCCAGCGCCGAGCCTGTGGCGGTATCATAAAGGTACAGCTTATCCGCCACTACGAAAAGCTTTCCGTCCCCGGCATAGGCGCACTCCCGGATTTTTCCGTCAAACTGGGAGGAACTGAACGCACACTTTACGGGGCCGGCTGGCGCCGCCAGAGCGTTGGCTTGTCCGAAAGACAGCGACGCCACTGTAAGGAGCGCGGTTAAAAGAAAACAAATCGTTTTTTTCATGTTTGGATTCTCCTTATATACATTAAAATTACGTTGTGCTAAAATTCAAATACAGATACCAGCGTATCAAGTTCGTCGATACTGCCACCGAGAACAACTACGGCGGTCTTGGCCTTGTCTAAAAGGTAAATCCTGGGGATGCGGTAGAAATATGTGGGGTCGGAGTTCTCGATCACTTCGGCGGCAACCAATTCGCCGGAGGCCGCATCATAGACGCGAACGGTCAGATCGCTGCCCAGAACGGCGGTAGCGACATAGTTCCCCTGCTCCGAGCCGTACACGCCGTCTTTGCCCTCGCCGCTGGCAGAGAAGGAGAGCGTATTGGCGCTGCCTGTTGCCCGGTCCACCCAAAGCAGCGTTCCATCGGCCTGGGTAAAGGTTTGCGGGAAAAACAACCGGCTGACGCTGCTCTGCATTTCTTCCATTTTATAGTCGGACGGTTTTGTGAGATTCAAACCGCTGCCATCCACGGCGATGCTCCCATAGATGGAAAAGTCTTCCTCGCCATCTGCCGCGGGAATTGAGTTGCCGCTGCCAAAGAACACGATCTGGCTGTTATCCTGGGCAAAGGCAGCGCCGCTCAGCATGGAAATACTGATGCTGGCTGTCCCCGCGTTTTGGGCCACGTCCAGGAGGGTAGTCAGGCTCCCACTTTCCAGGTCATACAGATACAACCCGCCCATAGCGGCGAACGCCAGCTTCTTTCCGTCCGTGGAGGCCGCTACGCCCCCAGTTTCGCTGACAACAAAATCCCCCTGCAAAAGCTCATTGACTGCGATCTCCTTGTTCAGAGAGAGCGAACTGTCGTAAATGTACGCCATCATGCCGCTATCGCCCATGCCGGACAGAACGTAGCCCCCGTCAATGGCCTGCGCTTCAAAGTCGCGCAGGGGCGCCTCTGCGGTGGCCAGCACCGAGGAAGTCCCGGTGTCGTAGAGGTACAGCTTGTCCGCCAGCACAAGGAGCGTCCCATTCCCGGCATAGGCGCAGCTTTGGAGCTTGCCGCCAAACAGGGCAGGGTCGAAGGTGCAGGATGTACCAGCCTGGGAAATGGGCTGGTTTTGCTGTCCGTCAGAGGGCGGGGCAGCGGCGGCCACAGATGTATCGGAGGGGGCGTTTCCTGGAACCGCAGGAGCCGGGGAATCCGCCTTACCGCAGGCGGACAACGCCAGGGTAAAAAGCAGCGCCAGCGTCATGCAGAATGTCTTTTTCATGTTCAGTTCTCCTTATACAATAAAATAGAATTGGTCTTAAAGACCGGGCCGGAGGCTCCGTCCTGGGGGACGGCCACACAATAGAAGGTGTGAAACTGCCCCAGTTTTTCCGGGTCGATCACGGTCTCAAGCGCCATGACGCCTCCCTTGCTCAAGGTAACGGAACAGGAACTGCTTTCGTCAAGTTTCACCGGCTGATGATCCAGAAAAAAAGCGATGCTGTAACTTGTTCCGGCAGCGCCGCACATGGTAAACCGCAGGGGAACGGGAGCGGAGACCCGCAGATTGTCATAGGTGGCGCCGCCGTCACAGGAGAATGTGTAATAGATTCCGCCATCCAGCGTGTCCATGCTCACACCGCCCCAACCGTATTTGGGAAGCTCGTTTTCCACATACTGCGCTGTGACCTTTTCCTCCCGCACTTCGCTTTGTGAAAAGATTTCCCGGACAGGCGGAAAGTCTGAATGGGCGGCGGGCGCATCTGCGTTGAACTTCAATTCAACACAGGATTCCAGCGTCTTATGATACCAGCCATAGCTGGAGGTGGATTCCATATCCGGCTGGAAGTCCGGGTTTGTGATGCTCACCACGGTCAGGGCCAGCGTATCGCCGGCGCTGCCGGTCACAGGCTCAAAGAGGAAGGAAAAGCTCTGATCCTCCTCTGCGGGGAAGCTGTGACAATACGCATACTCCGCTGCGGTATCGTTCACCTTGTAGGGCTGGGGCCGGCCGTCCAGGAACAGGAGAAATCCAACGGTATCCATCTTGCCGGTGAGAGAAAACTGGTAGTCCAGCCGAAACTCGCCGCCGTCATAGGGGAATGGCAGACGCTCCCCACTCTCAGAAAAATCAGCCGAAGCAGCCCCGTGGGTGAGCATTGCCAGAAATCCGGCATCCTCCTCCGCCTCCTCAAACGGGTTTGCGGCGGCGGACTGTGACGGCGGGGGCGTACTGTCCGGAATGGAGTAGTTCCCGCAGGCGGCGAGGGATAAAAGTGCGCCGCATATCAAGGGAACGGCAATCAATCGTTT
>JAAWQS010000166.1 GCA_022800665.1 Oscillospiraceae bacterium
TTCTCTTCCACATTCGCATTCCCCCCTTTCTATGAGGGAATCGCTAACCGTCAATATGTAACAGCCGCCCACCGGGTCCATGGATATCCCCGATTGCGGAAACCGCCTTCTGACCGCCCTAGCTGGGCGGCTTTTTCATTATACGACACGCGCTATGTTTTGTCAAATTATGCTGGATTTTCAGTCGGCATTACTCATATCGGAACGTTGTGCTGTAGCCATAGCCCGTGCCGCTGCCGCCATCGCCTTCGGTGTAGCGGTAGCCGTAACTGGTTCCGCCGCCTGTGCTGCTCCGGTAGCCATAGCTCGTGCCGCCGCCACCTGTGTTGCTGTGGTAGCCGTAGGATGTTCCACCGCCTCCGCTGGTGTTATACTGATAGGATACAGGAGTGTTCCCCAACACTTTGTAGCCATACTGCGTAGCTGTACTGTAGTATTTGGTATAGTAATAGCCATAGCCGTATGTGGCGGGAGTATAATGAACCATTCCGCGGTAGGCGTATACCGAATAGTATTTGTAAGTCGCTGCATATTCGGTACGGTATTTATAGCTATACTGCGTTTCGTAAACCCAATTGTTTTGACCGTTGAGATAGGAAGTACGATAACTATACAAGTAGGAAGTACGATATGCATAATACCCATTAAGCGTAGACGATAAATAGGAGTACACATAATAGCTTGTATACGCATAACGCGCAGCAGCCGTCTGATATGAATAACTGGGTTTGGTATAATGCAGGCTGTAGGTGGTATACGAATACTTGCTGTAGTATTTAGGCGTGTAGTATGTTCCGGTAGCCGCATAGTAGTATGTGGGATTGGTATAACTATAGCGGGAATAATAGGTGTATGTAGGATTAGTCCAGCTATACCGGTAGTAGTAGGTGTACGTGGGATTGGTATAGCTGTACTGGTAGCTGTAGGTATAGGATGGATTGACATAGGAGTAGCTGTACCGCTCCTTGATCGTCATGTACGCCCCAGCCTTGACCCCGCTGTCCACAAAGCTCGCTTTGCCCCCCAGTGCCGCCCGGACCTCCCCGCCTACCTCCACACGCAGTTCGCTAGCCAGGGCATTGTCCGTGCCGCCTATGGGAACTATCCCCTGTACCCCGGACGGCATGGCAACCTTGATGCTGATTCCTGTTGCCGTTTCGTCATAGACTGGGATCTCTGCCATCTCGCTCCCGTACCGTATCCGCATGGCAGCCAAACGGCTGGTTGGCGTTACGATCAGGCTGTACGCCGCGCTGCTGTCGCTGCCGCTGTAGATAGTATCTCCGTTTTCGGTATCATCGGAGTAGCAGATCACCCGATAGTGGTACTCAGTGAAATCTTCAAAAACTGACAGGTCCAGTTCCACACTGTTCGCGGTGGATTCGACACGCCCGAAGGTATTCCAGCTCTCCTCTCCCTTCCGGCGGTACAGAATCTCATAGGCGCTCTGGGGATATCCCGGCATCCATGTTACCTGCACACATCCGGAACGATCCACCACCCGGCTGTTAGGCACTGTAATGCTTACCGCCATACGCTCACCTCTCTTTCTGTGTTCAGTGTACAGACCGGATCACATCCAGTCCGTCCTTGATGTATTTGTGTTCAGGATAATAGCGGTAGAACTCCCCTGGCGGTACTGTGTACAGTTTGTACCGGTTACAGTTGGAAAAATGGAGCACTACGGGCTTTCCGTCTGCCAGCTTATGGTCCCGCATGTAGTTGTAGGTCTCCTCCAGCGGTGCCGGGTCCCCGGCGTCCCGCAGGGCCATCTGGTCGGGATAGCGGTACAGATTCCTGTTGTAGTACCGCCGCGCCCGCTCCAGAAAGCCGCTATACCGGATGCGGTCCAGGTTGAATACCAGCACAGCAGCAACCATCTCCCCATAGCCGTCGCAGGCATCCGGGATGGTGTAAGCCGCATAATCATAATCTGCATGGCCCCACTGCTCATAGGGGGGCCGCAGGTCCCCCTGGACAATGATATCTGCGTCCAAGTAAAGGCAGCGGTCAGTATCCAGCACCTTGTCCATCAGCAGGCGCAGGGCGGTATAAGGAGTAAACCCTGTCTCCCGGTTGACGCTCTGGGCCAGATACCTGTCATACAGCTCCCGGATATCGTGTCGGATGAATGCAGACCGGTGATCCATGAACGTCACAATCTTCCGCAGCCAACCAGCCTCCTCCTCGCTGATACCATAGTAACCAGTTCCAGTACCGTCAGCGTGGTCCACCTGTATGTCCATAGTCAGCAGATGCCACACCACATCCCGGTTGTGGCGCATGGTGGAGTACACCAGCGCCTCCAGGCCCGGCAGGACGCCCCGGTCTCCGGCAATGACGATGTGCAGCGGCTCAGGATGCGCTATCATCGTTACTCACCTCCGCAAAGCCCAGACACCCGCCCTGACAGATCAGCAAGTCATGATTGGCGCAGCCCGCACACTTCCCGGTACCGTTGGCGCACATTCTGGGGTAGGACTTTTTCAGCAGCAGGTACTGCTCCAGCTGAATCAGGTCCTCGAACTGGGAACAGTCCACCGGGTCATAGCTTCCAAAGCATGCCGTGGCCCGGAAGTCCGGCGTGATATCCACCACCGGCTGGCAGAAGCCACGGGGCCTCTCCTCCAGCGCCTCTGCCATCACTTCCAGTTCGCCGCTGGAGAAATAGCACTCCGGGATATGGTTGCAGTCGGAACCGAGATGGATGCTGTGGGCTTTGGCGTCCTTACAGAACTGGAGGAAGATGGGCTTCATCCTGGTGTAATATGTCTCTTTTTTCTGCCGCCAGTCTGTATAGATACCGCCGGGGGCCGTGACAGACACCCGCAGTCGCGGCAGATGGTACCGTTCCACCAGTTCCCAGATGTATCCATAGTCCTCCCGCCCGATGTGGAGGTTGCAGCCGCAATTGGCCCGCCGCCCGAACCAACTGAGCAGGCTCAGGTGGTCCATCATGGCATGGAACCGCTTCTCTTGCTCCGGCCCCATCTCCTCCGGTGGATTGCAGTTAATGAGTACGCCGAACCGGTCCCCCAGCTCGCTGACGAACTTATCCAGATAGATGCCGTTGGTGAATAGCGTTGCGCTGGTGTCGCAGTCCCGGCAGTAGATGTTGACCTCCTTGATGATATCCGAAAAGTGGGGGTGCAGGGTGGGCTCGCCTCCAATGATCCCCACATGGTTTTTCGGCGTCCGGGCCAGCCAGGACAATGTATGCCGCAACTCGTCCATAGTGATGTGCCGCTTCTCCTCGCAGATCATGTCGTCCGCAAAACAATAGGGGCATTTCAGGTTGCAATAGTTTGTCACAGCAATATTCGCCATTTGATGTTACCTCCGTTTTTGTTTCAGGACTGGCCTGTCAGAATCCATGCATCGCCTTGCTCCGGGTTCTCCGGGTCGGCGGCGACTACAGGGAACGCGGCCTTTGTCTTAATTTCAATAGTGCCGTCCGTAATGGACTTTTGCAGTTCCTCCACCAGCCGTTTTGCCTCAGCGGCAGCAGACTGGGCGGTCTTTACGGCATTGGTGATCTCCTCCAGGTCTACCCCCGCTGCGCCTGGCACATTTACAGGTCCATACATACGATGCCTCCTTCTCAGGTCTTAAGCCATGCCTCGCCCTCGCTGGGATTGGCAGGGTCGGCGCTCACCACAGGAAACACGGGCTTTAGAGCAATCGTGCCATCCGTGATATCCTGCCGCAGCGTCTCCACGGCAGTCCGGACAGCCTCAAGTTCCTTGTTCATCTCCTGAAGTGTCTGGGTGGTTTTCTGCGACAGTTCCACCAAATCCTCCCCCAGTCCAGAGACAGCGGACGTATTTGCGTCCGCCATCTCCTTGATTTTGGCAATCAGGGCTTGCAGGCCGTTTTCTTTGAAAGCTCTCCA
>JAAWQS010000193.1 GCA_022800665.1 Oscillospiraceae bacterium
ATAAACTTGACAAGTCCTTTCTTGCTTTTGTTTTTATTGCTGCTATTATGATTTGGCTACTTTGAACAACTCTCCTGATTTTTCAAACAAGGCCTAAGTAATTTTCATATGTTTCAGCTGCATATGCTACCGGTGAAGCTACTTGAGAAAAAACTAACGCGCAAAGCAACACAATCATCAGTGTTTTGATCATAGATTTTAAGTCTTTCATTTGAAAAAACTCCTTTTCTTAGTTTGTGGCATAGGTGGCATAGTTTTAGATTAGTTATTTCAGGTTTGTGCCAAAGTCAGCTACATGTACATTTGGATATCCCCCTCCCCGTATCTCTCCAACAAGTATAGATGTTTTGATTTTGCCTATTTCCATTCTATGCATGCCTTAAGAAACCAAGTTTTGATATAATTTTACTTTTCCTTCAATAATTCTATGGTTTTGTTGCTATTATTCATAGAACAAGACCCCCTCCTTTTTATTATAAAAGAATTCTACAGTATCAGCCTTCTTTTGTCAACACATTGATGGTAAAAATTCACACAAAAGGAAATATATATCTAACAAATATTCGGTTGAATTAACCTGAAATGCGGTGTTTTTTATGAGAAAATATTGGAAGCGCAAACTCAGTAGCAGAAAGCTGTGGGCCGCTGCGGCGGGGATCGTTACCAGCCTGGCTATGGTCTTCGGCCTGGATGAGAATACCATCAGCACCGTAGCAGGCGCGGTGGTGTCTGTGGCGTCCGTGGTGGCCTGCATCATGGCCGCGGGTGCGGTCCCCCACGGCTTTTAGGGCGCAGCATCTAAAAAGGCTCCCCCAAAGCAAAGGCTCCCCTGAAAGGGGAGCTGGCACGCGAAGCGCGACTGAGGGGGTGGCTGTTGCCCGGCAGAAAAAATTTTTATCAAAAAAAGAAAATACTTGTCAAAGTGGGGAAAACGTGGTATGATAGCAACAACGAGGCAAATAATAAGGCAGGACATGGGCGATTGGCCGTCACCCATGCCCCTATGCAGGAGAATGGGCTCCTACACAATAGCATTTGCTACGCCAGCCCCTATTATAACAGTCTTTCCGCTGTTTTTCAATAGCCATTTTCTCATCTCCTGCTACGGAGGATGGAGGAGTGGATACGGGTTTGTGTTTGCGCTTATGCGGTGTGGGGTAATTATATCCTGCGCCGCTTTTTGTTTGTCTCGGCGGGAATGGGTCCGGCGGGACGCGGGCGTAAAAGTCCGCTCCCGTCCGGGGCCGCCCCGGCGAGATTTTGTGTCCATACGGCAGAAGCCGTAGGGAAGGAGAGGTATGGCAGACTACAAAAAAATGTACCTGACGATGTTCAGCGCCGAGGAACTGTACATATCCGCGTCAGAGCAGGACGAAGAGCCGGAGAGCGGCGGATTGGCTGCGTCAGCTACATGAATACAGACCAAACGGGAGGGCGCCGGTTTTTTGCCGGTACCCTCCTTTTTGATCGTGTCTGACCGTCCATCCGTTCATACCGTACGCCTTTCATAGCTGACAACGCCGGGGGCAAGTTTTGAACGCTTGAAACCGTGTGTACGGCTGTGCGAAGCGGGGGCTCCAGGCTTACTGCGCCTTCTCCAGCGCCGCGAGCCGGTTGGACATCAGCTTGAAAGCGGACTTCAACGTAGATACATCCTCCTCCAAAGCCTCCACACGGCTGTCTAAGGCCAGGGTTTTCAATAAATGCTTGTGTCCATCGGCCAAAGTATCCAGCCGCGGCAGAACAATATTTTCCTGCGTTATGGCTACTCTGACGGCAGTTTCCCGCAGCTCGCAAATATCCTCTTTCATCTCCGCCAGCTGGCCTCCGTGCTTGTCCAGCGTCTCACCCTGTTTGACCAGCAGCTCCTCATGCCTGGCCAGCATTTCTCCTTGTTTAACCAGCAGCTCCTCATGCCTGGCCAGCATTTCTCCTTGTTTGACCAGCAGCTCCTCATGTCTGGCCAACGTTTCACCCTGCTGATTAACCGCATCCACCAGCTTTGTCAGCATCTGCAAAATCTTTTCTTCGTTGTTCATTGCGCACTCCTTTCCTGTGTTCCTCCCATGATTTGTTTTCTTTTGGTACAAAATTTTATAAATTTGCTGTTTTGAACGAAAATCTGTCTGGCAATTTAGCGAATACTGCATATTGACTAAGCGAGTTTTTGGCTTTATAATAAAACACATAAGCTCTGGAAAGGGAAGTGATAGTATCGATATATGAAGAACTATATTGGAATTGTATAATAGAAGGAACCGATTGTCAAGAAAAATGGCAGCGGACGGCAGGCGGTATCCCAACATACGAAAGAGCGGTGATAGAATGCTATACATCAAGCTGTTTCTGGACTATCTTGAAGCGGTTGAACCGCTTGGGGACGCTGAGAGGGGGCGGCTTTTCACGGCCTTGCTGCAATATGCAAGGACGGGCGAAGCCCCGCAGCTTAGCGGTAACGAGCGGTTTCTGTTCCCGATGATGCGGGCGCAGATTGATAGAGACAGTGCAGAGTATAAGGATTATTGCGAAAAGCAGGCAGAAAACGGGAAAAAGGGCGGAAGGCCCAAAAAGCCAAAAAACCCACCGCTTTCCGGAAAACCCACCGCAAGCCAAAAAAGCCAAGACAAAGACGAAGACAAAGACAAAGACGAAGACAAAGACGAAGACAAAGACAAAGACGAAGACAAAGACGAAGACGGCGGCAAAGACAATGCGCCTGCGCGCGACCCCGCCGTCGCCGCCGTCATGTCGGCCTATCTGGACAAGATCAATCCGCAGCTGTCGGAGCGGAGCAGGGATGAACTGGCAGGCTTTGTCCAGGCGATGGGGGCGGAAGTCTGTCTGCGGGCCATTGACACTGCTCTGGACGCCAAAAAAGCCAGCTGGCCGTATGTCCGGGCCATTTTGCAGGCCAAACAGGCCAGCGGCGTCCGCTGTCTGGCGGATTGGGACGATCTGGAGGAAAATCGCAGGAAAAACCAGGGGAAACAGAAAACGAGCTGGTCGTACGACCCAGGCAGTTTGGAGGGGAGCTTATGACGGGACTGGAGGACGTGATCTGCGGTCTGGCACAATCATCCGCCGCAAAGCGGGAGCCGGGCGACTACGAAAAGGACGGTCTGCTCTACTGCGGCAGGCGCCGTACGCCGAAGCAGTGCATTGCCGATTTCGGAACGCCGGTGATTGTCGGCTGTACCTGCCTGTGCGAGCAGGAAAAAATCCGTGCGGAGCTGGCGGAGCAAAAGCGGATGGAACGCATGATGGAAATCCGCGCTCTGCGGACCCAGGGGATTCAGGACCACGCCATACGCCGGTACAGGTTTGACACAGCATTCCGCCCCAGAACAGAAGACCGTTGTTATGCCGGCGCATTTCTTCCCAGCGGTCCACGTACCGCTGGCAGCGGACGATATTTTTTGACGGCTCATGGACTGGACGGCTCCACTGGTTTTCTGCACGGAGACAAAGGGAACGGGCAGACGCTTTCGGCATCTGCCCATAGGATACCTGAAATCAGGATTTTACTGTGCTTTTTTCAGTTCGTTGACCTCGATGCGCAGGAGCTTGACAGAATCCTTTAACATGGACACATCCTCCTCCAACTCCTCCACGCGGCGCCTGGCGGCCAGTTTGTCCAGCCGGTTCATGATTGCGCCGTGGCCTTCATACAGCCGGTTGAGGTCGCGGGAGACATCGGCCTCCAAAAGAACGGCGGAACGCAGGGAGCGTTCGTCCAACACTTTCAGCAGGTCGCCTTGTTCTGCCTGCGTGGCTTCCAGCCGTTCCAGGCGTTGGCCCTGCTCGATTTGAGCGGCTTCCAGCCGTTCCAGGCGTTGGCCCTGCTCGATTTGAGCGGCTTCCAGCCGTTC
>JAAWQS010000136.1 GCA_022800665.1 Oscillospiraceae bacterium
CTGCGGTAATGTAATTGAGACAGGTTCCACGAAGAAGGACATTCGCGTGGAAGTCTGCTCTAAGTGTCACCCCTTCTTCACGGGCAAGCAGAAGCTGGTTGACACCGGCGGACGTGTGGCCAAGTTCAATAAGAAGTTTGGCCTGAAGTGATCTCAATTGAGCGCCGTACTGCATTCGTAAGCAGTACGGCGCATACTTTTATGAAGCCAAGAGGTACTATGAGGGAAGAAAAACAAATTTTAGAAGAAATCCAAAAGCCGCGGGACCGCGTTATTATTGCCGGTCTCTCCAGCCCCCGGCTGGAGGAAGCGGATAACGCAAGCGAAGAATCCATGGAGGAACTGGAGGACCTGGTGGAAACGGCGGGGGGCGAGACAGCCGCGTCCGTACTCCAGAACCGGGCCTCCCCGGACCCGCGTACCTTCATCGGCGAGGGCAAGGTGGAGGAGATCAAGGCGTTGGTCAAGACCGAAGAGGCGACGTCCGTTATCTTTGACAACGATCTCAGCCCCTCCCAGCTGCGGGTATTGACAGAGGAGCTGGGGGTGCAGGTCCTGGACCGCAGCGCGCTGATTCTGGACATCTTTGCCCAGCGGGCGCACACCAGGGAGGGACGGCTGCAGGTGGAATTAGCACAGTATCAATACCTGCTGCCCCGCCTGACCGGTATGTGGACCCATCTGGAGCGGCAGGCCGGTACCAGCGGCAAGGGTCCCATCGGCTCCAAGGGTCCCGGCGAAACCCAGCTGGAGACCGACCGCCGCCATATTCACCGTAAGATCGACAAATTGAAAGAGGAGCTGGAGGAGGTCCGCCGCGTCCGCGGTACCCAGCGTCAGCGGCGGACGAAGAACGAAATTCCGGTGGTTGCCATTGTCGGCTATACCAACGCCGGAAAATCCACCCTTCTCAACGCCCTCACCGGCGCGGACATTCCCGCTAACAACCGGCTGTTCGATACCCTGGACACCACCACCCGGCTGCTGACCGTCAGCGATACCTTGGATGTGGTGATCTCAGATACAGTCGGTTTTATCCGCAAGCTGCCCCATCAGCTGGTAGACGCATTCAAAGCTACGCTGGAAGAGCTGGAGTACGCGGATTTGCTCCTGCATGTGATTGATATTTCCAATCCGGAGTGGCAGGAGCAGGCGCGGGTTGTGGACGGTCTGATTCGGGAGCTGGGAGCGGAGACTACTCCCTGCCTGCGGGTCTATAACAAGTCCGATCTGTTCTGGGGGGATGTCCGGCCCAGGGGGGAGGATACGGTAAATATCTCTGCCAAAACGCGGGAAGGTCTGGATGAGCTGCTGAAAGCGATAGACAGGCAGCTGGATAAAGGGACAAGGAAGGTAACTTTACACTTGCCGTATGACAAGGGAAATCTGCTGGATGTGCTCTATCGGGAGAGCCGGGTGGAGTCTGTGGAGTACGGAGAGACAATTGATATCAAGGCTGTATGCAATCCACGCGCCATCGGTATGGTAAAGGACTATATTGAGGGCTGGGTGGAGCCGAAGGAAGCCTGGGAGGATTGAACCAGCCCTGTACCGGTGAGATAGCTATGGTAATTGAGACGGAACGGACGATTCTGAGGTCTTTTGCTGAAGCCGATGCAGAAGATCTTTTCGACTACGCGCAGGATTCCCGCGTTGGTCCTGCCGCCGGTTGGGAGCCCCATCGGACTATTGCCGACAGCCTGGAGGCCATCCGCACCCATCTGTCCAGTCCCGGCCTGTTCGCCATTGTATACCGGGAGACTGGGCATGTGATCGGCTCAGCGGGGTTTGTGAACCATAACGGCGTAGTATCCGATGAACTGGGATTTGCACTGCATCCCGCATACTGGGGGCGGGGCATTATGCCGGAAGTGGTGCAGGCCCTGCTGCGCTACGGCTTTGGGGAGCGGGAGCTGGAGACCATCTGGTGCGTCCACTACACGGAAAATGCACAGTGCCGCCGTGTACTGGAAAAATGCGGATTCTCAATGGTGTTTCAGAAGAAGATGCACATGACCCAGGAAACAGATTTTTGTGTTCTGCTGCGGCAGGATTGGGAGGCAAGATCATGGAGAGCTACTTAGTCCCGGCAGGGGAGGGCGAAGCGGAATATGTAGAAAAACGCTCCCGTTTTATCGGTCATATGTGGCGGGTAGAAAGCGAGGAGGAGGCCCGCGCCCGGATTGAGGAGACCCGCAAGCGGCGCTACGATGCCCGGCACAACTGCTGGTGCTATATCATCCGTGAGGGCGGCGTACTGCGCTACAGCGATGACGGCGAGCCGCAGGGTACCGCCGGACAGCCGATGCTGAACGTCTTCCAGCGGGAAGATGTGGTCAACGTCTGCTGCGTAGTGACGCGGTATTTCGGCGGCATTCTGCTGGGGGCGGGCGGTTTGACCAGAGCCTACGGCGGAACGGCTAAGCTGGCCCTGGATGTAGGCGGCGTGAGCCGGATGCGGCTGTGGGCGTCGCTGGCGGTGCCATGCACCTATTCCCTCTATGAGCGGATGCGGCTGCTGGTGGAGCAGTGCGGCGGCACGGTGGCGGACACAGATTTCGGCGCGGATGTGCTGCTGACCGTGCAGCTCCCGGCGGAGGATACGGATGCTTTCCGTGAGAAGGTGACGGAGCTGTCCGCCGGAAAACTGGAGCCGCTGGTGGTGGAGGAACAGTTCCAGCCGGGGCCTAGAGAAAGATAAAAGGGGAGAGACATAGCATGAAAAAACTGTCCTTTGCATCCGATTACATGGAGGGCGCACACGAGGCTATTTTATCCCGTCTGCGGGAGATCAACTACGAAAAAATGCAGGGCTACGGTACGGATGCCCTGTCGGAACAGGCCCGTGATAAAATCCGCAGCGCCTGCGGCTGTCCGGGCGCAGATGTGTTTTTCCTGGTAGGAGGCACCCAGACCAACGCTGCGGTTATCAGCGCGCTGCTGCGGTCCTATGAAGGGGTGGTAGCGGCAGTAACCGGCCACATCAGCACTCATGAGGCGGGAGCTATTGAACTGGGCGGACATAAGGTTCTGACCCTGCCGGAACAGGCGGGAAAAATCACAGCGTCTGCACTGCGGGAGCTGCTTTCCAGCTATATGGCGGACGAGACGCGGGACCATATGGTCAAGCCGGGAATGGTTTATATCTCCCAGCCAACGGAATCCGGGACGCTCTATGCACGCGCAGAGCTGCAGGAGATCAGCGGGGTTTGCCGGGAGTACGGCCTGCCGCTCTATCTGGACGGCGCGCGTTTGGCCTATGCGCTGGCCTGTCCTGAGAACGACGCCTCTCTGGAGGATTTGGCACAGCTGTGCGATGCGTTCTACATCGGCGGCACAAAGTGCGGCGCATTGTTTGGGGAAGCGTTGGTCGTGCCAAAGGGCGGAGGGATTCCCCACTTTTTCACCGTCATGAAGCAGCGCGGCGCACTGCTGGCAAAGGGGTGGCTGT
This sequence comes from Oscillospiraceae bacterium, assembly GCA_022800665.1. Lineage (GTDB taxonomy): Bacteria > Bacillota > Clostridia > Oscillospirales > Oscillospiraceae > Pelethomonas. The sequence continues at coordinate 3,452 of JAAWQS010000136.1, forward strand.
TGGGTCTGCAATTTGACGCGCTGTTTACAGACGGGCTGTATGGGGAAGTCGGAAAAACAGCCATTGCCGCTGCGGATAAAATTAGAAACGCACTGCGTGAATATGGCTACCGCCTGTATTGCAGTACGCCCACAAATCAGGTGTTCGTTGTCCTGGAGGACGCGCAGATGGCGCGGCTGGCGGAAGCGGTCGAATTCAGCTTCTGGGAGAAGCTGGACGATACGCATACTGTGATTCGCCTTGCCACCAGCTGGGCGTCGTCGGAGGCAGACACCGAACGGCTCGTCGCGGTTTTGAAAGAACATGCTATAGGCTGATAAGCGCCCAAAAGCCGTCCTTGAAATAGGACGGCTTTTGGCGCGATATGGCCGGGGCCCAATGAGGGCCGCTCTATCTTGGTTAACAAGGCGGCCCCC
>JAAWQS010000137.1 GCA_022800665.1 Oscillospiraceae bacterium
GTTGTCGTCCTTGACGGGCGTCAGCCCGCCTGCGTCCTCCGCCTTGCCATGCGAAAATTCCGCTCCGACCTCTGGTCCGCTTTCTGACCGGATGCACCACTAGCATATATCAGAAATTCAGGAAAGTCAACACAGTAAAGTCCCCTTGCAAAACTTGAAGTTCTGGTAACTTTATGAAAAATCGTTCGCATGTGGAGGAATTTCTGGCAGACAGGAGCTATTCTGTCGAACGCTTAACCGATCAGGACATTGTATAGTTCACACACCATCATTTACCGCTTGAAAAACCCTACCGCTCCCCGTATACTGTCTGACGGACGGCGCAAGCCGCGACAAACAGCAGCAAAGGAGCGATTTCTCTCATGAAATGAAAGTTACTGCTATACATCATCATCGCGTTTCTCCTCGCCACCCCGGCCCAAGCCGCTGCGCTCACCGTCACAATAGACGGCGAACCGCTTCCTGGAGAACCCATCGCAGAGGACGGCACAACCTATGTCCCTCTTGTCCCCTTCCTGCAATTTCTGGGAGACTGGGAAACCTCCTGGGACTCGGACACCCGTACAGCCTTCGCGCAGACGGACTTATTCGGCCTGCGGGTCCCGGCCCAGGAGGACCACGTCCTTGCCGACGGCTTTGCATTTGATCTCGACACTGCATCTCTGGTACGGTCCGGCAGTACATACGTGCCGCTGCGTCCTCTGGCAAACCTGTTGGGGGCCGACGTCTCCTTTGTAGACTGGAGCAGTCCCATTGCGGTGTCGCCTCCCCGTGCGGCGGAGCATTCGGAGGATGATCTCTATTGGCTCAGCCGGATTATCAACGCCGAAAGCAGGGGCGAAAGCCTGCGGGGACAGGTAGCTGTGGGAAACGTCATTCTCAACCGGGTAGCCAGCAGCCGGTTCCCCAATACCATCCGGGACGTCATATTTGACAGCAAGGACGGCGTTCAATTTACGCCGGTGTCCAACGGGACCATCTATCGTGAGCCGACCGCCCAGAGTGTTTTGGCCGCACGGCTTGCCCTCAATGGGACCGATATAGCGGGGGACAGTCTGTACTTTTTTAATCCGTCCTATTCCAGCGGCAGCTGGGTCCGGCGGAACCGCCCCTATCACAGCGCCATCGGATGCCATTTGTTCTATCGGTAAATGTATGCGTTTTCCATCTGTACGCTGGAAAAACTTATAGCAATCCTCAAAATTGCCAGCAATGCGCCCTCTCCGTCACCACTGTCGCCGTGCCACCTCTCCCTTCAGAGGGAGCTGTCAGCCGCAGGCCGACTGAGAGGGCCCGCATTTTTTCAAAATTTTTGCTGTTGGCTATAGCTGCGGTCTTTATCTTGGGGTTTGACTTTTTCATCCAGTAGGGGTAAAATAGGACAAACAACGATAGGGAGGAACGATTCCATGCTGTTTTCCGACAACCCCCGCGTCCATTACAACAAAGCCCAGCTTGCGGAAGTCATCTGTCAATTCCGTTTTCCCGCCATTCTATCCATCGGCGCGAAGGAACCCGCCGATTTTCAGGAAGCTGTACGCTCCGTCTTTCCCCGCTACGCCGTACGCAAGGACCAGCCCGGCCCCAAGATCACCGGCCTGGGGACCCCGGCGGCAAAGCTGGAGACGCCGGAAGCCGTTACCAACTACCATTTCATCTCCGCCGATGGCCGTTGGAAGCTGAATCTTACCCGGAACTTTATTTCCCTGAGCACGGTTGCCTACCCCGGCTGGGAGGAATTCGGCAAGCGCTTTGACCTGCCTCTGGCCCAGTTCATCCGCATCTATCAGCCCGCATTTTTTGAGCGTATCGGCCTGCGGTACGTGAATATTTTCTCCCGGAAGTCTCTGGAGCTGGAGGGCGAGCCCTGGCGCGACCTGATTGCCGCGCCGTACCTGGGGGCGCTGGCGGAGGAGGACGTGGACGAGCGCAGTACCACGAAATGTTCCGTGGAAGTGGAGATGGGGCTGGACAGCACCTGCCGGGCCAAGGTCCACGCCGGACCCGGCATGGTCAAGAGCAATGTTCCCGATGCGCCAAAGGACCAGGAAGTCAAATTCATCCTGGATATGGACCTCTACATGGGCGGACAGCTGGACCCGCGCTTTGCCGCAGGCGGGCTGGAAACACTGCACAGTCATTCCACCGCCATTTTCCAGGGTGCGATTACCGACCGTCTGCACAGTGCGCTGGAACCCCAGTAAGCGTATACATGAATACGATGAGAGGACCGCAAAAGGCAGTCCGCAAAAGCCAAGTCCGCCCACAGGGTGCGACTTGGCTTTTTACAATTTCTTATTGAAATTTGATTGACATGCCGGATGGATCTTTCAAAATTGCACCGTTCAGGATACAGCTTTTCATAAAGGACATCGTATTCCGCGGAATCAATCTCCTATTACAATAAGATTTACGGTAAGAGGCACGGCAGGCAGCCGTGTCTTTTTCCTCATTGTTGCCAAAGCTGTTAGAATGGGAAGGCATTGGTCTGACGTATCACTCCAGGGACTGACACGTCCGCAGGAAAGTCCGTCAGCCAGCCTCTCATTCGCAGCGTTCGATTTATGCAGGTAGAGCCGCCATTCTGGTGCGTCCGTGTCATCAAATAGATTGAATCGGCAATGATGGAAGGGCTGGCCGCCAAATTACAATCTACGACAGGAGTTGTGAAACAATGAACGCAGTGGGAATCGACATTTCCAAAGGGAAGAGCATGGTGTCTGTCATGCGTCCTTTGGGCGAAGTAGTGGCAAAACCTTTTAGTGTGCGCCACACCGGCAGTGAACTCAAGGAGTTGGCAGACTACTTGAAAAGCCTGAACGGTGAAACACGAGTGATCATGGAGCATACCGGACGGTACTATGAGCCGGTGGCCCAGTTCCTCCATGACGCGGGGCTGTACGTCAGCGCGGTGAATCCGAAGTTGATCAAGGACTATGGGAACAACTCGCTGCGCAAGGTCAAGACAGATAAAGCTGATTCCCGGAAAATTGCGAAGTACGGTCTTGACAACTGGGTGGAACTGCGGCAATATGCTTCCATGGACAAAATTCGTTACCAACTGAAAACGCTGAACCGGCAGGCCATTGTCTCCCTCAACGCTGCCTCCAAGACTGTGGAGCAGATGAAAGCGGAGATGCTCCAACTGGTCGCACAGTTTCCGGAGTATCCAGTTGTCATGGGAATGCACAGTGTGGGAGATTCCCTTGGCCCCCAGCTCATGGCGGAGATTGGGGATATGACTCGCTTTGCCCGCAGAAGTTCCATTACCTCTTTTGCCGGTGTCGATCCCGGCACTGACCAATCTGGAGGCCATGAGGCTAAAAGCGTTCCAACTTCCAAGAGTGGTCCGCCAGAACTGCGCAAAGCCCTTTTCCTGGTAATGGACAATTTATTGAAATCCATGCCCCAAGACGATCCGGTCTACCGGTTCATGGACAAGAAACACGCCGAGGGCAAGCCTTACCTGGTCTACATGACAGCGGGTGCCAACAAGTTCCTGCGCATCTACTACGGCAAGGTGAAGGAGTATCTTGCCAAACCGGAACAACCTTCTGAGCCAGTCTCCAACGAGCGCATCTGAATCTTTGGTTCTTCGGTAATTTGTGTGGGTTTCAAAATCGGGATCTGGCAACACATGCCAAGGAGGGGCGTCAGTCCCTCTTGGTTACCCGAATGCACTGGGGCGCAAGGCTGTCAAGGCCGCCATAGGCGAGGCGCAGCCGACGCCTTGACCGCCTTGTGGCACAGCGCTACTTTCCACCCCCTTTTGTGTATCGCTCATAATGCCGGAAACTGTTGCTATGGCGGGTCTTCGCCAAATTTACCACCCACTCTTTCTACTCCTTTTTCACTTCCCTTG
>JAAWQS010000029.1 GCA_022800665.1 Oscillospiraceae bacterium
CTCTTTCCACTGGTAGCCAAAGCCCCGGACCGTAAGCAGATGCAGAGGGTGGGAGGGATCGGCCTCCACCTTCTCCCGCAGGCGGCGCACATAAACAGATAAGGTGTTGCCGTCCACATAATTCCCGGCGTCGTCCCACAGCTCGCTGAGGATGGCGTCCCGCGTAACAACGCGGCCGGCGTTGCGTACCAGCAGGCAGAGCAGGCGGTATTCCGCGCCGGTCAAATCCAAAGGCCTGCCGTCCAGGTAGGCCCGGCTTCCCAAAAGGTCAATTCGTGTGTCCCCGCATTGAATCATCTCCGATGGCGCCGGCTTGGTCACACCGGCCCGGCGCAGAAGCGCCCGGATGCGGGAACACAGCTCGCCCAGTTTGAACGGTTTGGTCATGTAGTCGTCACCGCCGCTGTCCAGACCGCGGATGATGCTGACTTCTTCGTCAGACGCGGTCAGGAAAATAATGGGGATCAGTTGATTTTGTGCCCTGACCCGTTCGCAGACTTCAAACCCCGTTCCGTCCGGCAGAGTGACATCCAGAAGCAGCAGAACATACTGGCTGAGATCGGGCAGAAGCGCAAGCGCCTCAGCGACTGTTCGGACAACGTCTAATTCATAACCCTGCCGCCGCAGGGAATAAGTCAGTCCATCAATCAGACTCACATCATCTTCCAGCAATAGAATTTTATCCATACTTATGACCATTCCTTTCCGCTGCGCTCCAAGGAGCCAAAGGTAAATGAAACCCTCTTGACTTATGTGGCGCAGCACGATATAATTTGTTTCAGAATAGTGACCTCCCGGCGTAAGGCAATAGAATCACCGTCGTTCTGTTGCTTTCGTGCAGGTGTTGTGGCAAAAGCCTTGGCCTATTCTTTACTTAGGACGGAATAGCGTGCAAAAACAGTCCAGGGTCTGGGCTTGGTTTTTGTACGCTTTTCGATTTTAGCGGTTTTTTTGCCCAAATTAAGATGTTTCAACCTTGTGTCTCCTGAGCTTGGTAGAGTTCATCCAAATTATATATGAAAACCAGGGGACAATACAAGACATAAATTGTAAACTGCATTAGCTGGTCCCATGCTCCTGCGGCTGTGGACGCTGTTCACAGTTTTTTTACTTATTCAAAAACCCTGTCACGCTTGTCAACGAATGTGTATTCTGCTATAATAAACCAGTTAAAGAGAAAAAGATACTGCTGACAGGCAAGGAGTGCAGAATGTACTTAAAAGCATTGGAGATTCAGGGCTTCAAATCCTTCCCGGATAAAACGGTACTGGACTTCGGCGAGGATATCACCGCCATCGTCGGCCCCAACGGCTCTGGGAAATCCAACATTTCAGACGCCCTCTGCTGGGTGATGGGGGAGCAGTCCGCCAAAAGCCTGCGGGGCAGTAAAATGGAGGACGTGATTTTTGGCGGTACCGCCAAGCGCAGTCCCGTCGGCTTTGCGCAGGTGACGCTGGTGCTGGACAACAGCGCCCATCTCTTCCCGGATGTGGACAGCAGCGAGGTCATGGTCACACGCCGCTATTACCGCAGCGGCGAGAGCGAATACTATATCAATAAACAGTCCGTACGCCTGCGGGATATCAACGAGCTGTTTATGGACACCGGGCTGGGCCGGGAGGGTTACTCCATGATCGGTCAGGGCCGGATTGATGAAATATTATCCGTGCGCAGCGCGGACCGGCGGGAAATCTTCGAGGAGGCCGCCGGTATCTCCAAATACCGCCACCGCAAGGAGGAGGCGGAGCGGCGGCTCCAGCGGACCGAGGAAAACCTGGTGCGCATCAACGATAAGATCAGCGAACTGGAGCTGCAGGTGATTCCCCTGCGGGAGCAGGCGGAGAAGGCGAAACGGTACTTGACGCTGCGGGATGAGCAGCGCATTTTGGAAATATCCGTCTGGATGGAGCGGCTGAGCGAGATTAAGACGGTTAAAAGTAAGTTACAGGCCGACTACGCCGCGGCAAAGGCCCGCCAGGAGGCGGCACAGCAGCGTTTGGACGCCCTGTATGAAGAAAATGACCGGTTTTCCCAGCGGATGCAGGAAAACGACACTGAGCAGGAGCGCACACGGCAGGAGGCCGCCTCCTTTGAATCCCAGGCAAAGGACGAGGAAAACGCCGTGCATCTGCTCCGTACAGATATACAGCATAAACAGGAATCCATTGACGAGATCAGCCAGGAGCTGGCCCGTCAGGAGGGACGGAGTAAGAGCGCCGGGGCGGAGATGGACGGCCACCGCCGGCGTCTGGAGGAGCTGGACAGCCAGACCGCCGCGCTGGAACAGGAGCTGGACAGTCTGCGCTGCAAGGCGGAGGAGGCCGCTGCCAGCGTGGGGAGCGCGGCAGACGAGCTGCACGCCCTCCAGGCCAGGGAGGCTCTGGCCGCCGACGCCGCCGCAAAAGGGCGGGAACGTCTGTCGGCGTTGTGCGCGGGACAGGAGCAGATGGCGGAGCGGCAGAGAACGGTAGAGAAGGATTTGGAGGCCGCGTCGGCGCAGATGGAAGCGGCCCGGCGGGAGATTAAGACCGCCCGGCGGGCCCTGGAGGCCGCGGAGGAGGACGCCAACGCCGCGGCCAATGTGATTCAGGGCCACAGCCTGCGTATGGAGAGCCGGGAGAAGCGGGAGAAAGCTTCCAATGAGGCAAAGCTCCAGCTGACCATGGAGCTGAACAACGTGGAATCCCGCAGCCGTATGCTCGCGGAGATGGAAAAGGAGTATGAGGGCTTCAGCAAGGCGGTGCGCGAGGTGATGCGGGCCGCGCAGCGGGGTGCGCTGCGGGGCGTCCACGGCCCGGCGGCGGGACTGATGAAGGTGGAGGCCAGGTATGCCGTAGCCATTGAGACGGCCCTGGGAGCCGGTATGCAGAACATCGTGGTGGACAGGGAGGAGGACGCCAAGGGCGCAATTGCTTTCCTGAAGCAGCGGGATGCCGGACGGGCCACCTTTCTGCCGCTGACCGCCATGCGGGGCGGCGAACTGCAGGAGAAGGGCGTGGAGGCGGAATTCGGTTTTGTGGGCATCGCGTCCCGGCTGATTTCCTGTGAATCCCGCTATCAAGGGGTTTTTCGCAATCTGCTGGGGTACACTGTAGTCGTGGAGGACTTGGACTGCGGTATCGCCATTGCGAGGAAATACGGCCACCGGTTTCGGATTGTTACTTTGGACGGCCAGGTGATGAACCGGGGCGGGTCTATGACCGGCGGCAGCGTGTCTAAAAGCGCGGGGGTGCTCAGCCGCGCCAATGAGCTGCAGACGCTGCAAAAGAGGCGGGACGCCCTGGCGGAAAAGCTGTCCGGCGTCCAGCGGGAGTGCGAGGCGGCGGCGCGGGACCTGAAAGCCGCCCAGTATGAATTGCAGGTGGCGGAGAGCCAGCGGCGTACTGCGGAGGACACGGTTTTGAAGCTCCGGGGCGAGGTGAAGCAGTACGAGGTGCAGCTGGAGGGCATCTGCAAAAATGTGGAAAACCTGGAGGGCGAGCGGGACGCGCTGGCAGAGCGGATCACGGACAGCCGGAAGCAGCAGGAGGCTGTGCAGGCAGAGACTGCCGGGAAGGAACAGGAGGCGTCTGCGTTGCGGCAGGCGGCGGCGGAACAATTGGCGGGACAGTCGGACTTGCAGGAGTATTCCAACCAGCTCAGCGCCGGGATGTCCCAGCGGAAGGAGGCCCTTGCCGGACTGCGGGCAGAGCGGACGGCAGTCCTGGAGAGCCTGGCCAGACTGGAGGAAACTGCACGGGATTTAGCTGGCGACCGGGCGGCGCGGCTGCAGCGGATGGAGAGCTATCAGTCCTCCATTGCAGAGGCGGAACGGGAAATCGACGTCCGGGCAGCGGCGGCGGCGTCCCTGCGCCTGCGGGCCGGGGAGCAGCAGGAGCGTCTGCGGGATTTGCAGAACGGAAAGCTGGCGTTGGAACAGGAGCGGACCGCCATGGGCCAGCGGCTGAAGGACTGCAACGACGAGGTCCTGGACGCCGGACGGGAAACCGGACGGCTGGAGCAGCGGCTCAATACCGGCGATATGGAGGAGAAACAAATCCTGGATAAGCTGTGGGAGAGCTACGAGCTGAGCCACTCCGCCGCCATGGAGCAGCGGATCGAGCTGGAGTCCACCGCAAAGGCCAACCGGCGGATCGGGGAGCTGAAACGGGAGATCAGCAGTCTGGGCAGCGTGAACGTGGGGGCCATCGAGCAGTTCCAGGTGGTCAACGAACGGTATACCTACCTGACCAGCCAGCGGGACGATGTGGAACGGGCCAAGGATGAGCTGCTGGGTATTATCGCGGAGATCACCAGGGAGATGAGCGGGATTTTTGCGGAGCAGTTCCGATTGATTAACGCCTCTTTTCAGGAGACATTTCTGCACCTGTTCGGCGGCGGTCAGGCCACATTGGAGCTGGAGGACGAGGACGATATCCTCAACTGCGGCATTGAAATCAAGGTCCAGCCGCCGGGGAAGACGCTGAAGACGCTGTCGCTCCTCTCCGGCGGGGAGAAGGCGTTCGTGGCCATTGCCCTCTATTTCGCCATTTTGAAGGTGCATCCGACGCCCTTCTGCGTGATGGACGAGATCGAGGCGGCTCTGGACGAGGCAAACGTGATTCGGGTGGCCCGGTATATGCGCTCTATTGCGGATAAAACGCAGTTCATTGTGATTACCCACCGCCGGGGTACCATGGAGGCGGCGGACATTCTGTACGGCGTTACCATGCAGGAGAAGGGCGTGAGCAAGATGCTGCGGATGAATATGAACGAGGTGGCGTCGGAATTGAATATAACGTGATATAATTGCACAAAAGAAAATTTTTGTTCAATCAAAGGAGTGGCTTATGGGTTTTTGGCAGAAATTGAAAAAGCTCTATATGGGCGATGTGTTCGGCGCGGCAATCAGCGAGGCGGACGAGGCGTTTTTTGACGACCTGGAGGAAATGCTGATTCTGGCCGACGTGGGGATGCAGACGTCCATGGATGCGGTGAAAGAGCTGCGGCAGATCATGATCGAGGATAAAATCTCTGGTCAGGAGCCGGTCAAACAGTGCCTGCGGCAGATTCTGGCGGAAAAGCTGAACGTGGGCGACACCGCCCTGCAGCTGAACACAAAGCCGTCGATTGTGCTGATGATCGGCGTCAACGGCGTGGGGAAGACCACCTCCATCGGCAAGCTGGCCAACAGCCTGCGGCTGGAGGGAAAGCGGGTGCTGCTGTGCGCCGGCGATACCTTCCGGGCAGCGGCGGCGGACCAGTTGGAAATCTGGTCCAACCGGGCCAGATGTGAGATCGTGCGGCAGAAGGAGGGGGCGGACCCCGGCGCGGTGCTCTTTGACGCGCTGCAGGCGGCCAGGGCCAGAGGCGTGGACGTGGTCATCTGCGACACCGCCGGACGGCTCCACAACAAGTCCCACCTGATGGCGGAGCTGGCAAAGCTGAAAAAAATCATCGACCGGGAGATGCCGGAAGCCTCCGTGGAGACCCTGCTGGTGCTGGACGCCACCACCGGTCAGAACGGTCTCATTCAGGCCAAGCAGTTTAAGGAGACCACCGGCTGCACAGGCATTGTGCTCACAAAGCTGGACGGCACGGCAAAGGGCGGCATCGTCATCGCCATTGCCCAGGAACTGCAGGTTCCGGTGAAGTTTGTGGGGCTGGGCGAGGATATCAAAGATATGCAGCCCTTTGACGCGGAGGAGTATGTGAACGCGCTGATCTGATTTTGTGAAACAGAGGAAGAAAACATGGCTAGAATTGACGGAAGAAATGACAGGGAGCTGCGTCCTGTCACCATTACCACCGGTTTTGTGGATTATGCGGAGGGGAGCGTACTCATCCAGTGCGGCGGAACAAAGGTGCTCTGCTGTGCCAGCGTGGAGGAGGGCGCGCCGAAATATGTCCCTGGAGGGACGGGCTGGGTGACAGCGGAATACTCCATGCTGCCGCGGGCCAACCGGGAGCGCACCCGCCGGGATATCAGCCGCCTGAAGCTGAGTCCCCGCAGTGCGGAAATCCAGCGGCTGGTGGGCCGCAGCCTCCGGGCGGCGGTGGACATGGAGGCACTGGGAGACAGGACCGTTACCATCGACTGCGACGTATTGCAGGGGGACGGCGGCACCCGTACCGCGTCCGTAACCGGCGGCTTTATCGCCCTGGCCCTGGCCTGCCGGAAGCTGCTGGAGCAGGGGAAGGTTGCCAAGGACCCCATCCGGCGCTATGTGGCTGCGGTTTCTGCGGGGATTGTAGACGACCGGCTGCTGCTGGATTTGTGCTACAGTGAGGACAGCCGCGCAATGGTGGATTTCAACTGCGTGATGGACGATGGCGGCGGACTGATCGAGCTGCAGGGTACCGGCGAGGGCAGGAGTTTTACTCTGGCGGAGCAGCGGGAGCTGGTGGAGCTGTGCCAGGGCGGCATTTTCCAGCTGATGGAAAAACAGAAAGAAATATTGGGAGGCCACAGGTAACATGAAATTTGTACTTGCGTCACAGAATAGACACAAGCTGGAGGAGATGCGGTCGATTTTATCCGCCCACGGCGTGGAGGTCGTGCTGGAGGCGGACGTTGGACTGAACGTGGATGTGGAGGAGACCGGGGAGACCTTCGCGGAAAACGCCATGCTGAAGGCAAAAGCGGTGATGGAGGCCAGCGGTCTCCCAGCTATCGCGGACGACTCCGGCGTATGCGTGGACGCCCTGAACGGTGCGCCGGGGGTGTATTCAGCCCGCTACGGCGGTCCTGAATTGGACGATACCGCCCGCTACCAGCTCCTCCTGAACAATATGCGGGGAGCGCGTACCCGTGCGGCCCACTTTACCAGCGCCATTGCCTGCATGTTCCCCAACGGGGACGCCATTGAGGCGGAGGGGATTTGTCCGGGGACGATTGCTTTCGCTCCCCAGGGAACCGGCGGCTTTGGGTACGACCCGGTGTTTTTCCTGCCGGAGCTGCGCAAGACCTACGCGCAGCTGACACCGGAGGAAAAGGCAGCTGTGTCTCACCGCGGCAAGGCGCTGGCGGTGTTTGAGGGCAAGCTGAAAGAATATCTCAGTAAAGGGTAAAAGGTATATGGAATTAACAAGTAAACAGCGCGCACAGCTACGGGGCATTGCCAACAGCCTGGACACCATCGTCCATATCGGCAAGGATGGGATCAACAGCAATCTGGTCAAACAGGCCAACGACGCCCTGGAGGCGCGGGAGATTATTAAATGTAAGGTACTGGAAAGCTCCATGCTCACCGCCCGCGAGGCGTGTGGGGAGTTGGCCAGACTCACAAGAAGCGAAGAGGTGCAGGTGATCGGCGCCAAGTTTGTGCTTTACCGCCAGCACTACGACAAGAGCAGGCGCAGAATCGAGCTGGTGAAGGACCGGGGCAAGAGGCCGGCCGGTTAAAAAGATTGTGGCAATCTTCATGGAAATGTGCTATAGTAAAAAGGGGGGGGAAGCTATGGATAAATTGCGATACACATTCAAGACAGATACGCTGTTCAAGATGCTGTTGGAGAATATAGAGCAATTTGCTATACGGAACCCTGATATGCTTCCAGAAGTCTTGGGGGGAGAGGAGGTTGAAAATTTGCACACAGCTACCTGAAGAAATTTTACAAACATAACTTTTCTGCTTGAGCGGCTGCGGGACGCTGCACTGCCGCCCAGGTAGAAAAAATTTATCTTCCTGGGGGAGATTCTTTGAGAATTGGTATTTACGGCGGAACTTTCAATCCCGTCCACACCGGTCATATGGAGGCGGCCCGGACAGCCGTGAAAAAGCTCCGCTTAGACAAACTGTACCTGATCCCCGCCGGACTGCCGCCCCACAAGACGCTGGGTACGGACACGCCGTCCGCCGCAAAGCGGCTGGAGATGACGGCTTTGGCAGCAGAGGAGCTGTCCGGCGAGGCGTTGGACCTGGAGCTGAAGCGGGAGGGGAAGAGTTATACCCTGGATACGCTGCGGGAAATAAAGAAGCGGTTTCCCAAGGACCATCTTTTCCTGCTCATGGGAACGGACATGTTCCTGTCCTTTCAGGACTGGCGGGAGCCGAAAAAAATTGCAAAGCTGGCGACTCTCTGCGCCTTCAGCCGGGAGAGCCGGGACGGAACGGACAGGCTGCCTGCCCAGAAAAAGCGTCTGAAAAAGGACCTGGACGCAGATGTGGAGTTGATCAGCCTGCCCCATGTGGTGGAAATTTCCTCCACCCGGCTGCGGGAGGACCTGGCCCAGGGCGGGGAGTTGGCAAAGCAGTACCTGACCCCCGCCGTCTACGGCTATATCCTGCGGGAAGGGCTGTACGGCACAAAGGCGGATTTGAAACATCTGTCCCTGGAGGACCTGCGGTATGCGGCGCTGTCCATGCTCAAATACAGCCGGGTCCCCCATGTGCTGGGCGCGGAACAGACGGCAGCGGCGCTGGCCGTCCGCTGGGGCGGGGACGAAACTGCCGCCCGGCGGGCCGCTCTGCTCCACGACTGTACAAAAAAATTAGAGCGGGAACAACATCTCGCTCTCTGCCGTCAATATAGTGTCCCCCTGGACCAGGAGGAGCTGCGGGAAGGGAAGCTGCTCCACGCCCTCACCGGCGCGGTGACAGCGAAAGAGGTATTCGGCGAGAGCGAGGCGGTTGTCAGCGCTATCCGCTGGCACACCACCGGCAAGGCGGATATGACGCTGCTGGAAAAGATCATCTATCTGGCGGATTACATCGAACCGACACGGAGCTTCTGCGATCTGACCGAGCTGCGGGCGCTGGCCTTTGAGGACCTGGACAGAGCCATGCTGCTGGGGCTGACCATGGCGGTGGCGGACTTGAAAGAGAACGGAATGGCGGTCCATTCCAATAGTGTGTACGCGAGGGATTATCTGAAAGGAAAGCTGACATGAGAGGTAAACGACAGGCCGCTGGGAGAGGCGACCCATTTGCGGACGAAATGCCCTATCCGAGAACCAGGCGTCCGAAAAAACGGAAAAAAAGAGGGGGTCTGGTTCTTGGATTCTTCCTTGTGGCGGGAGCGGCGGCATTTCTGGTGTGGAATTTCTTCATCAAAAAACCGGACGTATCCCACAATGACAAGCCGGGCGTGACCAATAACAACCCCAATGACCCCAACAGCAATGCCGCCGCTTCGGGGACGGCGGACACGCCGGGCGGACGGAAGGAGGACTATTTCACCTTCCTCCTGCTGGGCCGGGATACCTCCGGCGGCGGGACGGACACCATCATTCTGGTGTCCTACGACGTACCCAACCAGCAGGTGAACATGATGAGTATTCCACGGGATACGGCCATCAATGTACCCTGGAGCGTTAAAAAGATCAACAGCGTGTACAACGCCAAGGAATCCAGCGGCGGCGGTGTGGAAAACCTGAAAAATCATGTGGCTTACCTGACCGGCGTGCTTCCCGACTTCTATGTGATCATTGAGTGGAAAGCGGTGGGGCGGGTAGTGGACGCCGTGGGCGGCGTGGAATTCGACGTACCGCGGAATATGAACTACGACGACCCCTACCAGGACCTGCATATCCATCTGAACAAGGGCGTGCAGCATCTGGACGGTCAGAAGGCGATGGAGATGCTGCGCTACCGCCACGACAACAATGCTAAGGTGGGCTATAATGACACCGGGCGGATGGACACCCAGAAAGCATTTTTGAAGGCAATGGCAAAAGAGGTCCTCAAACTGAAGAACATGACCAAAATTGGTGAGTTTATCAACATCTTTATGGAAAATGTCACCACAGACCTGAAGGTCAGCGACTTGACCTGGTTTGCCTCCAAGGCTCTGAACGTGGACACGGAGACCATCCAATCCAGTACCATGCCGTATATTGACGTGGGAGAGTTCCGCGGCGGATACTACATGCTGCCCAACGGGGAGGAGATCGTCCCCCTGATTAACGAGCAATTCAATCCCTACAACCGGGAGATCACCCAGGAGGACCTGCGGATCATCGTGCGCAGGGACGACGGCTCCTGCTACGTGCCGGGCGGCACGCTGCTGGATGCCAAGTGGGGGAAAAGCTATTCCGGGGCTGCAGCAGGCACATCCGGGGGCGGCATCAGCGTCGAAAAACCCACCGGCGTGACCGCCGCACCGGAGACAGACCCCGGCGGGTCCCAGACAGTGGACAAACCGGACCAGACTGCAAAGCCGCCGGAGAATCCGAGTGACAATGAGCCGGGGACCGATCCGGGGGAGGTTGTCGATTCGGAGGTAGTCGAACCGGGCGGGACCGATGAGCCGGAGCTGCCGCCTGATTCCAGCAATACGGACGGCGGCGGGGAGGAGCCGGGAACTGGCGTGGATGACCCGGTCATCAATATCAATCCACAGCCGGAGCCGCAGCCGGAACCACCGCCGGAGCAGACCCCGGAGCCGGAGCTGCCGCCGGAACCGGAATTGCCGCCGGATGAGATGGGTATGAATGCGGCGTAACGCAGATATCAATAACAGAGGATCAGATTTCTCCAATGAAAGGACAGAGAAACATGGGGCGTTATAAAGGGAAACGAGTGGCCGGAAGCACGGAGAACAGGAAGCCGGAGGCTTTTTCAGAAAAGCCTGTGGGCGATCCCTTTGCCGGAGACGGGGAGAAACCCGGCTTTTCGGTGCGGATGCATCACTTTTGGGATTCTGGCAAAGGGAAAATTCTGCTGGCTGTTGTGGCATCCATTGCTATTTTAGGAGGAGCGGCAGGAATTGCCATCAAGATGTTGGTGAAGCCGCCCACACCGCCCAGTGAGGACCAAACCAAACCGATGACGTCGGTGGATAAGACTCCCAAGGATCAGTCGGACGAGCCTGCCGGACCTACGGAAGACGAACTGTACCCCGACGACGGCTACGGCGGCGATATGCCCACTGTCTCCGGCAACCGGAAGGAGGGGATTTATACCTTCCTGCTGGTGGGGACGGATATGGACGACGGCAACACCGATACCATTATGGTGGCCAGCTACGACACGAAGAATCAGGATATCTCCATTATGTCCATCCCCAGGGACACCATGGTGAACGAGAGCTGGGACATCAAGCGGATCAACTCCGTCTACTCCCGCTACAAGGACGGCATAGAAGCGTTGAAAAAGCGGATCAAGACTCTTGTCGGATTTACGCCGGATTTCTATGTGAAAGTGGACCTGAGCATGTTCGTGGAGCTGGTGGACCTGATTGGCGGCGTGGAGTTCGACGTGCCCCAGGATATGAACTATGACGACCCCTATCAGGACCTCCATATCCATCTGAAAAAGGGCGTGCAGGTGCTGGACGGGGAAAAAGCCATGGAAATGGTGCGCTTCCGCCGGTACAGCGAGGGCGATATCAAGCGGGTAGAGATGCAACAGAATTTTATGAAGGCGCTGATTAAGGAGTGCCTGAGCATCAAGCACTGGGGCAAGATCAAGTCCTATATTGACCTTGCCATGGAGAATGTGCAGACGGACCTGGAGTTCGGTTCTGTGGTCTGGTTTGCGGCCAACGTGCTGGGACTGAACAGCGGCGTGCCCGCCCTGAACATGGACGATGTCTACACCTGCACCATCCCCGGAGACTACTGGGGGTCGGCTTACAGCCGGTCCACCCACACGAACCAGTCCTATGTGACGATCTATCCCAAGCAGGTGGTGGAGCTGGTCAACGAGCGGTTCAACCCCTATGAGCAGAATGTCACCACCTCCATGCTGGACGCCATGAGCATTCTGTCCAACGGCAATATTGCTTCCTCCACCGGCTCCCTGCGGGATACGGCCCACAATGCGGCAATGGCGGAGATGAGGGGCGGCGGAAGCGACACCAAAAAGCCGGATCAGGCAGCGGAACCGAAGCAGGACGAGGACGGCAGGTACTATACCGTCGGTGAGGATGGGAAGAAGGTCTATACGGACAAGGACGGCAAGCCCCTGGACCAGACCTCTCCTGATAATACGCCGGATGATACCAGCGAGCCGTCCCTGCCCGGCATCATCATTAATCCCACCGACGGCAATCAGCCGGACAAACCGGCGGAACAGCCCGATGCGTCCGGCAATGACGGAACCGGTGAACCGGCGGACCCGAACGCAGGCGGTGACAGCGGGACGGCTGATCCCGGCAGCAATCCGGACACCGATGAGCCGCAGCTTCCCCCGGAGGTACCGGACGGCGGCGTGGCGCCGGCCCCGCCCATTGACCAGACGCCTGTTCCGGACCCTGTGCCAGACCCTGTGCCGGACACACCACCGGCAGAGCCGCCTGTGGATACGGATATTCCGGACTGGCTGCTGAGCTGACAATTCAAATCAGATAAATATGAGAAAGTGAGGAATGGCTATGACACCGAAGGAACTGGCGATTCTGGCGGCGAAGGCGCTGGACGGCAAAAAGGGCGAGGAGATCAAGGTCATGGAGGTCACGGAGCTGACCACCCTGGCGGATTATTTCGTCATCTGTACCGGCGGCAGCAACACGCAGATCAACGCGCTGTGCGATGCGGTGGAGGAGAAGCTGGAGGCGGAGGCCGGAGAGAAGCCCCTGCACCGCGAGGGACACCGGGGCGGCATCTGGGTGCTGCTGGATTACGGCTGTCTGGTGGTCCATGTCTTCAACAGCGAGGCCAGAGAGTTTTATTCTCTGGAGCGTCTGTGGAGCGACGGTAAGCCCCTGGACATGTCTGAGATTTTGACGGAAGCCTGAAAACAGTGAAACGAGGCGCGAGCGGCCAGCTCGCGCCTCGTTTTCCGTATGGGAGCGTCAGAGAGGCGCCAATTTTGCTGCTTCCCCGGAGTCCAAAAAGAAAACATCGATTTTTACGTTTTTCTTTGTAATGGCTTCAATTTTCATGGGATACCTCGTTTTCTTGTTTCAATGTTTTCGTTCCCTTAATTCAGCGTATCCCCACTCAGCTCAAACATACGCCGGACCCGCCGGGCGGTTTCTGGATATGCGTTCAGCTCCGGGTCCTTCCGCAGCAGCTCTTCCGCCGCCTGCTGAGCCTCGTGGAGGAGAGCCATGTCGCAGGTCAGGTCCGCCACCTTCAGGGCGGGCAGGCCGTGCTGACGCTGGCCGAAAAAGTCTCCCGGCCCGCGCAGGCGCAGGTCCTCCTCTGCGATTTTGAAGCCGTCCCCGGTCTGCGCCATGACCCGCAGCCGTGCGCGGGACTCCTCGCTGCGGTTGTCCGAGATCAGGATGCAGAAGGATTTGTACTGGCCCCGGCCCACCCGGCCCCGCAGCTGGTGGAGCTGGCTGAGGCCGAACCGGTCCGCGTCCTCTATGACCATGACCGTGGCGTTGGGGACATCCACGCCTACCTCCACCACGGTGGTGGAAACCAGAATATGGGTCTCCCCAGCGGCAAAGGCGGACATGACCTTGTCCTTCTCGCGGGGTTTCATGCGTCCGTGAACACAGGCCACCTGTAAGTCGGGGAAGACCTGGGTCTGGAGCATTTGGGCGTACTCCAGAGCGGCTTTCCGGTCGTCTGGAATGGCGTTGTTTTCCTCCACCATGGAGCAGATGATATACGCCTGACGGCCTGCCGCAATCTCCTTGCGCAAAAAGTTGTAGACGCGCTGGCGGTATGCGCCCGTTACAACAAAGGTGTCGATTTTCTGCCGCCCAGGGGGCAGCTCGTCGATAACAGATACATCCAGGTCGCCGTAAATCATCAGGGCCAAGGTCCGGGGGATGGGGGTGGCAGACATGACCAGCAGATGGGGCCGCTCCCCCTTGGCGGACAGCGCCGCCCGCTGGTTGACGCCGAAGCGGTGCTGTTCATCCGTCACCACCAGGCCCAGGGCGGCGTATTCCACGTCCGCGCTGATGAGGGCGTGGGTGCCGATGACCAGATTCGTCATGCCGGAGGACAGTCCGGCCAACGCCGTCCGCCGGGCCTTTGCCGGCATACCGCCGGTCAGCAGGGAGCAGGTGACGCCCAGCTTCTCCAACAGGGGGGCGAGGCTGCGGTAATGCTGCTCTGCCAGGATTTCCGTGGGGGCCATCAACGCCGCCTGCTTTCCGTTGCGGACGGCGCAGACAATGGCGGCGGCGGCAACCATCGTCTTGCCGGAGCCCACGTCCCCCTGGACCAGCCGGTTCATGGGACGTCCGGCGGCAAAGTCCGATAGAATCTCGCCTGTCACTCTCCGCTGCGCCCCCGTCAGGGGGAAGGGGAGGCAGGCATAGAAAGCAGAGATGTCCGTGCTGGCATAGGGGAGGCAGGTCAGGACGTCCCGCCGGTTCCGGAGCTTTTTCAGGCCGATTGCCAGCAGGAATAATTCCTCAAAGACCAGCCGCCTCCGCGCCCCGGCAAGCTGCTCCTCGTCATCCGGGAAATGAATCTGCTTGTATGCGTAGCCGATGCTGCACAGGTGGTGGACCTGCCGGACCTCCTCCGGGAGCGGGTCCGGCAGCAGGTCCCGGCAGGCGTCCAGACCCTGCTCCACCGCCTTGACCAGCATTCCCTGGGAAATGCCGGCGGTGAGGGGATAGACCGGCATGATGCGTCCCGTGAGGACCCGGCTGCCCTCCCGCTCCACCAGGGGGTTGGCCATGGTCTTCCGGCGGTGGGTTCCCTCTGCCTTGCCGTAGAAGGTGTAGGACTCCCCGGCGTGCAGGTTGTCTTTCATGTAGACCTGGTTGAAAAAGGTGATGTCCAGCGCGCCGGTCTCGTCCACCGCCCGCAGCTTTACCAGCTCCAGACCCTTGCGGATGCGGCTGATGGTGGGGCTGGAAGCTGCCATTGCCTCTACACAGGCGGTTTCACCGGGCTGCAGGTCCTTGATTTTCTGAAAAGACCGGCGGTCGTCGTAGGAACGGGGGAAATAGGAGATCAGATCCTGCAGGGTGCGGATATTCAGTTTCAGCAGCGATTTGGCCCGCTGCTCGCCGACGCCCTTGATATAGCGGACATCCGTAGTCAGATCCGGCATAGGCCACCTGTTTCTCTGCGCCCGTTGGACGCGGGCGGTTCGTTAACTGAAGAAATTTACGCTGAGAATAACAACGCCCAGCACCACCAGCACAGCGCCGGTAGCGCGGTTGAGCGCCTCCGGCGTACTCCTGTTGGCAAAGCGGGCGGCAATCCTGGCCCACAGCAGGGTGGAGGCCACGCAGAAGAGCAGCGCCCACCAGTCGGCCACGCCCCCGATGGCAAAGTGGCTGAGCGCACCGGTGAGGGCGGTGAAGGTCATGATAAAGACGCTTGTGCCTACGGCGGTTTTCAGCTCGTAGCCCAGCACGCTGGTGAGGATGAGGAGCATCATCATGCCGCCGCCTGCGCCGATGAAGCCGCAGATCATGCCGACCATCACGCCGCAGAGGGCGGACTGCACGAAGCGTTTGCGCATGGAGACCGCTGTCATGGCCTCCTTGGTGGTCATGACGGGTTTCACAATGAATTTAATCCCCAGCAGCAGGGTCATACATACGGAAAAGCTGCCCATCGCGGCGGAGGGGAGCAGGCTGGACACCCAGCTGCCCACCAAGGTAAAGCACAGGACTGCTACCATCATAACAATTCCATTGCGAATGTCAAGGTTTTTATTTTTTCCGTAGGTATAGGCGGACACTGCGCTGGCCAGCACGTCGCTGGCGAGGGCGATGCCGATGGCCTGATAGGTCTCAATGTGGAGGAATGTAACCAGCATGGGGGTGATGACGGCGGCGGCGCTCATACCGGCAAAGCCGGTACCCAGTCCCGCGCCGATTCCGGCGATGAAGCAGATGATGAATTTATACATGTCAAGGGGTTCCTTTCTTCCGCTGTTGCATCGAGTGGCGGATGGCGCTATAATTAGAAGTGTGAAATGAAATTCTATAGTAAAATGGAGAGGAACTGCGGGATGAGCGTTTACTTCTATGGCTGTATGACTTTGGACGGATATTTGGCGGATAAAAACCACAGCTTGGCTTGGCTGGACCAGACCGGCGATGTGGAGGAGACCGGTTATTCGGACTTTTATAAGCGGATGGATATAACCATCATGGGCAGACGGACATTTTCTGCAATAGAAAAATTAGAGAATATCAAGGCGATTTACCCGTCCACCCGGAACTATGTTTTTACACATTCCAAAGACCCGCTTCCAAAGGGATTTATCCCTCAGAGCGGCGATGTGGCGGCATTTGTGAAGCAGGCCGGAAAAGGTGAAAATATTTGGATTATTGGCGGCAATACCATGCTGTCCCCGCTGCTGGACGGCAATATGATTGACTGCCTGATTCTGCAAATTGCGCCTGTTCTGCTGGGGGAGGGCATTCCGCTGTTTACGCAGAAGGAAGCTTTGAAACGGTTTTTATTGCAGGATGTAAAAAAGTACGGTCAGTTTGCCGAATTGATTTATACGAAAATACTCCCAATTTGACACGAAAATGATGCAATTCAGATACACACCTGCGTACAATAGGGACAGCCCCAAATTATAGCAATTATAGCAAGGAGGATTTTGTCATGAAGCAGCACAGAAAGAAATACACCGCAATGCTGCTGGCCCTGTGCGCAGCCATGAACCTGACCGCCTGCGGCGGCAATGGAGGCAGCGGCGGCAGCGGAAAGGACCCCCTGGCCGCAGCCATGGAAAACATGAGCAAGGTGGAGAGTATGGACGCCAAGATGGTCATGGAGATGGACATGACGGCGGGAGACCAGACGCTGGAGACAGTCACCACAATCGACACCAGCCTGTTCACCGAGCCTATGCGCCTGAAAGTGGATATGACCATGGACATGAGCGGCTACAGCGATGTCGGTATGGAGATTTATGCCGAGGAGGCGGAGGACGGCACGCTCGTCATGTACCAGTATGACGGCATGGACTGGAGTACCCAGAACGTCACCACAGATGATCTGGTGCAGTACGATGTCAGCGGCAGCATGGACGCATACATAGCCAGCGCGTCCAACTTCAAGCAGGAGGGGACCGAGCAGGTGGGCGGCGCCAGCGCCTATAAGTACACCGGCGTGATTACCGGCGACTCCATGCAGGATGTCATGATGTCCTCCGGCGCCCTGGATTCCCTGGGTACCCAGATGAACATGGACGAGGCGCAGATGGAGGAGCTGCTGTCCGGCGACATCGCCGTGACGCTGTGGATTGACGAGGAGAATCTGTATCCCGTCCAATACGATATGGACATGACCGAGGTCATGGACGGCCTGATGGGCAAGATTCTGGAGGCCGCCGGCAATGACGCGGCAGGCTTGACCATGAGCATTCCCAAGATGACCATCAGCATGACCTGCGGCAACTTCAACAGTGCAACCGATTTTACCATCCCTGAGGAAGCCAAAAACGCCTGATTACCACGGCATATAAAGGAGAAACGCACATGAGCGGCACATTGTATCTGGTAGCAACCCCTATCGGCAACCTGGGCGATTTCAGCCCCCGTGCCGCCGGGACGCTGGAGCGTGTAGATTTCATCGCCGCCGAGGATACGCGGGTGTCCATGAAGCTGCTGAACCATCTGGGACTGAAAAAGCAGCTTGTGAGCTACCATCAGCACAACCGTGCCGCCGCAGGGCCGCAGATTCTGGGCCGCCTGCTGGCAGGGGAGTCCTGCGCCCTGGTGACAGACGCCGGGACGCCTGCCATCAGCGATCCCGGAGAAGACCTGGTGCGGCTTTGCGCGGAACACGGCGTTGCGGTGCAGTCGATTCCAGGCTGCTGTGCGCTGATCTCCGCGCTGGCGGTCAGCGGACTGCCCACAGGACGGTTTACCTTTGAGGGCTTTTTGTCCGTGAACAAAAAAGAGCGGCGGGAGCGCTTGCTGTCCCTCGCCGCCGAGGAGCGGACCATGATTTTTTATGAGGCCCCCCACAGGCTGCGGGCGACGCTGGCGGATTTGCTGGAGGCGTTCGGGGACCGGCCCGCTGCCCTGTGCCGGGAACTGACCAAGCTCCACGAGGAGACCCGCCGCACGACCTTGGCGCAGGCTGTGGAGCGCTACCAGGAACACGACCCCCGCGGGGAATTTGTGCTGGTAGTCGCCGGCAGGGAACCGGTGAAAGAGGCCGCTGTGAGTCTGGAAGAGGGCGTGCGGATGGTCCTGGACCGCCGGGAGGCCGGAGAGCGGATGAAAGATGCTGTGCGGCAGGTGGCTGCGGCAACGGGTCTGAGCCGCAACGAGCTGTACGACGCGGTCTTGAAGGCTTGACGAACCCCCAGGAGGAAACCCGGACAGGGTTTTTCTCCTGGGGGGTTGTTGATGAGGCTGTCTTGTCAGTCCAGAACGGCGCATACCTCTTGGCCGGAAGCTGCGCTGCCGGAAAAAATCTCTTCCAATAATTCTTCCGCCTGGGGCTTTTTGTCCGCGGGGACAAATATTTTTAATCCTCTCCGCATGCCGGTTTTTATAGCTAATCCAATATCCTGTGAAGAAAAAGCTGTGCAGGGAATATGATTGTTCCGCAAGATTTCCATAAACATTTCGGCCCACATGGCGTCCTTCTCTACCAAAAATTCATAATAACCAGTATTCATAAATCTTCCCCCTTTCCACTGCTGCAGTTCCCGCGCCGCTGTTATAATTATAGCACAGAGTTTGCTTCAATTCAATCTGTTCTCGAAACTTTTTTCCGGGGTTAAAAGAGGATTTGAACTTCAACCTTGACTTTTCCATCTGTATGGAGTATAATCCTCTCAAAATGAAACAGAATTTCCGGACTTTGCGCGGTCGGGCCGCGCAGGAAGCTGGGTGAGAATCCCACACAGGAACGCTGCTGTATGGCGGGAGCGGTCTCTCCAAATGGGGAAGCCGCGGTGATCGCTGAGTCAGAACACATCCGGAGAATCTGCCGCGTGTGCCGCTTTTCGGACTCAAGAGCGGTGCATATTGTCTCCGGAGAGTATTTTTGCGCGCTGAGTTCAGGCTCGGCGCGTTTTCCTTTTTACAGAGCTGTATCCCTAACATGAGGGCGGAAAGCTGTTTTCAGCGGAGGAAGCAATGGAAAGAAATGGAGTAAAGACCCTGTTTTGGTTTGGCATTCTGTTGGTTGGGACGGCATGTGTTTTTCTGCTGAACGTCGGGCTGGGTTCTGTGAATATTACAGGTTCCGATATCGTCCGCGTATTTGCCGATGAACTTTTCGGCCAATCCGGTGTGAAGGACAACGCCCACCTGATTATCTGGCAGCTCCGCCTTCCGAGAGCAATGGCTGGTCTGGCCTGCGGCGCGGCGTTGGCGATTTCTGGCCTGCTGCTGCAAACTTTTTTTGAAAATCCCATCGTGGAACCGTATGTGCTGGGAGTATCCTCCGGTTCGTCCCTCTTTGTTGCGTTAGTGACAATGGGCGGTTTTACATTCGGTGTCCGGCAGGTTACGCCGCTGTTTCGATTCACCGGCGCATTTATTGGGGCTATGCTGGTCATGGCGGTGGTGCTTCTGGCGGCGGCCAGGGTGAAAAATGTGGTCACGCTGCTGATTGTCGGTCTGATGGCCGGGTACATCTGCAGCGCCGCGGCCAGCATCCTCAGCGCCTTTGCCGAGCGGGAGCAGATCGCCGGTTACGCGATTTGGAGTATGGGTACCTTTTCCGGCTTTACCTGGCAGCATCTGCCGGTCCTCTACGGAATTGTGACGGTCTCTCTGGTTCTCGCCTGTCTGCTGGCAAAGCCTCTCAACGCCCTGCAGATGGGGGACCGTTACGCCGCCAGCATGGGCGTGAATGTGAGAGCTGTCCGCTGTGCGATTATTCTCGTCTCCAGCGTTCTCAGCGCGGCAGTGACCGCCTTTGCAGGTCCGGTATCCTTTATCGGTCTGGCGGTACCCCATATCTGCCGTATACTCTTCCACACATCCGACAGCCGTATTCTTCTGCCAGCCGCTATGTTGGGCGGTGCGCTGATGGCCGGACTCTGCGACTTTGCCGCCCGGACCATCGTATCACCGGCAGAACTGCCATTAGGCGCAATTACTGCCGTAATTGGCGCGCCGGTGGTGGTATTCCTGCTGACGAGAAAGGACAAGCTATGAGCGAAATACTCCGTACTGTCCGGCTGGACGTAGGCTATGAGGGGAAAGCTGTCATCAGCGGCGTGGAGATCGAGGCCCTGCGGGGACAGACCATCTGTTTGATTGGTCCAAACGGGGCGGGGAAGTCCACCATACTGCGCACACTCTCCGGGATGCTGGCCCCGGTGGAAGGCACGGTGTATATCAAAGGGGAGGACCTGCGCACAGTCAAAATCTCCGCGCTGTCCCGCACCATGGCTGTGGTGCTGACGGAAAAACGGAACATGGACATGACCACCGCCTATGAGGTAGCCGCAATGGGCCGGATGCCCTATACCGGCTTTTTCGGACGGCTGGAGGAGGCGGATCACCGTATTATCCGGGAATGCATGTCCGTCGTGGGCGCGGCGGGTCTGGCAAAGCGTGAGTACCACAGCCTCAGCGATGGGGAGAAGCAGAAGGTTATGATTGCCCGTGCGCTGGCCCAGGAACCGGAGCTGATGATCCTGGACGAGCCGACCAGCCATTTGGACATCCGGCACAAGGTGGAAGTCGTGGGTATCCTGAGCAGGATGGTGAAGGAGCGGGGAATGACTGTGATTCTGGCTCTGCACGATGTGGACTTGGCAGTGAAGGGGTGCCAATATGCGCTGCTGGTCCGGGACGGTGAGATCGCCGCCCAGGGAAGACCTGAAGATATCGTTCAGGAGAATACGATTACAGACCTGTATCAAATCAACGGGGCCAGTTACAACGCGCTGCTGGGATGTATGGAGCTGCACAATAATAATCCGATCAGCGCATTTGTGTCGGCAGGGGCAGGGAGAGGGACTCCGGTATACCGGGCGCTGTCCCGGATGGGCATTGGCACGGCTACCGGAATTCTGTTTGAGAATGATGTGGATTGCTGTATTGCACGTTCCATGCAGCTGAAAGCTGTGGTGCAAAAGCCCTTTACACCAATTGGAGAAGAGCAGATAGCAGAAGCTGCAGGGCTGATACGGCAGTGCCGGTATGCGATTGACAGCGGTTTCCCGGCAGGACCGTACTGCCAGGCCAGCCTGGACCTGCTGCGGGAAGCAAAGCAAGTATTTACATTCCGGAAGCCGGAGGAATGCAGGGGGCTTTATGGCAGTGCGTCCGTATGTTTTGTCGATTCTATAGCCCGGCTGCAGCGGGAATTGGAGGCATAAAAACGTTTACAGTGCAGTCGGGTACATTGGACTGTATTTGGATAAATTCGTACAACAGGAGGAACAGAATGAGCGTGAAAAAATTATGGATACTGGCGCTGGCGGCAATACTGCTGCTGTCCGGCTGCGGCGCTGGCGGCGAGGAACAGGAGGACGAGGTGGATGCGCAGGTCAGCGATCTGCCGGCAACCGGCCTTGGGATTCGGAATGCGCAGAATTTTGATATTCAGTATCTTGCGGACGGTGTCAAGCTGCTGACCGACTCTGCCGGACGGGAACTGCTGCTGGTCCCCGAAGGCGGCAAGGCTCCTGCTGGCTATGGCGATGCCCTGCTGGTGCGTACGCCGGTCAAGCGGGCGATGTATACGTCCACCACCCATGTGGGGTTCCTGGGCGCGCTGGAGGAGGACAGTCTCTACGATTCTATTGCCGCCGTGACCACGGAGGCATCCCAGTGGAGCACGCCCCAGGTAGCGGAACGCTTTGCCAACGGACAGATCACCTATATTGTACAGGATTCCTGGACAGCGGGGGATGTGGAGAGTATTGTAGCCACAGCGCCTGACCTGGTTTTCACGGATATGTCCAGCGAGGGCGGTACGGCGTTGTGTACAATGCTGGACCAGCTGGCGATTCCCTATGTTGTGGTGGCGGAAAACCAGGATACCGGTTCCGAGGCGTATCTGGAGTGGCTGAAGTTTTTCGGCGCGTTCTATAATCTGGACGAGAAGGCCGACAGTCTCTACGAAGAAAAGCTGGACCATTTGGAGGAGCTGTATCGAAAAGTGGCTTCCATTCCAGAGGCGGACCGCCCTGTGGTGGCCTTCGGCATGGTCTTTGACGGCATCGTATACACCCAGAGCAGCAGCTCCAGTATTGCTAAGCAGCTGGAGCGGGCCGGGGCGGTATATGCGCTGCAGGATTTGGAGGGAGACGGCGTGATGCAGTTGGGGATGGAAGAATTCCTGGACGAATGCAGAGATGCGGATATCCTCATTTATGACTCGCTTCCTATGTATATGCAGGGGACGCTGCTGGATGAAAACCCGCTGTTTGCGGAGTTCAAAGCCTATCAGAACCAGCAGGTGTATACCATGGATAACGGTTACTATATGAACAGCGCCAAGGTCGTGGAAAAGTTCGAGGACCTGCTGGCTATGTGCCATCCGGATCTGGCGGAAGGCCATGTATTCACCGTCTATCAGCCGCTGCAGAATTATTAAGGCAGCCGCTTGCAAAAGTGGCGGAAGATTTGTTATAAGAGTACCCTCTCAGAGAACATTCCGCTTCGAATCAGCTTTGCCTGAGTGAACTGTATGACGGCTTGGGAAGCGTAGAGGTGAATGATGGTTTCCACGCTGAAGGAGTTCATACCGGACAGAGATGCTGTTGCGGAGAGAACCGCACAGCAATTCCATCTGCTGCCGCAGATCGCGGCGGAAAAAGTGAATCTGTACTGGAAGCAATAGTTTATCAAACAGGAAAGAAAGAGGGTGCGGCAATGATGGATTTTGCCGCACCCTCTTTTGTTTCAGCTGACAGGAATCTCCGTATCACAGACTATAATGGCCTCTATATCCTCCACCAAGTGGGGGGCGCTGAAGCTGCCGGTATAATACGCTTTCTGGGACGCCTTGCCTGTAGTTCCGCTTGAGCCGCCGTTTGAACTCGCAATCGGTTCCACAGTGCCGTCCTTCAGACGCAGCGCAGCGGTTAGCTGGAAGTGCCAGTCATCCTCCTCCAGCTTCTGGACATCCATATGCAGGCGGAAGCTCAGGGAGGAAACGCTCATCTCATGAATGGTGCATTCTCTGCCATCGTTATCGGTGAAGTGCAGGTCTTTTACCGGGAGTTTCACAGTAGAGTCTCTGTAGCGCAGAGCAAACCGCAGTTCCCACGTTCCCTCGGCAACTACCGTGCAAGCATCGGTTTCGGGGTCTACGGCTATAAGGTCCTGAAAAGTCACCGTGACATTGCGGCCTATGAGGGGCCGCGAAGAGGACCACTCTTCAACAATGTGCAGGGTACCATCCCCATCCTGCCGCGGTCCTATAAAGCCGGCCCCGCCGCTGGAGGAATGGGCAATATAATTTCCGTATTTGGCAAATCCGCTCACATTCTCCGGGACCGGTTTGCCATCGTCGCGTGTCAGTGTGTAGACGATATACGTGTATTGTTGCACCAATTTGAAAAAAGCGGCAGCAGCTGGTTGACCAAGCTGCTGCCGTTTATGATTTAACCCTTTGGGCGGTTGTGCCGCCTGTGGTTCCGGCGTCCGTCCGCAAAGGCGACGACACGGCCCACCTGCTGGGGTTCCGAAGAGATCCGCCGTACCGGACGGGGGACGGGTACCGGTACGCCCGCCGGGATCGGGAGGGCTGTGACCGATTCCACCCGCACCTTCTCCACCGCCGCCGGGGTACTCCGCTGCCGGCGGACAGGCATTGGCTCCTTTGGCTGTACCGCAGGCTGCGCCGGTTTCACGCTGCGCTCCGTCCGGGGTGGCCGGGGAGGACGGACCGCTTTGGGGGCAGCCTGCATAATTTCCATCGGCCAGGGATGATTTTCCACGACCGGAAGCTTCTTCCGGGTCAGCTTTTCAATGTCCCTTAAATACGCAAGCTCGTCGTAGTTGCAGAAGCTGATGGCAACGCCGCTGCGGCCTGCCCGGCCAGTGCGTCCGATCCGATGGACATAGGTCTCCGGCACGTTGGGCAGCTCGTAGTTGATGACCGCCGCCAGTTCGCTCACGTCAATGCCGCGGGCCGCAATATCCGTGGCCACCAGCACCCGGATTTCACCGCTTTTGAAGCTGTCCAGGGCGCGGATGCGGGCGGTCTGCCCCTTGTTGCCGTGAATCGCCATGGCGGGGATGTCTGCCCGGCCCAGCTCCTTGACCACACGGTCCGCGCCGTGCTTGGTATTGGTGAACACCAGCACGCTGTCCAGGGACTGATCCTGCAAAATATGCTGGAGCAGGTGCTTTTTATTGGCCTTGTCCACCTTGTAAAGCCTCTGTTCAATGGCGTCCACTGTGGAGGACTGGGGCGTTACCTCCACCCGTGCCGGTCGAATCAGGATTGTCTTTGACAGCTCGGCAATTTCCATAGGCATCGTGGCGGAAAACAGCAGTGTCTGCCGTTTCTCCGGCAGTTTTGCAATAACCTTGCGCACGTCGTGGATAAAGCCCATGTCCAGCATCCGGTCCGCTTCATCCAGAACAAAGATTTCTATACGGCTCAGGTCAATGTGGCCCTGGTTGCATAAATCGTTCAGCCGTCCCGGCGTGGCCACCAGCACGTCCACGCCCTTGTGCAGAGCCTCCACTTGAGGCGTCTGTCCTACGCCGCCGAAGATGACGGCGCTGCGGACAGGGAGGTACCGGCTGTATAAATCAAAATTTTCCTTGATCTGCAGGGCCAGCTCACGGGTAGGCGTCAGCGTCAGGGCGCGGATTGGCCGTTTGGCTGCCGGACGACGGTCATTTTTCAGCTGCCGGTCCAGATATTGCAGAATAGGAATCGCAAAAGCCGCCGTCTTGCCCGTACCCGTCTGGGCGCAGCCGATCAGGTCGCGGCCCGACAGGACCGGCGGGATCGCCAACGCTTGAATAGGGGACGGCTCGGTATAGCCCATCTCCTCCACTGCTTTCAGCAGTTGGGGCAGTAAATTTAAGTCGTTAAATGTCATAATAGTCCTTTTCCAATGAAATACGCCTGTACAGGCGGAATGAGATGGCCGGACGTCACAGGTCCAGCACGTAACGCTCATAGGCGTTGATGATGGTGGTGGGGCCGTGCTGCAGAACGCGGGGACGGTTCGCGCCGTAAGTAGCATGGACATGCCCGTGAACCAAATACTTCGGCTGGTACTTGTCCAGCAGGGAGAGCAGGCAGTCAAAGCCGCGATGGGCGTAGTCCTCCCCGTCGCCATAGCCGCTGGCGGGGGAGTGGGTCACGACGATGTCCACGCCCTTCGCCCGGCGGAGCTTGAACCACAGCCTGCGGATACGCCGCTCCATCTGCCGTTCCGTGTACTGGTGGGGGCCGCCGCTGTACTGTGCGCTACCCCCCAGACCCAGGATGCGCAGTCCCTTGACCGTTACCAGCTGGTCCTCGATACAGTCGCAGCCCTCCGGCGGACGCTGCTCATAGGCGGCGTCGTGGTTTCCGTGGACGTACAGCAGAGGAGCGCGGCCCATGGTCACAAGGAAGGAGAGATAATTGGCGTTCAGATCGCCGCAGGAGATCATAAGGTCATAGACGTCCAGCCGTCCCGGCTGGTAGTAATCCCATAGATAGGGACTCTCTTTATCTGACAGCAGCAGGAGCTTCACAGCAGCGGCCCCTCCTTTTCCGGCGGAATCGTGTCCCGATAGACGCCCTGCAGCCGGGCGATGGACCGGGACATGGGCAGGAGCTCCGAAAACTCCGGAATACTGCCCTCCACGCAGTCGCAGAGCCAATCCATATGCAGAATCTCTTCCGGGGAAAACCACCGCTCCCCCTCGCTGCGCACGGCGCCGTCCTGACTCCGCAGGAACCGGCGGAAGGGTTCAATGGAGCCGTTGGTCACGCCCAGCTGTAAAATCTTCACCAGCTGGCGCACGCCGTCCGGCAGGCTGTCGCTGAGCAGCACATCGACCACCCTGCTGTTCATGCCCCACCAGTAGTTTACCGCTTTGTCTCCCTTGGAGCTGAGAGCCTCCCAGCCGCCGTTGAAGATACTGCGGATTATTTTCACATAGAAGTTGCCCCAGTGCCAGTAGGGGGAGGCCAGGGGCTTGAGGGAGCCGTCCGGCTGGAGCAGGCACAGGCCCCACGGCTCCTGGACGCGGTCCGGCGCAGGCAGGTCCCGGTTGGAGAGGACGGTCACGCCCTCCCGGATCAGATCGCCCATGGGGTCCGAATCCACACAGGACCACTTCAGCCGTATGCGCGCCCGCGGATTGACCAGCCCTGCGCCCAGGGCAAAGGCGTTGATGCTGGCGGGAACGCCGAAAATGGGATTGCTGGCCACATAGCCGATGCTGCCGTCGGGACTCATGGCGCCGGCAATGGCGCCGGTGATGAACTTGCCCTCGTAAATACGGCTGTAGTAGGTGCGCACGCCGGTGTACGGCATGGAGGCAGAGCAGTTGAGGACACGGACATTGGGATGCTTAGCGGCAGCCTTCCGGCAGGAGGTGATGAGGGGAGGGGTGGTGGCAAAAATCACCTGGGCCCCGTTTGCGATGGCGTTCTCCATGGCGGCGTCCGCCTCCTCGCCGGGCCGGACGCTGTTGAAGACCTGTACCTCCACACGGTCCGCCAGCAGAGCCTCCATATACTGGCGGCCCAGGTCGTGGGCTCTGGCCCAGTCGCTCTCCTCCGGGGTCCGCTCGTTGATGAAGGCCACGTTCAGATGGTTGGGGAACATGGCTTTGAAGAGACGGCCCAGGAAGCCCGGCGTCTCCTCCTCCGCCTCGTCGTGGCCGGAGGCGGGGGCCGTACTGACAGCAATCGGCTCAGAGTGGGCCAGGACCTTGATGTCCGCCCAGAGGGCGGAGAGGGATTTCAGCAGCTCCTGGCTGGAGGAGGTCTTCAGCGCGTCGAAGGGATACACCCGCAGCCAGACCAGCATGGCGTCGGCAGGCGTGATGGGTAGCTCGTTCCCGCCCAGCTTCTTATAAGCCGCTTTGAAGTACGTCAGGCCCGACAGAAACCGCTTCTGCTCATCCTTGTCCCACACATGGTCCGGCTCGTAGCCCAGCGCGGCCTGCAGCTTGCCGAAGGAGCCGGGCCGGGTAAAGCTGACCTGGTACAGCCCGCTCATCTGATAGGACGCCATGAACTCATAGTACACCTGCACCGCCGGGTCCTCAGACCAGCGGGGGATGATGCGGATGACGTAGCCGGGAACGGTAGGCGCATCGTAGCTTTTGAGCACGCTGACCCGCTTGTTGCCCTCCTGGACGTAGAACCGGCCCAGATACTCATAACAGCGGACGGGGTCCCGTATGCCCTCGTCGCTCAGGTGGGCGGCGCACAGGTCGATCCACTTGTTGGCAAACTCCGAGTCCAGCTCCAGCAGGGGCATGAAGTTATCCGCAAAGGCGGAACGCCGTCCAACCGTCTTATTGCCGATGATCTGCTCGGTGGGAATCTCAATGATCCCCATGTCCGCCTGTCCGGCAATCAGGGTGTCGTCCATCAGAATTTCATCCAGTACCGGCGGATAGGGGTAACGTCCATGGAGGACGCTGTCCTTATATGCGCGCTGCCCCAGCTTGAGGGCTCTGCTGTATTGGTCGTGAGCTTCTTGTCTGCTCATAGGGGGATTCCTCCTTGGCCCGCGGCTTCCGGCGGGCGTCACTCATGATAGTTTTTCACGCAATCAGATTTATTATAATCAAAGGGCGGCGTCAAAGCAAGGGCCGGACAACCGGAGAAACAGAGATTTTTCCAGTGGGTATAAGACGGCGGTACGGTGATTTTATATAAAACGCAGGGGAGAGACAAAAAATCTCTCCCCGAATGCCCGCAGGCTGTCCGCTATTTTCCCAGATACCGCCACAGCAGGGCCACAATCTGCCCCCGCGTACAGGTATCGCTGGGGGAGAAGGCGACGTCGCTGGTTCCGTTGACAATATTGTTGGACACCGCCCAGCTGACCGCCTGCGCATAGGAGGCGGAGGAGCCGACGTCCGCAAAGCCGGTGACGGAGGACGCCTCCGGACGGCCCGCCGAGTGCCATAGGAAGGACACGGCTTCCGACCGGGTGCAGGGGGACTTGGGGGAGAAATTGGCGCCTGCCGCCATGCCCTGTTCGTAGGCCCAGAGGACCGGTTTATAATAGAAATCCGACTCCGCCACGTCCGCAAAGGGGGAGGCGGAGCCCTCCGGCTCCGGCTGGCCCATGGCACGCCACAGGAAGGTGATAATTTCGCCGCGGGTGCATGTTGCGCCGGGAGAAAACTGTGTGGCAGTGACGCCGTTGGTAATCTGTTTTTCCACCGCCCAGAGTACTGGCTCGTAATAATATGCGTCCCGGCTGACGTCGCTGAAGGGCGTATCGTTCCCCTTTGCGGCGTCCTGGCCGGGAACGCCGGTTTTGACAGGCACAGGGACATTGGAATCCTCGGTGGAGCCGCTGCCCAGCTGGCCGTAATAGTTCCAGCCCCAGGCCCAGAGGGAGCCGTCGGTTTTGACAGCCAGCATGGTCCCCTGGTGTCCGCTGACAGCGGCGGTCTGGTCCATAACCTTGACTGGCGCAGAGGCGTTCTCGGTGGAGCCGCTGCCCAGCTGGCCGTAGTAGTTCCAGCCCCAGGTCCAGAGGGAACCGTCGGTTTTGATGGCTGCGGATTGATCCTGATACCCGCCCATGGCGGCTACGCTGTCCATAATCTTCACCGGGACATTGGAATCCTCGGTGGAGCCGCTGCCCAGCTGTCCGTAACAGTTCCGGCCCCAGGTCCAAAGGGAGCCGTCGGTTTTCAAAACGGCTGTGCGGCTCCAGCCCAGGTCCACAGCCGCCACGCCGTCCATGATCTTCACCGGCTCGCCGGCATCCGTGTTGGTTCCGTTGCCCAGCTGGCCATAATAGTTGCTGCCCCACATCCACAGGGAGCCGTCGGTCTGGATGGCGGCGGTGTGGTTGGCGCCCAGGCTGACGCTGGTTACATGCTCCAGCGCCTTGATGGGTGTGGTCTGATAGTATTCTACGGAGTCAAGTTCTTCAATTTCATAGAACTTATCTCCCTGACCGTTGTTGCCCAGCTCGCTGTGGATGTTTTTGCCCCACATCCACAGGGAACCATCGGTCTGGATCGCCGCCACCGTATGGGCGTCCTCGTTGAAGGTCGCATAGGATACGCTGTCCATGATTTTCACCGGCTCTGTCTGGTATACGTATCCATAGCGGTCCGTTTTGTCAGATTCTCCGTTGTTGCCGATATGGCCGTACTGATTGTCGCCCCACATCCACAGGGAGCCGTCGGTTTTAATTGCTGCCGTATAAAAGCTGCCTGCCTGGACAGAGGCCACATCGTCCATCACCTTCACCGGCGTGATATGGACGTAGTGCTTGGAGGCGTGGTCGAAGTTATTGCCGCCGCCAATATTGACATCTCCGCTGCCCTTGGTTCCCAACTGGCCGTGGTAGTTGCTGCCCCACATCCAAAGGGATTTGTCGGACTTGATGGCGGCGCTGACGCCGTTGGCAATGCTGACGGCGGTCACGCCGTCCATCACCTTCACCGGTACGCTGGAATTATCTCTGGCTCCGCTGCCCAGCTCGCCGCTGGCGCCGCGGCCCCAGGTCCAAAGGGCGCCGCTGTCATCCAGATACGCGGCGTGGGACAGACTCATGGCGATGGGGGAGGAGGCGGCGGTTTTGATGTCGTATGCCCCCGCCGCCGGAGTCAGGCTCAAAAGGAGAACCAGAGCAAGCAGGAGGGAGGATAGTTGTTTTTTCACAGGGGTATAGATGCTCCTTTGTTTTATGGGAATTTGGATCAGATTTTCTCAGGCTCCGGGTATTCCGCGCCCTGCAGATCCACCCGGATGGACTGGATGACCTGGGGCTTTTTGGGCTTGTTGTCGATCATGGAACGATTGACCAGGGAGACTGCCACAGCAGCCTCCACATTGCCGGTGATCTTGCCGAAGGCGGCGTACTGGCCGTCGAGATGGGGGGCAGCCTCTACCATGATGAAAAACTGACTGCCTGCGCTGTCCGGGTCCATGGAGCGGGCCATGGACAGCACGCCCAGGGTGTGGGGAATATCATTCTGGGCAAAGCCGTTGCCGCTGAACTCGCCCCGG
Source organism: Oscillospiraceae bacterium (assembly GCA_022800665.1). Classification (GTDB taxonomy): domain Bacteria; phylum Bacillota; class Clostridia; order Oscillospirales; family Oscillospiraceae; genus Pelethomonas. The sequence goes on from JAAWQS010000029.1 coordinate 29,915, forward strand.
ATGCTGTAGCCGGGACCGCCAGCGCCTGTGCCGCTGGGACAGCCGCCCTGAATCATAAAGCCCGGAATAACCCGGTGGAAGGTCAGGCCGTCGTAATAGCCGCTGTTGGCCAGGCAGATGAAATTATTTACGGTGTTGGGCGCTTTATCCGGGTACAGCTCCCCGGTCATGACCTCGCTGTTTTCCAGTGTGATGGTTACAATAGGATTGCTCATAGGTTGGGTCTCCTTTGATATATTTTATTATTTTGTACTCAAAACAGGTCGCCCAGGCCGCCGAAGATATCGTCCAGACAGATGCTCAGGTTGTCTTCAGCGGCGGTAGCTCTTCATTGCGCGGTCAATATCCCGCTTGGCGTCCCGCTTGGCCATAGCGTCCCGCTTATCGTAGTTCTTTTTGCCCTTGCACAGACCGACCTCAATTTTTACACGGGAATTCTTGAAATACACGCTCAAGGGTACCAGGGCATACCCGTCCTGCTGGACATACGCCTGTAAGCGGTTGATCTCCCGCTTGTGCATCAGCAGGCGGCGGGGCCGCACCGGGTCCCGGTTGAAGATGTTGCCGTGCTCATAGGGGCTGATATGCATTCCGTGGAGATACATCTCGCCGTTTTTGGCGATGCAGTAGGAATCCTTCAGATTCAGCGTACCGGCCCGGATGGATTTGACCTCCGTACCGTAAAGCTCAATCCCCGCCTCATAGCGGTCCTCGATGAAATAGTCATGGTGTGCCTTACGGTTTTGCGCCGCTATTTTGACGCCTTTTTTCTCCGCCATGGACTGGGTCCTCCTTCTCAGTAGGGATTGGTATAGTATATCATACTGTGTCAAGGGATTCAAGGGGAAAGTCCAGGTACTTCGCGGTATTGGTATGTCTGAACCATGACTGTTCATTATCTTCTATTATAATAGAAAAAACTTCCCATGCCAGACGGCACGGGAGGTTTTTGTTTAACTGCCTGTTCCCCTAGAGCCAACAGAAGAACCGCCCGCACAGCTGCGGACGGTCCAAAAAGGATAATGTACAATGCACTTAGGAGAGGCGGCGGTCAAAATTACTGCTGACGTGGACGCCCTCCTGCACGATAAAGAAGGCTTTGGGATCGATCTCCCGGAGGGCTTCCCGCAGGTCGCCGATCTCAAACTTATTCATACATACGCACAGAATATGGGTGGCGTCGCCGGTATAAACGCCCTTGCCCTCCCAGCGGGTAATACCCCGGTGGAGATTGTCCATAATGAAGCGGTCCAGATCCGGGTTGTCGCTCTTGGTAAAAATCAGCACCTGGACCGTCACGCTCTGCCGGTGGCTGCGGTCGGTAGCCATGGAGTGGAAGATCGTGTTCATCACAGAGTAGATCAAGACCTGCATATCGAACATCACGCCGCAGAGGATAAACAACGCCACGTTGAAGAACAGCTCAAACTGGCCCACCGTGGTCCGTACGCCCTTCTTGGATAAATACAGACCCAGGATATGCAGTCCGCCGCCACAGCTGCCGCTGGTGAGCACCAGTCCGGAGCCTATGCCGGCGATAATGCCGCCCAGCAGACAGCTGGTGAGCATATCGTCCACAAGGGGCTTGGCCGGGATGGGGATGATACTGAGGAAGACGGTATATGCGGTGGAGATAATGAGGGTATTGCGGGAGAAGACCTTGCCCAGAGAGCGGTAAGCCAGCAGCAGCAGGGGAATATTGAGGGCATAGAAAATCAGTCCCGCAATATCGAAACTGAAGGAGTCCATCCGCAGCAGCATCAGGATTGCAGAACGGATCAGCTGGCAGAAGCCCATCATGCCGCCGGTAATGAGACCCAGGGGGACAACAAAGAGATTGATGCCCAGGGCATAAATCAATGCGCCTAAAAAGGCCATGGACATTTTGCCCCAGCCGCTTTTCATCATATTCCGCATAGTATGACCTCACCTTTCTATGTGCAGACCAATTATGACAAGTTATGAAAGTAATCAGCAGTGTACCAGATTTTGCAGCCAATTGCAACCCTTTTTTGCCAGTTGTCTGGAACAGGGCAAGGCTCCGGAAAAGATTTTTGCAAAAGACCGCTTGTTGTAACACAAAGCGCCTGTTTCCCTTTCCATAGGTCTGAATGCCGCTTGATAAAATTTCTCACCATAACGGGGGTATTTGAAAATTGTACCGGATATGCCAGAACAATAAAATTGTGCTGTGACAATCCCTCCGCGGCTTCTGCGGCTTCTGCGGCTTCTGCCTTTTCAATTGGAATTGCCTGCGCTGTTCCGCCTAATAAATGTATCAGCTTGTCAATACAGCGCTCTGTATTTCCGGTCCCACTCAAATATATGCCTACCATTAATATTCTTCCGCTTCATAGGACAGCGTAGCCACCGCCCGGAAAATTTCCCCGGAGACGCTGGTCTGCACCATGCCGTCATACTTTTCCGCGGCGGTCTGTGCGCTTTTCAGTCCCCAGCCGTGGAGACCGCCCTCGGTTTTAGTGGTTTTCAGTTCGCCGTTTTCCTGGACAGGCGCAGCGGCGAAGCTGTTTTCTACCTTGATGACCAGCATCTGATGGATGCGGCGGATGGTAAGAGACACCGTCCGCTCCGACCGTTCCGGCGCCTGCCGGGCCGCCTCAATGGCGTTGTCAAGAAGATTGCCCAGAATCGCGCACAGGTCCACGCTGCGGATATTGGTATGCCGGGGAAACTCCACCTGGACCTGGAACCGAATGTCAGCCGCCTCCGCTGCAGCTGTTTTGCTGTTAATGAGGTAGTCCGCCGTTTCGTCGCCTGTCCAGACTGTAGCGGTGAGGTTCTGTACAGGGGCCTGCAATTCATCCAGATAGCGGACTGCATCTCCGTACTTTTCATGGATAAGGAATTGACGCAGTACGCCGATGTGATTGTGGAAGTCGTGGAAGAGCCTGGCGTTGACCTGATAGGCCCGGTTGATGGCGGTATAGTCCCGCTCCAGCAGCTCGGCCTGTTCTGATTTCAGCTTTGCCAGTTCCTTCTCCACCTCGTACTGCCGGTTGATATTGAATACCAGTACCGACATCATCAGGACCACGGACAGGATTGTCCACATATAGAGGGTGTCGCCGGGAATGTCCAGGACAGTCTGCTCGGACAGCGTGATGACCGCCAGAAAACCGGCCAGTGCAGCAGCGGAGACAGCCCGGAAAGCGGTTTTTCTCTCGATCTCCTTTTGGGAGAGATAGACCGCCAAAGCAGCCAGCAGTCCATGAAGCAGCCAGACAGCGCCCTGTCCCGCCATTGTTTGGGGGCTGAGAAGGTCCTGCGCACGGAATAGCGCGCCCAGCCCTGCCGCTAGAAGAAACTGCCAGAAGGAGAGGGCAGTCTCATAAAAGACGCTGACAAACAAACTCATTCTCAAATCGGCCTTTTGCAGCCAGTGGGTGCAAAAGGAGATCAGTACCGCTTCCACAGCCATCCGGCAGAGGTCTGGCAGATGGAGCAGAGACATCAAAACCGTGAGGGCCATCGTTCCGAACAACCCTGCCGCGATACTTTTTCCGCCCGGCTTCTTTACGGACAGTAGCCGGTGAATGAGAATCAGTCCCGCAAGAATGCGCACTGCGCCAGTCAACAGGCCGGAGAGCAGCAGAAAAACATCCGTCATATGTGCGCCCCCCAATAGGCGTTGATCTGCGACTTTACCCCCTGCAGGTGGGAACGGCTGATGGGGAGAGCTTCGCCGTTTTTCAGGACGGCCGTTCCCTCCTTGACCTGCATGACGTGAATCATGTTGACGATGCAGCCCCGGTCAATAAAAATAAATTCCTCTGCGGACAGTTCCTCATAGACCTGCTGTAAGCTCTTCCGCACCTTGGCCGCACCGCTGGAGGTGGTGATGCTGGCGTTTTTTCCGTCCCGCTCAATGAACAAGATGTCCTTGAAGGGTATCTTTTCCAGGCGGCAGCTGGTCTGGATGGTGTAGAATTTGCCGTCCTCCAGTTCAATCAGCCGGATGGCGTCGCAGACCGCCCCAGGGAGCCGCCTGGCAATATCATTTTTCGGTACATACCGAAAAATGGACAGCTCAAAGGCGTCTATGGCGTACTCTACATGGGAGGTAATGAAGATGATCTTCACATTGGGCAGAAAGGGCCTGAGTTTTCCTGCCAGCTCCATCCCGGTACTGCCGGGCATTTCAATGTCCAGCAGAATCAGATCAAAGAAAAATCTGTCCTCCGTGATGTCGTAGAGGAGATTTTCGCTGTGGGTGTAGGCTGCAATTTTGCCGGCGCTCCCGCATTGTTTCAGACAGTCCTCCGCAATCTCCCGGCTGGACTGAACGGCGGCAGGGTCGTCGTCACAGATGGCAATACGCAGCATGGGACAGTCCACCTCCCGTATTTTTATTGTGCCGCCAATAGTATACTACATTTGCCCCTTACCGGCAAGCATTCATCGGCCTGTTTGCACGGTAATTGAATGAGTAAAGGAAATGTGAACAGAGGAAGACAAGGGAGGAAAAAGGTGATATACTGGGTTTCAAAAAAGAGGAGGGCAAAAGGATG
>JAAWQS010000138.1 GCA_022800665.1 Oscillospiraceae bacterium
TTGACGACTTCACTTTCGCCTATCCTTATATTTTTGTACTCCTTTTAGGCTGGGGCTGTCTCAAAACCTTCTTTCTCCGTTTTGAGACAGCCCCTTTTTGTAGTCACCGCTCCGGCCTCTGCTGCTCCTGTTCCTCTGGCACTAAACCGAGGATTTTGTCTACATTCTGCTTCATGGTTCGGTAGTCGATCATATCTTGCCGCAGGGCCTTGTACTCCGCATACCGCTCCTGCTTCTCTGCCAGCAGAGCGGCGTACTCCTGGGAAAGCTGGGCAACCTTCGGGATAGGCTTGCCGCCCAGGGCGTCAAAGGCTTTTTTCGCCGCTTCATGCTTGGCGATCTCATCCCCATGTTCCGCCAGAAATTCCTTCTTGTGGCGGGACTTTTTATAGGCGGCGTAGACCTCCCGGGTCTTGGAGTAATTGATGATGTGGGTCTTTAGTTGGGCAACCTCGGCCATGCGCGCCTCCAACTGTTTGATGCGGCGGGAGGTTTCATCAAACCTGGTTCCGGCCTGCTCTGCTCTTGCGGTCAATTCGTCATAGTCGGTCAGGCCGTTCTCAATCAAAAAGTTCAGCGTCTTAGCGGCTTCTTTCAGATTGAAAATCTTCGCCCACCGTTCATAGCCTGCGCCCTTTCCCGCCGCCATCTTCGCTTGAATGTCAATCAGGAGATTGATCTTTTGGCCTGTGCGCTGGACGGGCTTTTTCGCTGCCGCAGAGTACCCGCGCCGGGTGGCACTGCGCTCCCGCAGGGCTTCCTTGGTATAGTCGGCCCCCAAACGGCAGGAACGGGTGAAACGCTCCTGTCCGGGGGCACGGAAGGATAACTGTTTCCCCTCTTTGATTTCATAGCCTACGGCCCGCATTTTTGCAAGAAAATCATCATAGTCCCGGCAGTCAGGAATCACCCGGTCAATGGTCTGGCGCAACTGTTCCTTGAAGCTGATACCATACTTAATTGCTGCCGCCTCGCCCTCCGGCTTTGTCCGCTCCTTCGGATGTTCAATAACAGAGAGGCCATGCGCTCTGCACAGATCATCATTGAGCCGCCGCAAGATAAGATATGAATTTAGGGGATTTACGAATTTGCCATCACAGTTTAGATTGGTGCTGTTAAACTCGATGTGCGTATGAATATGCTTTTTATCAACGTGGGTGGACACTACAAATTGATGCTGTCCGCCCGTGAACTTCATCGCCAGCTCATAGCCAATTCGGTTGGCTTCCTCCGGGGAAACTTCACCGGGCTTAAAGGATTGAATGACCCGGTACATGATAACATCCCGCTTGGGCGGTTGTTTCCGCCCGGTCAACTGATGATAAAGCTGCTTGCTTTCCTCAAACTCCTTTGCGGCGGTTTCCGGGGAACACATATAGGATGATACCAATTCGCCGTCCCTGGTTTTCTCGGCTTTCTGATCGTAGTCGTGCCGCTCTGTCATGGATTGCAGGCGCGTCCGGTTTCGCATCGTTTTCCGGGGGAGTATATTCGAGATTGCCACCTGTTCCTCCTTTCTGGTTAGTATATCATATTGTGGGTATAATCACAATACGCATTTATCAAAAACTCCAATATAATTTGTTCATCAGGTTGTTGCGGGGTGATTTTGATTATTGATTACAGCCCTTTGTGGGAAACGATGGAACAGCGCAAGGTGACACAGTATCAGTTGCTTAAATCTGGTATTGATAATAAAACGCTGGATTCGTTGAAGAAGAACAAAAATATTACCATACTGACATTGGAAAAACTCTGTAATATCATCGGATGTACGCCCAATGACATAGTTCAGTTCAAATAATAGGCTAATGAGGTGTTTGCCTGATTAGCCTGTTTTATTTACCGCACCCCCTCTCGCTGGTGCTGCTTCCGCCGCACCGCCTGGATATGGGAACAGAGAAATTCGTTGTAGTCCTTCCCGTATTCCGCAGGCGGCGGGTTGTGGTAAATCAGCGTCACCCGCTGGGACAGTTCCGGGTTCTCCCGGATTGCCTGCTCCAGCCGGTCCATGCCCAGCATCCCGGCCTTGTCGTTGTCCAGGCACAAGCTGACCTGCGTGATCTCCGGGTGGTCATGGAGGAATTGGAGCATAGCGCGTGGGGCGGTTCCCCCAAGAGAAATATAGTGACTGCTCTGCCAGTCGCCCCCAGACAGCTTTACCAGCGCAGCCAGCGACAGCGCGTCAATGGGACTTTCCGCAACGGCCAGCCGGGGACACTTTGGGTCAGCGGCTGGGAGGGAAAAGTTATACCGTTTGTCGCTTCCCTCCACATCCATCCGAAAGCTGCCCTGTGTCCCCCGCAGACAGGCGAACCGGGCGCGGCCTGTTGGGTCCCGTCCCACGAACACACAGTTGTGATACCTGCGGCTTTCATAGAGAGTGCCGTCCTTGATACACGCGCCGATCAGGTCCGGGTCTATGCCCCTGCCTTGCAGGTAGGACACCATCGCTGTGGCACACCGGCTTGCCTCTGGCAGCGCAAACGGCTTTGGAGGCTTCGGGGCCGGACGCTCCGATGGAGGCGGGGCACGGTAGCCGCACAGGGCCTCTACCGCTCCCACAAAGTCCATCCCCCTGACTTTAATCAGGTAGTCCAGCGCCGTGCGGCCTCCGAACCCCTGGCTGTGCCAGCACCATTTCCCATGCGAGATTTTAAGGCTGTCATGGGTGCGGGTGCAGTATTCGTTAGGGCCGCTCCGTTTCAGCTCATGCGGCTCATAGGCTTGCAGATAGGAGAGCAAGTCCCACTCCTTCGCTTTTTCGATTTGTTCTTTGGTTACTCCTGGCATTCATTCACCCTTTCAAACACAAAAATAGAGGAACGGCTTCCGGGCCGTTCCTCACGTTAAACACTGATATTGATTTTAGCGGCATCCCGCGATTGCTGGAATACTCAATCCTCCGGCTGATCCAAACCTAACCGTTGGGCGATTTCCTCCGGCTTGAGGCCGGCTTTGCTGGCACTCTTGATTAAATCCTGGATTTTCTGTTTTTTGGTCTTACGGGGTTTGCGCGGCGGTTTTGGCGCAAGAATGTCCTTTTTCTTCTGCTCCAAAGCCGCAATCCGCCCTTTAACAGCCGCCTCCTTCTTGTCAAAATCCTCGTTGGCGGCGGCTCTTTTGTCTGGTGCAATCACAAAAGTACAACTTTTTTGCAAAAAACAGCGAAAAATGGCGCTAAATCGTGTCTGCGATGCGGTCAATTTTACGCTGAAGCCGCTCCAGGGTCTTTTGCAGCGTAGCCCGGTCTACGTTCAAATCGCTGGCGGACAGCTGGGCCAGGGTCAGCATCTGCTCCAGGGTGCGCTCGATTTCGCCCAGCGCCTGGTCGATGGCTTGAATGGATTGCTCAAATTCTTCTTTGGGCTGCATAGGGTCCATATGCTCCTTAAAAATTCCAGTGGATTTCAATGGGAACGTCACGAGTGCCGGGGATGCGTTTGCCTATAGTGATGTGGTCAATGAGGATTTCTACGATTTCCCGTGTCAAGTGTTCAAGGTTTACATATCGCTCAACCAGTACCTTTCGGTTGTCTCCAACGGCAATCCTGTTTTCCAATTCCGCAAGCTGACGCTGACCGTCCAGCAGGATGCGCTCCAGCCGGGACTTCTCGGAGGAAAACTCTTTGGAGAGGGCGGAGAAGTCACTGTCGTTGAGCAGACCCTTGACCTTATCCATGTATAAGTCCCGCAGACCTTTGGTGTACTCGGCAATCCGTTTCTCATAGGCAGAGAGGGTGTCCAGGAGCTGCCTTTTCTGGCCTTGCAGACTTTCGCAGAACTCAATGCTCCGCTCC
>JAAWQS010000174.1 GCA_022800665.1 Oscillospiraceae bacterium
TGCTGGTGTGTAACCGGTGTTGTCAATTCACATGTTGTACAATTATTTTACTTTATTATTGGAAGTTTCGACGATGACTACCTTAAGTTGACGGCAGTGCCTCTGGATAAGAAACGCGAGTACCTGCAAAAGTTCCTGGATGGGGAAAATATGCAGCCCAAATTCCTATTCACAACCAAGAAAAATGGTGCGGAGATGCCCCTGCGATTTTGTCCGCAGTGCATCGCCGATGATGGAAAACAGTATGGCGAATCCTACTGGCATACCGAGCATCAGATCGCTTCCCTGCCTCTCTGCCCCAAGCACCTGTGCCGGCTGGTACCAACACCTAAGGAGAACACGATGTCAATCGGGCAGCAGCTCATCCTACCACCGGGAGAAGCACCGGACGCCGATTTTGCGGCTACGGAGACCGAGTATGCGCTGACAGAGGCACTGCATTATATGTATACCTTGCCGTATGAAACAAGCCCCAATATACTGTCAGAAAACTTGTCCACAGCGGTTGAGAATGCGGGCTTCCTGGAGGCGGGAAGTGTCCTGCGACAGTCATGGGATGTCCAGCGGCTTTATGCGGCACTAGAGGAGCGCTTTGGTTCTGAAATTGTGGTCAGATGCTTTGGCAGACACATCACCAAGGCCCATGCACGGCGGCTGAGACAGTATGAGATCTATTCCACGGAGGAATACGCTCTGCTCGCTGTCCTTCTGGACATTCCTCCCCCGGCGTTTTTCTCCGGCGAGGCCCTTACGCTGAGACTCAAGGAGAAGATGCAGGAGCTGGAACGCCAGGGGCAAGTCTATACCAAGTCCAGAGCCGCCCAGCTGCTGGACATCCGGGAGGATCAGCTGCTGCCCTATGCTAAGAGATTTGGCGTCCGCCCCTTCTGGGTGCAGAGCGGCAAACCTTGTGCGGACGAGGAGCGGCAGACCTACCCTATCACGATTCACCTGTCCCAGCAGGAGCGGGAGAATCTGGACGCATACATGGCCGCCAATAACATGGATGTGTATGGTCATGCTTTGCGTTACTTTATGCTAAAAATAGTCAATGAATGGAAGAATCCTAATGCGGATTAGAGAGGAGATACACTATGAATAACAACACAAAAGAAGCCGTAGCTTTTCTGGCGAGAAGCCTGATTGATCTGGCAGATATGGCAGAGTCCGAGCTGACGGAGGTCGTCGAGCTGGTCGGCGTAGATGCCATCCGGGATCTCATGGGTATGGATCACTTGCGCACTGAGCTCACCCATGAGCAAATGGCGGATGAAATCTGCGACTATATCGGCTGGGATCCGATGCTGGCTATCCCTCCCTGGACTGACGAGGAACTGTCCGTGTGTGGACGCCAGATTGCCGATTTGGTGGAGGACAATAACCCATTGGACGAGGATGCTGCGGAGACCCTGTTTGCCGTATTGTGTTGGCACGGACTCAAGGCATACCTCGAATGGAATAATGAGGAGGAGGCAACACCATGAAGTACACAGAGCGGGGACTGCAAATCACGCTGGATGAGCTGCGCCGGATCGTAGAATACGCTGATAACCGCGTCAAGTACGACAATATGGAGCCCTGCATCTACATCAGGCCCGGTACCCGCCCTCGCATTATCCAGTATTGCTATTACACCGAGTGTAGCCCAATCGACCACACATATTTGGCGAGGTGAGTTATGCAAATCATCTCAGCTCGTTTTTGTTTGAAAGGAGGGACTTTTGTGCTATGAACGTAATGAAAGACCGTTTTATTGATCTATACAATCACCAAATACACCGCCCAGGAGCGGACAAGTTGTTGCAGTGGCTGGAGACAACGGATTTTTTTACAGCCCCGGCCAGCACCCGGTTCCATCTCGCCCGAGAGGACGGATTAGTGGAACACAGTGTCCACGTTTATGAGAGATTGCAGGCGCTGTATCAGCAGGAATTTACCGGCGGAGCTATGCCCACTTTGGAGCAGCAGGAGAGCATCGCCATCTGCGGGTTGCTGCATGACATTTGCAAGGTCAACGTGTACCAGCAGGAGCCTAAAAATCGTAAGACCTACGATCCCACGAAAGTCGCAGCTGCGGAATCTTGGCAGGTGAAGCATGACGCCCTGGGCGACTTTGTTTGGGAAACAATCATGGGCTACAAGTTTGAGGATTCCCTGCCTTACGGCCACGGTGAGAAATCCGTCTATATCATCTCCGGTTTCATGAGGTTAACCCGCGAGGAGGCCATGGCGATCCGCTGGCACATGGGATTCTCGGATAACGACTTCAAATCTGGCGGGTACTCCGTCGGGAACGCATTTGAGATGTATCCTCTGGCGCTCTTGACCCACATAGCCGATCTCCAGGCAACCTACTTGGATGAGACGGAGAGAGCCGGCAAGGGATAGTGGAGGCAGAAAGATGGCAAGGACTCTGTTTTTGGCGGATGGTTCCGTGCGGCTAGTTTTTAATGAGGAAGAGTAGCCGACGATTCTCGCCGGGCTGATCCGGGAGTATCTGGGGGAGGATTGTGAGGCATTGTTTCTCAGACTGTTGAAGGAGAAAGACGATAAGAACACTACAATTGCCAGCGGTGGTGATGACTACGAACTAATTGCGGACGGTTATCTCGCTATGCTGCGGGATACACTGGACACACTGGACGATATCCTTCTCTACTTCGATGCAACCAGACTGGATCGGCGAAAGGTGTACAGCGCACTTCGGCAATGCAGGGATACACTGTATAACAACCTTTAGCCGGGTTGATGGGGCCGGCAAGGGGCAACTGCTAAGTGGCCCCAAAAGTTATGTATCAAAAAACATATGGTTTACGATACACTCAAAACTGCCCGCTTTGGGGGCCTGAGAGGGGGTAAAATCAATGAAATCTGTAGCAGAAAATGAAACCACCCTTTTTGCTACACACGGGTACGCCCGATGCAGCACTGACAAAGAGCGACAGGACATTAACCGTCAGATTCGAGAATTAAAGGCGGCTGGGGCGGAGCGTGTCTGGCTGGAGTTTGAGCATGGGGACTCCCCCAGCAAGGAGCAGCAGCAAGCTATGTTCCAAGCGGCTAATCCCGGCGATACCATTATCACATTGGAAGTCCCCCGTCTGTGCCGTTCAACGAAGCAGCTCTGCGAGATCATTGACATGGTTCGGGACAAGCATCTGCGGCTTATCATCATGGGGAGCATCACCATGGACTGCCGGACTGGTCAGCCTGATCCTATGACCGAGGCTTTTTTGCAGATTGCTGGGGTCTTTGCGCAGTTGGAGCTTTCGATGATCCGCAGCCGCGTCCGGTCGGGGATGGCGAACGCCAAGGCCAAGGGAAAGCATGTTGGCCGTCCTCCGATGTCCGAAGAGACAATCCCAGATACATTCTTTCGCTACTACAGCAAGTACCAAACCGGCGAGATCAATGTCAGCGAATTAGCCCGGCTGTCAAAGTTGTCTCGGTCAACTGTTTACCGCTACATCAACATTCTGGAGGGGAGAAATCAGGGCAGGGGAAAAAGCTCCATGTCTGTAGGGGCATAGAACTTTTTCGATAAAAACAAGCAAATATTTTTAAATATCGCTTGACAAGTCAAACGAAATGAAGTATAATTGTATCATCAGTTAAGGGATAATTAGCTCCCAACAACTGAAGTTTCTCATTCTTTTTCATGATTCTTCTTCTTTTTTGATTGCCTTTTATATTTACCAACAATCCGTATTTGCATAGTGTTGCTAAGAGCTATTGATTTGCATGGTAGAAATCTCTATATTTAAGAGATTTTGGAGTATGGAAAGCTAAATTTAGAA
>JAAWQS010000001.1 GCA_022800665.1 Oscillospiraceae bacterium
TGATAAACTTGACAAGTCCTTTCTTGCTTTTGTTTTTATTGCTGCTATTATGATTTGGCTACTTTGAACAACTCTCCTGATTTTTCAAACAAGGCCTAGTGGACAGGAAAAAGAGGAGAGAACCGTTTTCACAGAGTCCTCTCCCACTGTATCAAGCATTAATTTCAAATTTATGAGCTTGTATCCGGTCATTTTTCTTTTCCAAACATTTTGAAAATTTCTTTTTGACTTGCATCCGAGGCGGTACGAGTCATCTCCACCGCCTTAGATGATTTGCCCGAAGCGTTCTCTAATGCCGATACTAACCTTGATGCGCTTTTAGGCGATTTGATATGGATTGTTTTCAAAATGCTTTTTGTCGCCATTTTGTCACAACCCCCTTCCATAATAGTTTATTGAAGAATACTATTTTTAGCATCATCCCATTTATAGAGTATAAACAAGAATTATAAAAAGATGTATTTTCATTATAGAAAATTTTCAGAGAAATGTAAATTCACAATTTCCCACAAAGTTTTCAACATTAATTTGGTCAAATTTCTACTGTGATTTTATGAAAGGCTATATATTGTATACTCTCGTTTGAGTAATTACAATGAACCCGCCCCCCGGTGCGGCAAACATTGGGGGGGAGAAATCATATACGATGACCTCATTATCCGTCTGGACGATATTTTCGGAGACATGTTTTAACAGTCCCGCCAACGGCAGAGCGCCGGTCCTTCCCAGACCGGCGCTCTTACTATAGGTTTCAGTTTCTGCAATTGTTGCAGTACTGCTTGGTGCATTCATAGTCGCGGGGATTGCTCAGGCTGTTGGGCGGGAAAAACTGGTTGACCGGGAATTTAATGTTCTGGAACAAATCGCAGGGGTCTTCGCAGCCGCAGCAGCAGCCGCATCCGCAGCCCGCGCCGCTGTTGCAGTCCTTATCCGGCATACAGTAGTCGAACACCGGCATCAGCAGCTGGCTGTCCCGCTCCAGACGGATGATGGAAAACTGACCCAGGGTCACAAAGGCCCGGCGGTAATCGTCGCCCATGGTCAGGTCGCAGCCGAAGCACTGGCAGATGCAGGGCGGAATCTCGCAGATGTCGCAGTCACAGCACCGGTTCTCGCAGCACTCTACCAGCTTTGCGTCCAGTACGATGGGGTCTACCGCCTCCACCACTGCAATGGGCATATTGCTCTGCTCCAGCAGCTGGCGGTCCAGACCGTCGATACGGACCTTGGAGGAGAAGATTTTCGCGCTGCCCTCGCTGCCGAAGAGAATCACGCGCTTGTCAAATACGCACAGTCCCTCCACCTCGATGGGCCGGGGATTGGCACAGTAGGCATTCAGGGTCACGCGGTAGAAAAAGCGCATATCGATGGTGTAAAAGCCCCGGTTGAAAACGACGGGTTCTACATTGATGTACGTATAGAGCAGTTCCGCTTTGCCGCCCTTCACCGTCTGGGCGCGGTTGAGCACATCCTGCCCGCAGGCAGTGGGATAGAACCGCAGATCCTCAATGCAATCTTTATCCCGGCAACTGTCGTAGATTTTCTTGGTATGGATACAAACGGCCTCGCAGTCCTTGATGTTGGACACCGGGCCGGGTGCAATACGTTCAGCCATAAATGGACCTCCTAAAATTCAGTAACCATATGAGAAGGCAATGCCTGTTTGTTCGTCAATACTCCGCCGCCGCGGGCGGAGCGCATTGACTGCGGGGTTCGGCCCGCGGGAAGACTTCCGTCTTCAATCCCAGTGTATGCCCTCTGCGCCAAAGTGTGAAAATCCAGACTGTACAAATTTGCGGAAAGCAGATATAATAGAAAGCAGTGAAAATCTGCGGGAGGTGCGGCATGTCGGAATTCGGCTTTATCAGCGGCAGGCTGGAGATCAAGTTTCTCATCCTGTATATCGCGGCCCGCGTAGCGGGTCCGGTACCCTTTGAGGTCCTACAGGAGCTGAGCATGTGCGACGGCGGGGTGGATTACTTCAACTTCTCCGAGTGTCTGGCGGACCTTGTGCGCACCGGCCATCTCGGCCGGGATGAACAGGGTCTGTATGCCATCACCGAAAAGGGCCTGCGCAACAGCGCAGCCACGGAGAGCAGCCTGCCCTACACCGTGCGGGCGCAGGTGGAGAAAAACCTGGTGGGCTGTAACGAGCAGCTGAAACGCAAGGCTCTGGTGGGGGCGAAGGTGGAGGAGCGGCAGGAGGGCGGATTTACCGTGACATTGTCCATGAGCGACGAGCTGGACGATCTGATGAATCTGCAGCTGCTTATCACCCGCCGGGACATGGCGCTGGAGGTGCAGAAGCGGTTCCGGGCCAACGCGGAGGAGATATACTCCAAGATATTATCCATTCTGTATGAGGGGAACTGAGCTGGAATACTGCTTCCGTATGCTGCACCGCACGCCAACCCGGCTCCCCCTTCAGGGGGAGCTGGCGCCGCCGCATTATCCAGACCGTACAATCAACCAAAGGAGATACACCGTGTATAACAAACTAGAGCGCATCCTTCCCCGCGTGCAAAAGCCTGCGCGGTACGTGGGCGGAGAGTACAACGCAGTGATGAAGGACAAGGCGTCGGTAGACGTCCGCTTCGCCTTCTGCTTCCCGGACACCTACGAGATCGGTATGTCCAACCTGGGCTTCCGCATCCTGTACGGCGTCATGAACAATATGCCCGGCGTCTGGTGCGAGCGGGCTTTCGCACCCTGGCCGGATATGGAGGAGGAAATGCGGAAAGCGGCGATCCCCCTCTATGCCCTGGAGTCCGGCGACCCGGTGGGGGATTTCGATATCATCGGCTTCTCCGTGGGCTACGAAATGGCCTACACCGCCATGCTGAACATGCTGGATTTAAGCGGCCTGCCCCTGCGCAGCGAGCAGCGTACGTCCCTGGCCCCGCTGGTAGTCGCAGGCGGCACAGCCATGTATAACGCGGAGCCGGTGGCGGATTTTATCGACATGGCCCTCATCGGCGAGGGGGAGGAGCTGGTCCCTGCGGTCATCGAGCTGTACCGCAAAGCAAAGGCGGAGCAGTGGGACAAGCAGGCATTTCTCCGCGCCGCCGCGCAAATCCAGGGGGTTTATGTCCCTTCTTTGTATACTGTAAGTTATTATGACAGCGGCGTGATCCAGTCCATCACCCCCCAGGACGGCGCGCCGGAAAAAGTTGTCAAGCGCGTTGTCCACAACATGGACAAGTCCTATTTCCCCGCCAAAACCATCGTTCCCTCCACAGAGATTGTCCACGACCGGGTCACTCTGGAGGTTTTCCGGGGCTGCATCCGGGGCTGCCGGTTCTGCCAGGCCGGATACGTCTACCGCCCTGTCCGCTGCCGCAGTAAGGACCAGCTTGTGCAGTACGGCCAGGAGGCCCTGCAGGATTCCGGCTACCAGGAGATGACCCTCAGCTCCCTGTCCACCAGCGATTACCCCCAGCTGGTGGAGCTGTGCGACGGTCTCCAGGACTTCTGCGGACAGCGGCACGTCAACCTGAGCCTGCCCTCCCTGCGGGCGGACAACTTCTCTATGGAGCTGATGCAGCGCCTCCAGCGGGGCCGGAAGGCGGGGCTGACCTTTGCCCCGGAGGCCGGTACCCAGCGGCTGCGGGACGCCATCAATAAAAACGTCACCGAGGAGGACCTCACCGAGAGCTTGAAGACCGCCTTTTCCGGCGGCTGGAGCGCAGTCAAGCTCTATTTCATGCTGGGCCTGCCCACGGAGACAGACGAGGATGTGCTGGGCATTGCGGAGATGGCCAACCGGGCGGTCCACACCTGGCGGGAATATGCGTCCAATAAGAACCGCGGCCTGCGGGTGACGGTGTCCACGTCCTGGTTCGTGCCGAAGCCCTTCACCGCTTTCCAGTGGGAGCCCCAGATCACAATGGAGGAATACGAGCGGCGGGTGAAGCTGCTGCGTCAGGCTATCACGGCAAAGGCCGTTACCTACAACTGGCACGACGGCGACGCCAGTTTTCTGGAGGCGGTACTGGCCCGCGGCGACCGGCGGCTGGGCCGGGCGCTGGAGGCGGCCTACCGCAAGGGGGCAAAGCTGGACGCCTGGTCCGACTTCTTCGACCTGCGCCGCTGGCTGGACGCTTTTGCCGAATGCGGTCTGGACCCGGCCTTCTACGCCTGCCGGGAGCGGTCCCGCGACGAGGTCCTGCCCTGGAGCATGATCTCCTGCCATGTATCCGACGATTTCCTGTGGCGGCAGCGGGAACTGGCCCATCAGTCCGTCACAACCCCCGACTGCCGGACCCAATGCGGCGGCTGCGGGGCCAATGCTGTGGAGGGAGGGGAGTGCTATCATGGCTAAACTGCGTCTGTTTTTCCGCAAAGAGGGCCGGGCGGTGTATATCTCCCATCTGGACCTGCTGCGCACATTTCAGCGGGTGTTTCTCCGCCAGGGGCTGGTCCTCAAGCACTCCCAAGGGTTCCACCCCCACCCCATCATCTCCTTTGCCCTGCCCCTGCCGGTGGGACAGTCCAGCCGGTGCGAGATACTGGACTTTGAGGCGGACGGGGGCGCGGACTGGAGGAGCCTGCCGGAGAAGCTGAACGACTTTATGCCCGATGGCATCCGGGCGGTAAAATGCTGTGTGCCGGTCAAGCCGGTGCGGGACCTGGCTGCGCTGTCGTGCCAGGTGGAGCTGCTGTACGACGGCGGCGTGCCGGAGGGTGCGGCCAAAGCCGTTGCGGAGCTGCTCAACGGGGAGAGCCTGGTCATCCAGAAGCGCACGAAGCGGAAGGCCCTGGCGGATGTGGACATCCGGCCTATGCTGCTCCGGCTGCAGCCCATTGCAGAGGAGGCAGGCTGCCTGCGCCTGCTGGCGGATACTGCCGCCCAGAATCCGGGGTTGAATCCGGCTCTGCTGGCCGGGGCGGTGGAGCGGTATCTGCCCCAGTTCGCGCCGGACTTTGTCCGGGTGCAGCGGCTGGAGGCTTTGGATACGGACGGAAATATTTTTCAGTAAATTCATAGGAATGGAGAGCAAACATCATGGACTTTCAAACCCTTGCAGCGGCGTTACAGGCCATCGCCCCGGACCCGGCGGAGAAAGCCGCCCGAAACGCTGCCCATCAACAATGGGCCAGCATCGCCAAACCGCTGGGCAGTCTGGGCCTGCTGGAGACGGCCCTGGAGGATATTGCCGCCCTCACCTGCAGCGCGGAGGTTGCCGTGACCCCCAGGTCCGTGCTGCTGCTCTGCGCGGATAACGGCGTTGTGCGCCAGGGCGTCACCCAGACCGGCCACACTGTAACCGCCGCCGTCACCCGCAATGCCGGGAACAACTGCTCCTCCGTCTGCAAAATGGCGGCGGTGGCCGGATGCCGGGTGGTCCCTGTGGATATGGGCATCATCGACTTCCCCCCCACGCCCAACGTTCTGGACCGGCGGCTGGGCAACGGCACCGGCGATATCACCGCAGGCCCCGCCATGACGCGGGAACAGGCGGAGCGGGGGGTCCTCATTGGCATCAACCTGGTCCGGGAACAGAAAAAGCAGGGCGTCCGGCTGCTGGCGACCGGGGAAATGGGCATCGGCAATACCACCACCTCCAGCGCAGTGGCCAGCGTGCTGCTGAACCGGCCCGTGCGGGATATGACGGGCCGGGGCGCGGGCCTCTCGGACACCGGACTGCGCCGGAAGGTCTGGGCCATTGAGACGGCCATCGAAAAAAACCGCCCCAACCCGGCGGACCCCCTGGACGTGCTGTCCAAAGTGGGGGGCTTTGACATCGCGGGTATGTGCGGGATCTTTTTGGGCGGCGCGGTCTACCGGGTGCCGGTGCTGATAGACGGCCTGATCAGCGCGGTGGCCGCGCTGTGCGCGGTGCGGATGTGTCCCGATGCGGCGAAGGCCGCGCTTGCCAGCCATGTTTCCGCCGAACCCGCCGGACGGCTGATTTTGGATAAGCTGGGGAAAAAGCCTCTGATTACGGCGGAGATGCGTCTGGGCGAGGGGACCGGCGCGGTGGCGGCGATGCCCATGCTGGATATGGCCCTGTCCCTCTACCGCGACGGGACCACCTTCGACGGCGCCGGCATCGAGGCTTATACCCCCCAGGGCGGGGAGAGCTGACCATGTTTACTCTGGTTGTAGGCGGAGCCGCCAGCGGAAAGAGCGAGTATGCGGAGTCCCTGGTTTTACAGGACCTGCCCCGGTATTACATCGCCACCATGCAGCCCTTTGACGGAGAGTGCCGCGCCCGGATTGCCAAACACCGGCGGATGCGGGCGGAGAAACAGTTTGTGACCATCGAACGGTATACCGGTCTGTCCGGCCTTGTCCTGCCGGAGCGGGGGGACGTCCTGCTGGAGTGCCTGGGCAACCTGGCTGCCAACGAGCTGTATGGCCCCGGCGGGGACCAGGCGTATGGGGCCATTGTCCAGGGCGTTGAGGCGCTGCTGTCCCAGTGCAGGGACCTGGTGGCGGTGAGCAACGAGGTCTGTGCCAGCGGAGGCGGCTACGGGGAGGAGACGGAGGCGTACCGCCGCCTGCTGGCGGGGGTGAACCGCGCCCTTGCGGACCGGGCGGACCGGGTGTACGAGGTGGTGTGCGGACTGCCCTGCTGCTATAAGGACAGGAGGCGGGCCGTATGATTGTGCTGGAGACAATTGAGGTGGCGTTTGCCATGTTCTCCGCCCTGCCGGTACCCCAGCCGGTGTGGAACGAAAAAAATATGCGCTATGCCATGTGCGCCTTTCCCCTCGTCGGCTTTGCCTGCGCCGGATTCTGGTGGGTGTGGAGCGCGGCGTGCTGGTATTTCTCCGTCCCGTATCTGCTCCAGGGGGCGGGACTGTGCCTGATTCCCGTGCTGGTAACAGGCGGCATCCATCTGGACGGCTACGCCGACACCTGCGACGCCCTGGCCAGCAACGCCGGACCGGCCAAAAAACAGGAGATTTTGAAGGACCCCCGCTGCGGCGCGTTTGCGGTCATCCGGCTGTGTACTTATTTCGTGTCCTACCTGGCTCTGTGCGAGGCCCTGGAGCCGTCGCCGCAGGCGCTGTGGTGTATGGGCTGGGCCTTTGTGCTGGAGCGGGCCTTGTCCGGCCTGTCCATCTGCCGCTTCCCCCTGGCGAAGCAAACGGGGCTGGCCCACGCATTCTCTACGGCGGCGGACCGGAGCAAAGCGGGGTATGTGCTGGTGGGCATCGCGTTTCTGGCGGCGGCGGGACTTCTGATGGGCGGCGCGGCTGGCGCGGTTATGCTGGCGGCCGGCCTGCTGGTCTTCCGGCGGTACCGCATTGTGGCGGATAAGCAGTTTGGCGGACTGTCCGGCGATTTGGCGGGCTGGTTCCTCCAGAGGGCGGAGCTGTGGATGCTGGCGGTCCTGACGGCCTGCCAGCTGGTGTCTGGAGGTGGACTATGATTTTTATTACAGGACCGCTGTACAGCGGGAAACGGGCGTATGCCTGTCAGGTTTTGGGCTGCTCCATGGACGCGCTGGCGGACCGCGCCGTGTGGGACGTGCAGGAGCTGGCGCGGGGCTGCGGCGACCTGGAGGCCCTGGCGGACCGCCTGGCGGAGCAGGACGCGGTGATTGCCACGGATATTGGCGGGGGCGTGGTCCCCATTGACGCCGGGGAGCGGGAGGCCCGTGAGGCGGCGGGACGGCTGTCCTGCCTGCTGGCCCGGCGGGCGGACCGGGTAGTCCGGGTATTCTGCGGCCTGCCCCTGGCGTTGAAGGGGGAGACGCCGTGACCGTGTACCTCCTGCGCCACGGGGAGACGGAATACAATACCCAGCGGCGGTATCTGGGCCGGACCGACCTGCCCCTCTCCCCAAAGGGACGGGCGGCTCTGGTACCTGGGGATTTCTCCCCTGGGATTGTCTATGTGTCCCCCCTCCGGCGGGCGGTGGAGACGGCGGGGCTTCTGTTCCCGGACGCGGAGGCCGAGGCGGTCCCCGGCCTCCGGGAGATGGATTTCGGCATTTTTGAGGGCCGCAGTGCGGCGGAGATGTCCGGCGACCCGGCGTACCGGCAGTGGGTGGATGGCTTTTGCCAAGGACCTGTCCCCGGCGGGGAGTCCAAGGACAGTTTTTCCCGGCGTACCTGCCGCGCCTTCGCCGCCCTGCTGGACGCCGCGGCTGACCGCGGCGAGGACAGCCTTGCCATCGTGGCCCACGGCGGCACCCAGATGGCGGCGCTGGAGCGGTACGCCCTGCCCCGGCGGGATTACTACGCCTGGCAGAGCCCCTATGGCGGCGGGTTTGTGCTGGACGCCTCCCGCTGGACAGCGGACCGGACCCTGACCCTCCTGCGCACCGTACAATACACGAAAGGCGGAACACTATGAAACATCTTACACCGGCCCTCTGCGGCCTTGCCCTGGACCTGCTGCTGGCGGACCCGGCCTGGATGCCCCACCCGGTGGTGTGTATGGGCCGGGCAATCACTGCTCTGGAACAGGCGCTGCGGACCCGGTTTCCCCGTACCCCCCAGGGGGAACGGCAGGCAGGGCAAGTCCTGGCGGCGGTTCTGCCCCTGGGGGCCTTTGCCCTCAGCGGCGGCGCGTGCCGTCTGGCCGGACGGATACATCCGGCGGCGGGCTTCCTGCTGGAGACCTTATGGTGCTGGCAGTCGCTGGCGCTGAAGGGACTGGCGGAGGAGAGCGGTAAGGTCTGCGAGCAGCTGGAGAAGGGGGACCTGCCCGCAGCCAGGAAGGCCGTCAGCCGCATTGTGGGCCGGGATACGGCGGAGCTGTCCGGGGAGGAGGTGGCCAGGGCGGCGGTGGAGACGGTGGCGGAGAATTTCTCCGACGGCGTGGCCGCGCCCCTCTTTTACATGCTCCTGGGCGGCGCGCCCCTGGCCCTGGCCTATAAGGCGGTCAACACCATGGACAGCATGGTGGGCTACAAAAATGACCGCTACCTCCACTTTGGACGCGCAGCGGCAAAACTGGATGACGCCGCCAACTATATCCCCGCCCGTCTGGCGGCGTTGGCCTGGATTGGCGGTGCGGCCATCGCCGGGCAGGACGCAAAAAACGCCTGGCGCATCTGGCGGCGGGACCGCCGGAACCACAGCAGTCCCAATTCTGCCCAGACCGAGTCTGCCTGCGCGGGGGCGTTGGGAGTACAGCTGGGCGGACCATCCCGCTACTTCGGGAAGCTGTACGAAAAGCCCGCTATCGGCGACCCCCTGCGGCCTGTGGAGGCGGCGGATATCCGGCGGGCTGTCCAGACGCTGTACGGAGCGGCGGCTCTGGCCGTTCTCGGCGGGGCGGCAGTTTCCAGCCGCAGATGAAAAAACGTCCATCCGGACAATCTTCATTTTCCTATGCAGAGAGGAATCAATACATATGAAAAAGCAAATCCTATGGATAACAGAAACAGCCGTCATGCTGGCACTGCTGGTGACGCTCCAGGCGTTGACCAAAGCCGCCGGACAGTACGTAACCGGCTCCTGCGTCAATCTTATCCTGGCTGTCACCGCACTCACCGCCGGCCTGGGCAGCGGCGCGGCGGTAGCGGCCCTCTCCCCCTTTTTTGCCTTCCTGCTGGGCATCGGCCCCCAGCTGCTGCCTATCGTACCCGCCATCGCCCTGGGAAATCTGGCGTATGTGGTCCTGCTGTGGGCCCTTGCCGGGAAAAAAAATTGTTCCATTGGCCGCGTTGTCTCCGCCTGGCTGGGGGCGGCGGCAGGAAAAGCGGCAGCGCTGTATCTGCTGGTGGTGCAGCTGCTGTGCCGTCTGCTGCCTCTGCAGCCCCAGCAGATCGAGATGTTTACGGCCATGTTTTCCCTGCCCCAATTGCTCACCGCCCTGGCTGGCGGCGGCATCGCGCTGCTGATCGTTCCCGTCGTGCGCAGGGCCCTGGGAAAGTGAGGGAAATATTTTGTTGAATATTACATCTTTGTAACATTGCAAGTTCCCTCTTTACAGACTGGAAAAAATCGAGTATACTAAAGAAGAATAGAAATCAACAGAAGGGTGGTGCAGGAGTGGACGACTTCACGCGCAAATTCGATTTTGTGGGAGAGCAGGATGCAGAAATCCATCGCATTATGCTCACGGTGTATCAGGCGCTGGAGGAAAAAGGATATAATCCTGTCAATCAGATTGTAGGCTACATCCTCTCCGAAGACCCGACCTATATCACCAACCATCACCAGGCCCGTACCTTGATCCGTAAGGTGGACCGGGATGAGTTGCTGCAAATTCTTGTCCGGAATTATTTGTCCAAATAACCGGCCTGCCTCCCCTGAGACGAACCGTCCCAGGGGAGGCTTTTTACAGGAAATACCAAAGGGGTACAGGCTGCTGCGCCCGT
Organism: Oscillospiraceae bacterium; assembly: GCA_022800665.1. Classification (GTDB taxonomy): domain Bacteria; phylum Bacillota; class Clostridia; order Oscillospirales; family Oscillospiraceae; genus Pelethomonas. The sequence continues at coordinate 10,286 of JAAWQS010000001.1, forward strand.
ACCCCTTGTATCTCTGCGGTTATTGATCCGTCTCCTCCTCCGCAGGCAGACGGCGCATTTCAGCGTCCTTTTCGCTGATCCGGCCATACAACCCGTCCAAATCCTTTTTCAGCGCGTTCAGTCCCACAGGGAACTCGCCTAACGTCCGCTCCAGATTTTTCAGACCCTCGGCAACCTGGCCCGAAACGCTCTGGAAATGCTCCAGCACCTCGCTGAAATCCTCCGCTGTGTCCTCAATGCACAGCTTCGTCTTCTCCACCACCGCCTGAGATGTGCTCTGGGCATCCGATAGAATGTTCTGCGCCTGCGTCTGCGCCTGCTCGATCAACGCCCGCGCCTGGGCCTCCGCCTCCGACCGGATGGCCTGGGCCTTGACCTGGGCCTGCTCCACCACCACGTCCGCACGCCGGTGGGCATCCAGCTCCAGCTGCGCCAGCTGCTCTTTCTGCCGCCGCAGGTCCTCCATATGGCTCTCCAGTTCCTGGACGCGGTGGAACAGCTGCTGGTTTTCCTCCGTCATGTCCCGGATGGTCTGGTCCCGCTGCACCACGTCCCGGCGGCTGGATTCCTTGGCCTGCGCCTGGGATTCCCAGTTGTTTTTCGCGTTGTTGTATTTCGCGGACATATCTGCCAGCTCCGCCGCCAGACGGTCCCGCTCCTGGGTACACTCCCGCAGAGCGTTCTGCGCCTCCTCCTCGGAAGCCTGCAGCTGCGCTGTCTGGGATTCCAGCCAGGCGATGCTCTCCTCCGACTGCTTCTGTGTTCTCTCAATATATTCCATCACGTCCTGCCGGTTAAAGCCACCGATGGCGCTGCGAAAAATATGATTATCCATTGGTATGTATCCCACCTTACTTTATCGTTGGTATTACTTTACCATAAAATATCCCATCTGACAAGTCCCAGCCAACGCCGTAGGGAGGGAAATCAGTTTTTGAAATTTTTCTATTTTCCCTATTGACTTTTTCGCCGGAACTGTGTATAATAATTTACGCCGCTGTGAGGAGATGTCGCGTAGCTGGTCGAGCGCGCACGATTGGAAATCGTGTATACCTCAAAAGGGTATCGAGAGTTCGAATCTCTCCATCTCCGCCAATGAAAAGGCCTTGTACCGCAAGGGAATACCCCCAAAGAGGCGCTAAGAGGCGCTATGTGATACAAGGGGTATCCCGGTACGGCAAAACGAGTACCTGCAAGAGAATTTTGAACTTCTCTTGCAGGTACTCGTTTTGTACCATAGTTAGCACAGTCGGACTCAGTCCACGCTATGTTACACGTCTTTCGCTCTTGCCTGCTGAAAAAATGCGCTTTTGTTCAAATATCATTCTCCCGATTCTCAATAAAATTCTTCAACATCTGCGCCACCTGCGCCCGTGTGGTCTGCCCCTGGGGGCCAAGCCGCCCACAATCCCCTGTGCCGCCGCCCATATCGCCGCATCAGCGTACCAGGAATCCGGCGCGACATCCAGGAAACTGCTGCCGCCGTTTACGCTGGGTCTGCCTTCCATATTGTAGAGTATCTGTGCCAACTGCCCACGGGTCAGCGGACTGTCTGGCCGGAAGGTTCCATCCTCAAAACCGGCCAGCAGGCCCTCCCGGATCGCATAATCCGCCGCTTCATGATACCATGTCCCGGTACGCAAATCGGCATAAGCGCTGGACGGACAATCCACGCCGCCGTCACAAGGTTTCTCTTGGTTTTCGTCCGGTACCGCCAGATCAAGCGGCACATACCCTGTATCCGGCGTCACGGTCAGCGTGACCGTCGTACCGCTTGCGGCATTGGTACGGTTGGCGGTTACTTTTTTCTTTACCGCTTCAATCTTTGCCGCTTCCGGGGGAGCGTCCTGCTTCTCGACTGTCAGCTTGATCTCCACCGCACCGCCGTTGTTGACGGCCTCCTGATCCTCCGGCGTGTAAATGCTGGTATCCGTAAAGAGCTGATTCAGCTCGCCCACAATGACCGGAGGCGTTTCCTCGTTTTTGATCTCTACAACAGAATTAGTCTTTCCAGTGGGCAGGACGATGGTTAGTCTGGCATCTCCACTGGTGATTTCTTGCTTTACGGTCTTGGCGATGCCGCCCTTTTCCGCTTTCAGGTTGTAGATTCCAACCGGTACGCCGCTGAATGTGAAGCGTCCGTTGGAATCGGTCCGTTCTGCCGCCACAACCTGTGTGCCGCGCATGAGCGTCACTACCGCGTTCGGTACGCCGGCGCCAACGTGGATATTTTCGCCGTAGGAAAGCGTGTACTCGGTGGAAGCGATTTCTTTATCCCCATCCAACGCCTTGACCGCATTGCCGCCGGGCTGAATGGCGGAGCCGGTATATTCGTAGCTGTCCGGCGTGATGGTGACGGCAGGCGTGACCGCCTCGCGGCTGATGGTCACGGTCCTCTGCGCTGTCGCCGTCTCCGTATTGTCTGTTGCCGGAATCGTGGCCGTAAGGGTATAGGTCCCGGCGTTTTGGGGCGTGGCGCTCCATGTAAACTCCACATCCGCGAACGCCGCGCCGGTGACAGTCAGGTCGCTTGCTCCGGGATAGCCGATCTCCTGGCCGTCGTAGGCTTTATCCGGGGCGTAGCTGCTGCTGAACACAATCGCTGGCTGGGACTTGGTAATGGCCCCCGCCACGGAGACAGTATCGGAGACAAGCCGGTAATTGTCCTTGGCCGCCCCGGCCAGGGTAATTCCGCTGGCGGTGATGGTATCCGCCGTCTGCACACCGGCGCTGTTGTAGGCAATACTCCCCGCCGAAACGGTTACATCATCCCCGTCGATAACCCCGTCCAGCGTGAGCGACAACCCCGTGGGAGGATTTATCGTGCCGTCGTAAGTTTTGCTGGTCGTTCCGGTAAGGGCGGCGGTGATTTCCTTCGGCGTGATTTCAAAGGTCGTTGTTACCATATCCAAATAAATCCCCGTCCCTGTGGCCGTGACGGTGGCCGTACCGGCGTTGGTGTTGTCCGAGTACGATACGGTGTAGTCCGTGCCCTGGACCAGCGTTTTGTCGTCCAGGGTCACGGTGACAGCGGTCTGCTGAATGAGCCGGTATTCACCCAACTTGCCCAGAAATATGGCAAGACCAACGCCCAGATCATCCTCCGCCAGACGTAATTCTAAATGCGTAAAAATCTCCTGGCAGTTCAAAAACCACGACGCTCGTATTAAATTGGCCAGACTCTATCCTACTTTAGCTTAAAAACTGTCCGGATGGGACACTAGTCCTTGTCTGAAAAATAGGAATTGCCCAAAAGACGAAAAGGGTGTAAGATAAGTGCATGGGGAAAATATTTTCACCCGGCAAAGAACGGACGCAAGAAGTTTTAAGCGGTCTTGCCGGTATTGTCGCGGCAATTGAAGAAGATCTGAAAAAGCAGGCAAAATAGAGACAGAGACGGCGTTGAATCATGCCATCTCTGTCTTTCCTTATGATTCCCGCGCCTCGCTGGCGGCCAGGCCGTCCACAAACTGCCGCGCCGCTCTGGGAGACCGTCCTCCCCGGCCCAGCACGTAGCGTTCCGCCAGCAGGTCCAGCTGCTCCCCGCCGCACCGTACGCCCCTGGCTTCGGCCAGATGGCGTACAATGTCCAGGTACGTGGCCTTGTTAGGCTTCTGGAAGGTAATATGTATTCCAAACCGCTCTGACAGGCTCATCAATTCCTGCATGGTGTCGTTGCGGTGGACATCATCCCCCTCCCGGTCGGAGAATTTCTCCTTTACCAGATGGCGGCGGTTGCTGGTGGCATAAATCACCACGTTCCGGCTCCTCATGGACACCGAGCCCTCCAGCGCCGCTTTCAGCGCGCTGTAGCTGTCGTCGTCCTTCTGGAAGGACAGATCGTCAATAAACAGGATAAACTTCAGCGGATTCACCGACAGCTCGTCCAGAACCGCCGGAATCTCCCGCAGCTGCTCTTTACGGACCTCCAGAATGCGCAGGCCCTCCTGGTGCAGCTCGTTGGCGACCGCCTTCACTGTGGAGGATTTCCCGGTACCCGCGTCGCCGGTGAGGAGGATGTTGGCGGCAGGGCGTCCGTCCAGCAGCGCCTGGGTGTTGTCCAGGATGATCTGCTGCTCCCGTTTGTAGTCCACCAGGTCCGACAGCCGGGTGTCGTCGGGGTGGAGAACCGGGACAATCCGCCCCTGGGCGTTCAAATAGAACATGTGGTTGCGGGCATAGATGCCGCAGCCGTACTGTCCGATTTTCTCCGTACGGCGGCGGTACCCGGCGGCCAAATCCACCGCCGACGCGCCAAATCCCGGCAGCGGCTCCATCCCGGCCAGCGGCTCCTGGAGGACGGCAGGGGTGAGGTCCGCCGCCGCCTGTAAAGTTTCCAGCTCTGCTTCCACGCATTGGCGCATATAGTCCGGCGGGGTCAGACCCTGGCCGACGGCCCGCATATAGACGTTTTCGTCCTCCTCCACAATCCGCTGGATATGGAGGCCCAAATCTCCGCCGCCCTTCTCATAGAGCCGGGAGACAAGCTCCGCGTAGGAGGACACCACCATCTGGGGATATCCGTTTTCCATGCTGTCCAGATAGGTGCACAGCTCCTCCACCACCGGGTCGGACAGCAGCCTGCGGAATACAGCCAGCATCCGCAGGCGAATATTCAGCTCACTTAAATCCATCAATTCAGAACCGCCCCCGACGCCCCGCTGGAGACCAGCGCCGCATACCGCTTCAGGTAGCCGGACAGCTCCTTTTTCTGCGGTGTAAACGCCTGCATACGGGCTTCCAGCTCCGCCGCGTCTACCTTCAGCTCCAGGGTGTGGGCCGGGATGTCAATTCGGATGCGGTCTCCCTCCCGCACCACGCCGATGACGCCGCCGCTGGCCGCCTCCGGGGACACATGTCCGATACATGCGCCGCGGGTTGCGCCGCTGAAACGTCCATCGGTAATCAAAGCCACGCTGCTGCCCAGACCCATGCCCATAATGGCGGAGGTGGGGTTGAGCATCTCCCGCATACCGGGTCCGCCCCTGGGTCCCTCGTAGCGGATGACCACCACGTCGCCGGGATGAATCTGTCCGGCGTTGATGGCCTCCTGAGCGTCCTCCTCGCACTCGAACACACGGGCCGGTCCCTCATGGACCAGCATCTCCGGCGCAACGGCGGAACGCTTGACAACGCTGCCCTCCGGGGCCAGATTGCCCCGCAGCACGGCAATGCCGCCGGTTTCGCTGTAGGGATTGTCAATAGGACGGATGACGTCTGGATTCTGATTGACGCATCCGGCGATATTTTCGGCCACCGTCTTTGTGGTGACGGTCAGGCAGTCCGTGTGCAGCAGCCCCTTCTTGTTCAGCTCATGCATCACCGCGTACACGCCTCCCGCCTCGTCCAGCTCCTCCATATAGGTATGGCCCGCCGGGGCCAGATGGCAGAGGTTGGGCGTCTTTTCGCTCATGGCGTTGGCGATATCCAGGTTGATGGCAACGCCGCACTCGTGGGCGATGGCGGGCAGGTGCAGCATACTGTTGGTGGAGCAGCCCAGGGCCATGTCTACGGTCAGGGCGTTGTCAAAGGCGTTCCGGGTCATGATGTCCCTGGGCCGGATGTCCTGTTCCACCAGCTTCATCACCGCCATGCCGGTATGCTTGGCCAGCTCAATGCGGCTGGAGTACACAGCAGGGATGGTACCGTTGCCCCTCAGGGCCATGCCCAGGGCTTCGGTAAGGCAGTTCATGGAGTTGGCGGTGTACATACCGGAGCAGGAGCCGCAGGTGGGACAGGTCTTGCACTCGTATTCCCGCAGCTTTTCATTGGTCATTTTCCCGGCGTTGTACTGCCCTACCGCCTCGGAAATAGTGGAAAAGCTGGCCTTACCGCCGTCGATGTGTCCGGCCAGCATCGGCCCGCCGCTGACAAAAATAGCGGGCAGATTCAGCCGGGCCGCGGCCATCAGCAGACCGGGGACGTTCTTGTCGCAGTTGGGGACCATCACCAGGGCGTCGAAGCCGTGGGCCATAGCCATGGCCTCGGTGGAGTCGGCGATGAGGTCCCGCGTCACCAGGGAGTATTTCATGCCCACATGACCCATAGCTATACCGTCGCACACCGCAATGGCTGGGAAGACGATGGGCGTACCGCCGGCCATCGCCACCCCCAGGCGCACGGCATCCACAATCTTGTCCAGGTTCATATGGCCGGGGACAATCTCGTTATAGGAGCTGACAATGCCCACCAGCGGACGGCTGACCTCTTCCTCCGTCAAGCCCAGGGCGTGGTATAGGGCGCGGTGGGGGGCGTTCTGGGGTCCAAGCTTGAGTGAATCACTTTTCATAGGTGTTCCTCCCGCGGCTCAATTGTTAATCAGTTTGTCCTCGTCGCTCCAGCTGTAGAGTTTGCGGATTTCCTCGCCTACTATCTCGGCGGGATGCTCCTGGGCCTTTTTCCGCATGGCGTTGAAGTGAACCTGACTACCTGCGGCGGACATATCCAGCAGGAAGTCCTTGGCAAAGGCGCCGTCCTGGATATCGCTGAGGATTTTCTTCATGGTCTTCTTGGTCTCCTCAGTGATGAGCTTGGGTCCGGTGATATAGTCGCCGTACTCGGCGGTGTTGGAGATGGAATAGCGCATTCCCTTGAAACCGCTCTGATAGATCAGGTCTACAATCAGCTTCATCTCATGGATGCACTCAAAATAGGCGTTGCGGGGATCGTAACCGGCTTCCACCAGAGTCTCAAAACCCGCCTGCATCAGTGCGCACACGCCGCCGCACAGAACCGCCTGTTCACCAAAGAGATCGGTCTCGGTTTCCGTACGGAAGGTGGTCTCCAGCACGCCCGCACGTGCGCCGCCAATGCCCAGAGCGTAAGCCAGACCGATGTCCCAGGCATCGCCGGTGGCGTCCTGCTCCACGGCGATGAGGCACGGAACGCCCTTCCCGGCCTGGTACTCGCTGCGCACCGTGTGGCCGGGGCCTTTGGGCGCAATCATGATGACGTTGACGTTTTTCGGCGGCTTGATACAGCCAAAATGAATATTAAAGCCGTGGGCAAAGGCCAGAGTCTTGCCTTCGGTGAGGTTGGGCTCAATGCTCTCTTTGTAAAGCTGGGCCTGCTTTTCGTCGTTAATGAGAATCATGATGATATCTGCGTTTTTAGCTGCTTCGGCGGCGGTCATAACCCGCAAGCCCTGCTTTTCAGCTTTGGTCCAGCTCTTGCTGCCCTCGTACAGACCGACGATTACGTCTACGCCGCTGTCCTTCAGATTCAGCGCGTGGGCGTGGCCCTGGGAACCGTAGCCGATAATCGCTACCGTCTTGCCGCTGAGCTTTTGCAGGTCGCAGTCCTGCTGATAGAAAATTTTTGCCATGTTTGTTTACCTCTCTTACTTAAAAAGTTATAGTTTTGTTATCGCTCGATAACACACTGATATTCCCTTTTATGAACAATTGGTATGCTCTGTCCGCAATGAGCCTGGTTTCTGCAAAGTCAAGACCTCCGCTGATTACTCCGCCGACAACCGGAACAGCCTTTCCCAGATTAATAAGCCCTTTTGTCCCAAATTTTGTTAAGAATCTAAAACCCACCTTTTGATTAATTTTTATCAAAACTTCACCAGGAATCTTTTTCACCATCGCAACAGCAAATTTTTCTCCAAATCGGATCCCCACACCTTTGATCACTTGGTCAAGAGCTATCCCGGCCAGACAGGCGTATACCAACGTCTGCACCTGGTCGCTGTCCGTATCATAGCCGCCCATATACGCAAGGCAAGAAATCATCCGCATTTGAACATACATGACGCTGCTGATATTGGCAGGGATTGCGACTGGCAATGTAATAAGACCGCCTAAGCCTGTCACAAATCCGGATGTTGCACATTTGGCGATTTGGTAGTTGATAAAGTTTTTTGCTGCCGCCTCTGTGGTTGGGTTCTTCTGCAAATAGTCGTTGGCGAGCTTACTGACCGGAGGACTTACCTTTGCTATTCCATTGATGGATTGTTCATACAGTTTATCCAATAACTGCATCATTTCCTCTTGGTTCATTTTCATTGCTTTTCTCCTGATCTATAAAATTGAATCTCGAAGATAGATACCAGATTCCAGCCAAGATATTTCATGAATGCGGTCTTTGCTAATTGATCTCTTCCCGAATGGTCTTGCATCCCCGTTCCAGCGCAACTACGCCGGTACGACAGATTTCCAAAATATGATAATCCCGCATCAGGTTAATAAATGCGTCAATCCGATTGGTATCGCCGGTCAGCTGAATCACGATGGAATCCCGCGTATAATCCTCGCTCTTAGCGCCGTACGCCTCCACCGCCGCCAGAATATCGCTGCGGCTGGCGGGATTGTTCTCCATCTTAATCAGAAGCAGCTCCCGACAGACCGCATCATCCGGCTGCATGTCCTCCACTGCGCTGACCACCGGCAGTTTATACAGCTGCTCCACCAATTGATGCTTAGTTCTGGGGTCGCCGTGGAAGCGGACGGTAATACGGGAATAATCCGGCGATTCTGTCTCACTCACCGTCAAAGTGTCGATATTGAACTGCCGGCGGCGAAACATGCTGGTGACGCGGTTCAGAACGCCGAACTGATTTTGTACCAGTACCGCTATGATATATTTATACTGATTCATCTCAATCACCAACCTTTACAATGATGTCGTCCATGGACCCGCCCGGCGGCAGCATTGGCAGGACAAATTCATCCTGACCGATTGCACAGTCGATGACATACGGCCCCTGGGCCTGGAAGGCACGTGCCAACGCATGGTCCAAAGCCTCCAGGGTGTCTACCGCCTCGCCCTGTGCGCCGAACGCCTCTGCTAAACGAACAAAATCTGTCTTTCTGTCCAGAATCGTATTAGAGTAATGCTTATCGAAGAACAGCGTCTGCCACTGCCGTACCATACCGAGTACGCCGTTATTCAGCAGCAGAATGACCAGAGGGACGCGATTGGTTACGGCGGTAGCCAGTTCGTTCAGATTCATACCGAAACTGCCATCGCCGGTGATGAGTACCGTGCGCTCCCCGGTACCCATCTGCGCGCCAATAGCCGCGCCCAGACCAAAACCCATCGTCCCCAGCCCGCCGCTGGAGAGAAAACGACGGCAGCGATGGAATACCAGATGCTGCGCCGCCCACATCTGATGTTGACCGACATCGGTAGCTACAGGCGTGTTTTCGTTGAGATAGCGGTTTAAGGTCAGAATGGCATTTCTGGGGGTCAGACCCTCCGGCGGGGTTTCCGATGCTTCTGCGGCTCGATAACCTGCGATCAGCTCCTGCCACTGGGGACGGCGGGTGGGTCGAATCAAAGGCAACAGCTTTTGCAGCGTCAGCTTGATGTCGCCGCGCAGGGCATGGGCGGCAACAATGTTTTTGCTCAGCTCCGAACCGTCTATGTCGATATGCACGATCTTTGCGCCGGTGGCAAATTTGAAACGATTGCCAGTGACACGGTCGTTGAACCGTCCGCCCAATGCAATAATGCAGTCGGCATGGTGCATTGCCATGGAAGCGGCGTAGTGACCGTGCATCCCCTGCATCCCTAAAAAGCGGGGACTGTCCGTAGGCAGAGCGGAGACGCCCATCAGGGAACAGCCTATCGGAGCGTCAATCGCCTCTGCCAGTTCCAGCAGCTCCTTTTGTGCGCCGCTGATGACCAGACCGCCGCCAAAATACAGAAAAGGCCGTTGGGCATCGTTGATGCATTGGGCCGCCTCCTGAATCCGCACATCCTTTGCCGGCCAAGGCGCGTCCGGCGTCACCGGCTGGGCGGGTTCATAGTCGCATTTTGCAATCTGGATATCTTTGGGGATATCCACCAGCACCGGACCTGGGCGGCCCGATTTTGCCAGCTGGAACGCTTCGCGGATGGTATCTGCGAGGTCCTCCACCGCGCCGACAAAATAGTTATGTTTGGTAATGGGCAGGGTTATACCGGTGATGTCGATTTCCTGAAAGCTGTCCGTTCCGATTTGATGGGCAGGCACGTTCCCTGTGACCACCACCATGGGTACGGAATCCAGAAAAGCGGTCGCTATACCCGTGACCAGATTGGTTGCCCCTGGACCCGACGTTGCGATGACCACGCCAACCCGCCCTGTTGCGCGGGCGTATCCATCGGCGGCATGGGTGGCCCCCTGTTCGTGGGCGGTCAGAACATGGCGCAGCTCGTCCTGATATTTGTAGAGGGAATCATACACGTTGATGATCTGCCCGCCGGGGTACCCGAACACTACCTCGCTCCCCTGCTCGATCAACGTCCTGACCACTATGTCAGCTCCGGATAGTATCATTCGCTATCATCCTTTCGTATTGGTCTTCCGCTCGTCTATGATAATCAAATTCTCCGCTTTTGGCAATCGTTAATTTCTGCCGCAGAAACTGCAAAAAGACCCCGTCTCTTACAAAAGAGACAGGGTCCTGTAATTAACAGACCTTGCGGTACCACGCCCGCGCAAGCAACCGCTCCGGGGGCCGGTACATCTTATTTTTCCCCTTCGTCGCGTTTCGTAAGTCATTGCTTTTATAGTATGCTGTATTATAGCACGATTTCAGATTTTGTCAAGGGGCGTTTTCTACAAAAAATCCGTCTTCTGCACCGGAAATTGTTTCGTTTTCACCTGCCCCGCTGTCCTCCGGCGGAGCCTCCTCTGGCGGCAGCTCTACCGGCGGCGCCTCCTCCGGCGGCAGCTCTACCGGCGGCATCTCCTCCGGCGGCATCTCTACCGGCGGCAGCTCCTCTGGCGGCAACTCCACTGGCGGCAACTCCACCGGCGGCAGCTCCTCTGGCGGCAGCTCCACCGGCGGCAGCTCCACCGGCGGCAGCTCTACCGGTGGCAGCTCCTCCGGCGGCAGCTCCTCCGGCTGGCTGGATGGATCACGGGTAAAGGTGTAGGCCAGCGTCACGGTGAGGGCATTGTCACTGCTCCACATGGTCTGCGGCGTGGGCGACATGGCGCCGAATAACCGATAATACCCCTCGGCTCCTGCTTCCAGAGTGAGGACCTCGCCGCTGCTGCCGTACTCCGTGACCAGCAGCTGATTCGGCGCACCGGTATACGCACCCTGCCAGACGTCCGGCTGGGACTGATACTCTACATACAGAAACAGTTCCTTTTCCTCCGCCTCCCTCTCCGGCGGCGCGGTCACAAACCAGGCATCTCCCGCCAGGGCGCCCGTGGCCGTGGCTGTGACTATTACTGGAAAATTGCTGTTATTCGTCAGCGGCTGGGGCTGGTGCTGCACCTGTTCCCGGTTCGTTCCCCACGCCGTTTCTACCGCCAGGCCGTAGGGATTCAGCATCACTTCCCCTACGGCGGGGACCACTACGTCGATCAGATCATCCTCTGGCATCTCCGGGAGCGGTTCGTCCTCCGGCGGTACGGTTTCATCCGGGAATAGTTCATCCTCCGGCGGTACAGTCTCGTCCGGGAACGGCTCATCTGCTGGCGGCGCCGTTTCGTCCGGGAACGGTTCATCCTCCGACGGCGGTACGTCCTCGTCCGGGAACGGTTCATCCACCGGCGGCGGTACGTCCTCGTCCGGGAACGGCTCATCCACCGGCGGCGGCACGTCCTCGTCCGGGAACGGTTCATCCACCGGCGGCGGCACGTCCTCGTCCGGGAACGGCTCGTCTACCACCGGCGGCACGTCCGGGAACGGCTCGTCTACCGGCGGTACAGCCTCGTCCGGGACCTGAGTATCTTCGGTTATCTCCGGTTCTGCCGGGAACAGTTCTTCGTCTATCGCCAGCGCCGGAGAAACTGCGCCAAGCAGAAATAAAATGGATAATGTAAATGAAAATAACTTCTTCATTTTCATAGTATTTTCTCCGTTAAAAAGGTGCGCCGTGGGGCCGTGATGGCCTCCACGGCACAGTGCATCAAGTATATGGTACTGGTGTAAAAGTGAAGGCTACTATCACATTGATACCATCCTTCCTATTCCACTCGGTTGTGGGGTTCCAGACCGCGTCGCCTGTCAGGCGGAACTGTGCGTAACCGCCCCGCGCGACCTCATTGTCTTTGGTCATGGGCGGGAGCGTCATTATATCTGTTCTGGTCTGCGGCGTTCCGGGGACAACCGGGATGTGTTTCGCCGGGTCATAGGCCTTGGCCCACAGGGAACTTATCACATCGTCCGAATTGGACTGCACGATTTCAAAGTACACAAATGCACTTTTGGACGTACCGGCCCCGCCAGTGGGGGCCGTAGCCAGCGTCATGTCGCTCTCTTCTTTGACTGCGCCAGTAATCGTTATACTGACCTTCAGCGGTATGTCGCTGGTACTGGCGATGACAGCGGGGGTACAGAGAATCTGCTCCCGCCGGGTCTCGCCGTCGATCTCCACTGGCATCTGATACGGGTTGATAAGCACCTCGGCACGGGTCGGGACAACAACGCGGATTATGGGAAGCCGCGCGTCACCCTCGATAACCGTACCCCGTTCATTGCTGAGGAGTGCAGCCGCAGGCTGGGTGGAGCAGAACAGGACCAGCACCGTCAAGACGCATAGCAGCACTTTTCGCTTCATGGGCTGTTTCCTCTTAGAAATGGGCCGCGCGGGCGGTTACGCCGCGCGGCCCAAAATGTTTGTTTACCAGAGGTTGATTATAGCGACTTATTTGGTGTAAACGCAGCTGGCAGTAAGCGTGGCACCATTATCCAGAGTGGCGGTAACAGTAATGGTAGCGGTGTCGCCGGTGGAGACAGAACCCTCGACTACAGTAGCCTTATTGTCGTTAGCTGCACTCGTAACAGTTATATCAGCACCACCAGCTTTAGCCCAGCTCCAAGCGACAACAGACCGACCACTGGTACCAGCTGCAAACGTAGCGGTCAAACTTCCACCAGCAGAAAGCGTAGTGTTATCAAGGGTCAAGGTTGCATCGCCAGCAGTGGGAGCAGCGGGGGTGAACTTGAACACGATGGTCGATTCAAAGCCGTCTGTTTCCTTCCAAGGATCAGTAGCAGGCTCCTGAGCCAGATCACCAGTCAGGCGGAACAGGGCAATGCTGTCTTTGCCGTAAGTGGTGAGGTCGCCCTTCACGGTCGCAGCGCCCAGTGTTGCCATGGGGTTAGTGGTCTTTGCGGCAGTAATGTCAGCAGCAGTGTCACCTTTGGCGGCAGTAGGAGCTGCAAGTTTCTGAGCGCCAGCCCAAGTAGCAACAGCGGCAAACCTGTCAATCAGCAGATCGTCTAACTTTTCGTTGTCAGAAGCAATGGCCAGGGCTGCGTCATCCAGGCCAGCCACTTCCAGGTCAACCTTGATCGCCTTGTTGTTATCTGCGGCAGCGGCAACCGACACATCGCCCTTGGGGACAACGATGAAAGAGCTGACACCCAATTCCAGAGCGATAGCGCCCTGATTCTTAACGCTCAGGGGTCTGGTGGTGATCTTCTGTCCGGTCAGATCAACCGTGCTGTCGTTTGACTTGGTAATAGAAACGGGCAGGCCGTAGGGGTTGATCTGGGCAGTGCCGGTGGTGGGGACCACAACAGCGATGGGAATATCCGCGTAAGAACCGGCAATGTTGGTGGTGGTGTTGTTGGCAGCGAGCGCGGGAGCCGCCAGGGACAGTGCCAGCGTACCAGCCAGAACGCTGGAAGCGAAACGTTTCTTGTTCATAAACTTCATGATGTTTACTCCTTATAATGTTTTATTGTCGTGGCCCGGAGGGCCGAAACAATTGTGTCACTACGTGACGTGAAACTCCATCGTATGCGCGACTTGGTTTTTGATCACCTGCTCACCGTTCTCATCCATGTCAACCTGGGTCAACACTACATAAGCGGTGTGGTCGCCGGATTCCAGAGCGTGGTCCAGCGTAATCTCTTCAAACCCGCTGCCCGGAGGAACCAGACCGGAAAGAAAGACCTGATCGGTCAGCGACTCGTCCGCATAAATGGTCAAAAACATATCGTACTTATTGGAGTGGGAATTGACAATGTAACATTCAAAGTCAGTTCCGTTTTCGCTGTACGCATCGTTCTTGTACAGCAGCGCGACATTTCCGTCTTTGGCGTTTTCCATGGCCGCATCCATGGCTGCCTGAAGGGAATTTTGATCCAACATGACCGTCGCCTCCGTGGCGTAGCCAACCTGCTGTTTGCCGTCCGGCTCCTTCCGGAAAAACAGGAAGAACATCATTATCAAAATAATGACGATCAAGCCAGCGATTACCGCAATGAGCCGTTTATCCAGCGGCTTTTTGTTTTCCATGGAAAATATGCCTCCTTGCCTGAGACCCCTCTGGGGAACCCCCCCCAGAGGGAAAAATGTCTCATGGGAATAACGATAGTATTAGAGCGGCTGCGGATTAGCCCAGCAGCTGGAGCACGCCCTGGGGCACCTGGTTGGCCTGGGCCAGCATGGCCTGGGCGGACTGAACCAGGATGTTGTTCTTGACGTAGCTCATCATCTCTTCGGCGACGTCGGTGTCGCGGATGGTGGACTCAGCGTCCTGAATGTTCTCAGCCATCACGGACAGGTTGTTGCCGGTGTGCTCCAGACGGTTCTGGATAGCGCCCAGGTCACCACGGACGGAGGAAACCTGGTTGATAGCGTTGCGGATGGTGTCAATAGCAGCGGCAGCGTCGGTCTGGTTGCCGATGTTGACGCCGTCAATTCCCAAAGCCTTAGTATGCATATCGCCCACCTTGACGCCCATCTGGTTGTAACTGTCAGCGGTATCGCCGATCTGGAGGGTCAGGGCCTTGCCCATAGCGGCGGAATCAACCTTGCCGATCTTGATGAGACCGGACCAGTCGCCGTCCTTGTTGGTGGTAGCATCCTTGTTGGGCTTACCTTCCAGCTTGTAATTGTCGGTGTCCACGCCGCCCTCTTTCTCGGTGAGGAAGAGCTGACCGGTAGCAGCAGTGCCAAGCGCACTGTTTGCAGTAACGGTGAAGTTTTTGTTGTCCTTGGCGGCGGTGGTGATCCGGTTGGCAACCTTACCGGCAACAGTCGCATCCGTCATATCCAGCTCGGACATATCCGTCAGGTCGATGACATTGGAGCCGTCTTTATGGGCGCTGTTCTTGCCAACGGCAAACGTGTAGGTGGTGTCTCCGATGGTCAGCGTGGTTCCATCCTCAATGTTCAGCTTGGTCAGATCAATAAAAGCCTGGGCATACTCGCGGCCAGCGGAGCTGTCCACAGGCTCAGCGATAACCTTAACCTGTCCGCCGTAAGCCTGGTTGCCATAACCATCGGTACCGGTGGGGGACTTCTTTACATTTTCGATTGCAAAGCCCTTGTCATCAGAACCGGCCTTGATATTCCACGCCTTGGTGGGAGCTTTATCCATGGTCAGAGTCACCTTGGAGCCGTTCTGCTCGCCGGTCAGCTTCACGCCGTAACCATCAGCAGTAAAATCGCCGTGGTCATCATCGTCGCCGGTGAAGTGCTCAGCGATTGCTTTGGCAATATCCTCGCCAGTGACCGTGTCGCCCTCTTTATAGGTACCCACAGTAACTTCCTTGCCGAACACTGTGACCTTCACATCGCCATCCGCACTCACAGTACCCTCAAAGTCGGTGAAATCCAGCTCGAACACGCCAGCCTGCGCCTTGTTGCCCAGCTGACCGTCTGCAATGATATTGAGGGCGTCTTCGACTTTGGTGAGATCTGTATCACCAGTGGTCTTGACTGTGGTATCCAGGGAGCCGTCCAGGAGCTTGATGCCGTTGAAGTTAGCGGAATCAGCGATACGGTTGATTTCGGTCTTCAGGGCTTCGACTTCCTTCTGGAGGTTCGCGCGGTCCACCTCGTTGTCATAGGTGCCGTTGGCGGACTGGGTGGCCAGGTAGTCCATGCGGTTGAGCATGTCCTGGATTTCCTGCATCGCGCCCTCAGCGGTCTTGACGAGGGAGATACCGTCCTTGACGTTCTTCTGAGCGGCGTTCAGACCAGTGATCTGGGCGCGCATTTTCTCAGAAATAGCCAGACCGGCGGCATCGTCGCCCGCGCGGTTGATCTTGTAACCGGAGGACAGCTTTTCCAGGTTGCCGGAGAGGGCCTTGGTGTTGGTGTTGTAGTTGCGGTAGGCGTTCATCGCCATGATGTTATGTTGAATTCTCATTGTTTTGCCTCCTTAGCAAAATTTAATGTGTTTGAACAATCCTTCGTTCTCCCACAAAGACAATTGGTACGCGCCGCCCGGTATCTGGCCAGACTGCCGGGAGAGGTGCGCGGGGACAATATTCCATCCGGCTCGTCAGCCGTTTGAAATCTCATTAGGACCTTTGGACGCAGGGGGGAAGATATGGTTGAGCTGCCGCCGCAGGGTGCGGACGTTGCTGTCCCCGCCGTCCATCTGGCTGAGGAGCGTGCGCATAGCGGCGAGGGCCTGGGCCTTACTGCGGTCCCAGGGGATTTCACGTTTCCGCCATCGGGGCGCGTCGAAGACGCAGGCGGGACGCTGGCCGCCGGACCGCTCCAGGACTTCGCCCCGGAGGACGGGAATCTCCCGCGGGGCCTGAATAACGAGTTTGCAGTGGTCGCCGGACATGCGGTCGAATTGCACCACCACGTCCGTGCCGATGGTCAGATACTCCCCTTGCGCCAGGGTCAAACAAAGCATAGCGGTAACTCCTTTTCCGTACAGCGGCGCGAAAATCCATTCTGCCGCGCAAAAATGCGGTTTAATCACCGTCATAATATTTTGAACGCCTGAATACAGGCTTCGGGCGCGGCCTCGCGAGAGGAGGCGCCGTCTCGTTTCCCACTCTGCGGTCCGGGAACGCTGATCGAAAAGCGGATATGCACCGCGCTTCGATCAGCGTTCCCACACCGGGGCATGGGCGTTCACCGGCGTTCCTACCGGCATAGCGTGTGGAAATATGTGGACTACGCTGCGCCGCGCAGTTCCTGCATACGAGAAAACTGGGCCAGACCTTCGGACTTGATGTTGCGTGCGGCGTTGACCTCCCGCTGATGGACCGCGCCGCAGGTGGGACAGGTCCAGACGGTGCGCTTGTAGCTGACCGCCTCCCGTACAGTCCCGCAGGCGGAACAGGTCCGCGTGGTGGGCGCGTAGTTCTTGACGAGAATCAGAGCCTTGCCCTGCCGTTCCAGCTTGTAGCGGAGCAGTTCCCGGAACATACCGTACCCGGCGGCGGGGACGAACCGCAGCGGTTTCAAAGCGTCAGGCCTCATGCACACCGCGTCCCAGGCGTTGGCTATCCGCCTGGATTCCTTGTGCAGAAAATCCTTCCGCTGATTGGCTATGTGTTCATGCAGCAGACGGTACTTCTGGACCGCTGCCTCGTAATTCCGTGAGCCAACCTGCATCCGGCTGATCTTCCGCTGCATCCGGGTCAGCTTCTCCTGGGATTGCCGCAGCCATTGAGGCGGGTCGGCTCTGCCGCCGTCGTCGGCCACGTAGAAATGGGACACGGAGTATTTTAATCCCAAAGTTTTTTCCGGCGCAGGGACCACCGTCTGGGGCGGTTTCACCGGACATTCAAAGAGGATGGAGCAGAAAAATTTACCCGTGCGGGTCTTGTCTACGGTAATCCGTTTCAGCTTCCATCCGGACCGTGGGCGTCGGGAAAATTTGGCCCGGACAACGCCTGCTTTAGTCATCCGGATGCCGTTTTGGGTGAGATAGATGGTAGAACTGGCTCCGAAAACCTGGTTGCAGGCGGTAAAGGAATCTCTATCGGATTTTTTCCGTTTGAAGTTGGGGTAGCCAAAGGTTTCCGGATTTTTGAAAAACACGCGGAACGCTTGGGACAGCTTATTGTGCTCCTGAATCAGAGCCTGATTGTCAACCTCTTTCAAAAAAGGCGCGTTCTTTTTATACTTGGCCGGAGTAGGGATAAAATGGGAACCCGTTTCCACGTAAAACCGCTGCTGATCGGACAGCATCTGATTCCAGATGTAGCGGCAGCAGCCGAAGGTTTTTTCAAAAAGTTCCGCCTGGGCTTCGGAGGGATAGAGGCGTACTTTCAGCGTCGTGTACTGGAAGCCCCGGCCATTGACCGTACCGGACTTTTTTGCAGTTCGAGCCATCTACATCCCTCCATATATAATGTTGAATTCTCAGAGGCGACGCAAAAGGTATAGTTTTTGCGCCGGTCTGTTTATTTTGTTTGTACGCTGTGTTCACCTTCCATATCGGCTTATTATGTTCTGGAAATAAGTGAGTTTGGCTGAATTTTTGAACTTTGACATTTTCGCGCAAAAACTATAGTTTTTGCGCCGGTCTATTTGTTAGTTTTGCACAACTGTCCGCACTGAAATAGAAAAAATGGCAGCATCTACCCCAGCGGTACAGGCAGATCGTTCAGGAATTCCCGCAGGCTTCGCCGGATATGGCCATCCCTCCCGGTTGTAGTCCCGGCGTGCCAGAGCGAACTGATGATTGCTTCCTCTACAGCCTCTGCAGTAAGGTCCAGGACCGGGTCAATGTGGTCGTCGGACAGAATTTTCATATCGAGCAAAGCCTTTGGACTGTCGTGAGGGACCCGGTTGGCCGTGGTAAACGCAATGGCAATATCACCGCTGCCGTTACCATAATAAGACCCAGTCCGTGCCAATCCAGCCCCGGCCCGACGGCAGATGCGTTTCAACTGCCGTTCGCTGAGCGGGATATCCACGGCTATAAGCATAATGATAGAACCTTTATCCTGTTCCGCCGCCGGACGGTTCTGTATTTCTCTGCCGGTTTGACGTCCATCAATCATCAGCCGTCCCGGCCCGCCGAAGTTGCTCAACACCAATGCGCCTACCGTATACCGGCATCCATCCAGCAACACCACCCGGCTGGCCGAGCCTATGCCGCCCTTGAAACCCAGACAGCACATACCGGTCCCCGCTCCTACCGCGCCCTCGGCGAAGTCCGTCTGTGCGGCGGCTATGGCTTGGAAGATGTGCTCCTCTTTGACGTGGAAGCCCTGGATATCGTTGAGAAAACCGTCGTTGCATTCGCACACCAGCGGGTTGACCGTGCCTGTCGTACGGCCAATGTCCGTATTCTGAGCCAGCATGTATTTAATCAGTGCAGTCGCGGCAGTACCAACGCTCAGCGTATTGGTCAGCAGGATAGGTGTCTCAATGGTACCCAACTCCTCCACCTGCACCAGTCCAATGGTCTTGCCAAAGCCGTTAATCACCACAGACGCTGCCAGAACCTTGTCCCGGAAGAGATTTCCGCCGTGGGGAAGCACTGCGGTGACGCCGGTGTTGATGCTGCCGCCGTCCTGGATGGTGGCGTGGCCTACCGTCACGCCAGGTACATCCGTAATCAGGTTGCGGGGACCCGGCGTCCCCCTGCCGATTGTCAGGCCGGATGTCTTTTCAAGCCCCATTGCAAAAATCCTCCCATTTCCCCGCACAAAGCGGTATACTGCCTCCCAGTATACCATGTCTATAGAGGAAGGGCAACCTGTCCAGCCGGTTATTTCGCCCATTGCCTTTTATGCAGGAATTTGGTATACTGATGCGGAGAAAAAAGTGAGGTGTCAAGTATGCTGACATTTGCCATTCCCTGTCTGTTCGGTCTGGAGGGCCTGGTGGGCAACGAACTGCGGCATTTAGGATTGCAGGATGTACAGGTAGAAAACGGGCGGGTACTGTGCCGCGGTACTCCGGCGGACCTGCCCCGGCTGAATATCAACCTGCGCTGTGGAGAGCGGGTACTGCTGCTGCTGGGGACCTTCCCCGCCAGGAGCTTTGAGGCGTTGTTCCAGGGTACGGTAGCCCTGCCCTGGGAGGATTTTGTCCCTGCGGACGGACAGTTCCCGGTAAAAGGTCACGCCCTGGACTCCCAGCTCCACTCCGTACCGGACTGCCAGAAGATCATAAAAAAAGCGGCGGCAAAGCGGCTGGGGGAGAAGTACGGTCTGGAAACCCTGCCGGAGACCGGCGCGAAGTATCAGATTCAGTTTTCCATTCTGCGGGACCAGTGCTCCGTGTGTCTGGACACCAGCGGTCCCGGACTCCACAAGCGCGGATACCGTGCGGTGGGGACAGCTGCGCCCCTGCGGGAGACATTGGCGGCGGCTATGGTGATTTTGAGCCGGTACCGGGGCAAGGACCCCTTCCGCGATCCCTTCTGCGGTTCCGGTACCATTGCCATAGAGGCCGCGCTGATAGCCAAAAACCGCGCCCCCGGCCTGGACCGTTCCTTCGACGCCCAGAAGTGGAAATGGCTGGACAGCGGTCTGTGGCTGGACGCCGCCGGGGAGGCTATGGACGGAGAATTTGACGGCAGCTACGACATCTGGGGCGGCGATCTCGACCCCCGCGCCGTCAAAATCGCGCGGGAGAACGCGGCAAAGGCGGGCGTAGAGGACTTGGTGCGCTTTGAAACGGCGGACGCCGCCGTCCTGCGCTGCTGCGGGGAGTATGGACAGATTGTCACCAATCCGCCCTACGGCGAGCGTCTGCTGGAGCAGCAGGAGGCGGAAGAGCTGTACCGGATGTTCGGCACGGTCTACCGGTCTGTTCCGCCCAAGTGGCGTACGCTGGTACTGACCAGCCACCCGGACTTTGAAAAATTTTTTGGCCGGAAAGCGGATAAGAAACGAAAACTATACAATGGCATGATAAAATGCAATTTATATCAATTCAGCCGCTGACTGGCGGGAAAGGGGAATGCTATGAACGAGAGGGAGTTGCTGGCCCTGCTGGAGCGCGTCCGCGACGGCGGCGCATCGGTGGAGGAGGCCGCCCGGCAGATCAGCCGTCCCGCCTTTGAGGACCTGGGGTATGCCCGCGTGGACCATCACCGCGCGGACCGCCAGGGGGCGGCGGAGGTCATTTTCGGCCAGGGGAAGACGGCGGCGCAGATTGAAGGAATCGTCCGGTGCATGATGGACCGGGGCGCGTCCAATATCCTGATTACCCGGCTCCCGGCGGAGAAGGAAGCGCAGCTGCGGGGGAAATTCCCCTACCGCTACAGTGACACCGCCTGTCTGGCCACCGCCAACCCGAAGGAACAAAAGCTGACGGGTCTGGTGGCCGTGGTATCCGCCGGGACCAGCGACCTGGCGGTCTGCGAGGAGGCCGCGCTGACGGCAGAGGCTCTGGGCAGCCGGGTGGAGCGGGTCTATGACGCTGGCGTAGCCGGACTGCACCGCCTGCTGGCGGAGCTGGATACCCTTACCCGCGCCCGGTGTATCGTCGCCGTGGCGGGGATGGAGGGCGCGCTGCCCAGCGTGGTCGGCGGGCTGGTCAGCTGTCCGGTGATCGCGGTACCCACCAGCGTGGGCTATGGGGCCAACCTGGGGGGCGTAGCCGCACTGCTGGCTATGCTCAATTCCTGCGCCAGCGGGATCAGCGTGGTGAATATTGACAACGGTTTCGGCGCGGGATTCCTGGCCAGCCGGATCAACCAGATGAAGGGGGTCGAGGAGACATGAGGACGCTGTATTGGGAGTGCGCCATGGGCGCGGCAGGCGATATGCTGATGGGTTCTCTGTTTGAACTGTACGAAGAAAAGGAAAACTTTCTGCATGTCATGAACAGCCTGATGCCCGGCGTGACAGTGGAAGCGGAGCCGGTCACGCGCCGGGGCATCTCTGGCGTCCACATGGCGGTGCGCATCCACGGTCAGGAGGAGGGGCATGACCATCACGGCCACCATCATGACCACGGCCACCATCACCGCACTCCGGCAGAGATTGACGCTCTCATCGACGGCTTCCCCCTGCCGGAGACAGTCCGGAAGAATGCAAAGGGAGCCTACCGGCTCATTGCCCAGGCGGAGGCCCAGGCCCACGGCTGTGCGCCGGGAGAGGTGCATTTTCACGAGGTGGGTTCCCTGGATGCGGTGATGGACGTGGCCGGGGTGTGCTATCTGATGGAGCTGCTGGGGCCGGAGGAGGTCTGCGCATCGCCGGTGACAGTGGGCAGCGGCAGCGTCTCCACAGCCCACGGCATTCTCCCGGCGCCCGCCCCCGCCACCGCCCGGCTGCTGGAGGGCGTGCCTATCGCCGCCGGGGAGATTGCCGCCGAGCTCTGCACCCCCACCGGCGCGGCGCTGCTAAAGCTCTTTGCAGGTCATTTCGGCGCGATGCCGTCGGGGACCGTGCTGGGCTGCGGCTACGGCTGCGGGACGAAGGATTTTCCCCGCGCCAACTGCGTCCGGGCCTTTTTGCTGGACACGGCGGCGTCCGGGGCGGGTCCCAACGACGCTGTGACAGAGCTGAAAGCCAACATCGACGACATGACCGGCGAGGCCCTGGGCTATGCCATGGAGCGTCTGCTGGAGGCGGGCGCACTGGATGTATCCTACATTCCGCTGCAAATGAAGAAGAACAGGCCGGGCGTGCTGCTCGTCTGCCTGTGCCGCCCGGCTGACGCGGACCGGCTGGCGGGGGAGATTCTTACCCATACCGGCACCTTCGGCGTCCGGCGTACGGACTGTTCCCGGTATGCGCTGGCAGTAGAAAAAGAGACTGTGGAGACGGAATTCGGGCCTGTTTCGTTTAAGGTTGGCAGAGGATACGGCGTGACCAAGGGGAAGCCGGAGTATGAGGATGCCGCCGCGAAAGCGCAGGGCGCAGCGTTGGAGACGGTGCGGGACGCGGCGCGGGCGAACTGGGAGAAAGGGAGGTGATTATGCTGCCACAGCGGAAACCATTGACTTTATACGATTTGAATGAAATGGATGACGACAACCGGTATGAGCTGATTGACGGGGAACTGTATCTGCTCGCCGCGCCCCGGCCCGCGCATACCATCATAAGCTCTTCTCTTTTGGCACGCATTCACAATTTTCTAGGAAAAGGACCCTGCCAGGTATTCCACGCCCCGGCTGACGTATTTCTGTTCAACCAGCCGGAGGACTCCGGCGACGCTATTACCACCGTCGTACAGCCGGACCTGTTTGTGATCTGCGATCCCAGGCAAATCGGGGAGCGGGGATTTTTCGGTCCGCCCAAGCTGGCGGTTGAGATCCTCTCCCCATCCACCGCAGGCATGGACCGCTTTGTTAAGTATCATCAGTACCAGCGGGCCGGTGTGGAGGAATACTGGATTGTTGACCCTAAAAACAAAATTGTAAGCATTTATACCCTGACAGACGGTCTTTACGGCGCGGGCGAGGCGTTCAGCAGCCTCCAGACCCTGCGCACGGAAACCTTCCCCGGACTGGAAATCCCTCTGCAGGAGATCTTCCCGGAGGGGATGTAAAAATAAAAATGGAAGCTGTTGCAAATTTGTAACAACTTTTTTCCTAATCTGTGCTATAATGTCATCGGCCTGCTGCGGACAGTACCGCGGCGGCAATCCGATCAGGAGGAACAAGATGAAAAGGACAAAAAATGTATTGTCGGGCCTGCTGGCCGCGGCCTTGACCATTACCATGATCCCCAGCGCATACGCGGCCCAAGTTTACTGTCCGGCCTGCAACCAGCCGGATTGCACAGCGAGTATCATCAAGGAGGCCAACTGCCACGAGGAGGGCGTGGAGGAGTATTTCTGCCACAATCCCAACTGTCCGGAGTTCCAGCGTTCCCAGCTGCGCAAGCTGGACCGGGACCCGGAAAACCATGACGCCATCTACTCCGACAACGGCGACGGCACCCACTCCGGCGCCTGCAGCTATCACAGCAGTCCCGTCACTGTGCAGCGGCAGAGGCACAACTTCTCCAACGGACTCTGTACCATGTGCCGGGCCGTGGACTACAGCGAGGTGAAAATCTCCCTGCCGGAAAACCCGGTGGTCTATGCCGCGGTGGACGACGACGGCGCGTCCCTCTCCCTCAGCGACGTCAGCATGTCCATCGGCACGGCGGATATCACCAACGACTATGACCTGACCTACAACTGGTACTATGAGGGCAAGCTCATCAGCAGCGAGAAGACCTATACCCTCCCCACTTCCATCACCAGCAAGGAGGGGTCCTATAAGTACGTGTGCTTCGTGATGGCCGTCCCCAAAAACAGCCTGACCACCCAGCCCATCAGCGCCTCCTGCACCGTCACCGTGCGGGTGCAGGACCTGATTACCGCCTATGCCGCCGTGGGCCGCAGCGATAAAAATTTCTACCTGGGCGACAAGGACAGTCAGTCCTCCCAGACGGTGGAGGAGCAGATTTACGAGGCCGTCTACAGCCGCACGGAGTATAAGCCGGACTATGTGGTCTTCGGTACCGCCAGCTCCTCCAAAACCGGCTCCCTGAAGGTAAACGCCGCAGAGCGGTACTACTTCGACCCCTCCAACCGTCAGGCCGGACTGAAGGACGTGGCCTTCAGTCCCAGCGGCGATGCCTCCGGGACCTACACCATCAACTTCAACGCCTACGACACCAAGGGCAAGGAATATCCGGGCGTGCTCACCATCACCGTGGGCCAGAGCGCCGGGGATATGGACGTGTTCTATACCGCCTCCCGCGATGCCGCCCTCAAGCTGAAAGCGGAGTCCTTTGACGAGTTCTGGATGGACGCATTCCCCAGGGGCCTGTTTACCTGGGTCCGCTTCACCCAGCTGCCCAGCTCCGCCGAGGGCAGTCTGTATGTGGACTATGCCTCCGCAACAAATCCCGGCACACGGCTGCGCTCCAGCGACACCCTCTACATTGAGCCGGGCCGCAGTCAGATCGGGATCGACGACGTGACGTTTATTGCCGGAACCAAGCAGTCCGGGTATGTGATTATCCCCTTTGAGGCCTTCGGTGAGAACAACTATGGCCGCCAGACCTATCTGGAGGGCAATATGTATATCCTCGTCAGCAACGGCACGGTGGCCGACATTAACTGCCGGGTCACGGCGGGAGGGACCTACACCCTCAATGAAGCGGACTTCCTCTCCGTGTACCAGGCCGCTACCAACAACCGCGGGTCCGCCTTCAGCATCCAGCTGACCAGCGTCCCCGAAAGCGGCTCCCTCTATGTAAACTATACGTCCAGCGGACGGGGAACCAAGCTCACCGCCTCCAATATCTCCGGCCGGCCCTTCTACTACAGCGCGTCCAGGGGCGATTTGATCAAAGACATCACCTACGTCCCCGGAACCAGCCTCACGGATACGGTGAGCTATCTGGCCTACGACGCCCAGGGCAAGCTGCTGTACTCCGGCAATGTCCGGTTCACGGTGGGCGAGCTGACGGTGTCCTATAACGCCACCTCCGTGGGGGTGAATTTCAGGGCCAGCGATTTTGAGAAGCTGCTGGGAGCCACCGGCAAGCTCTCCACCGTCTCCTTCACCCCGCCTGCCGCCTCCTACGGTACCCTCTATTATGGCCGCTCCAACACCAGCGTCGGCACCGCCATCACCAGCGACAGCGTCTGGTACAGCGTCTCCACCGCCAACACCGGCGTCAACGCCCTGAGCATGAACAATGTCACCTTCGTCCCCAAGGCCGGGTACAGCGGCACGGTCAGCATCCCCTTCTCCGCCTATGACGAGGGCAGCAGCAAGGTCAGCGGTACCGTGCGCATCACCGTCACCGCACCCGCGCCCACCACGCCGGACCCGAATCCCGGCGTCTCCAATCCCGGCGTCTCCAAGCCCAGCTATACCGTCAGCTTTGCGGACGTGCCCAATACCACCGCCAACGCCTGGTACTACACAGCGGTGATGGACCTGGCCCAGGCAGGGGTGATCGGCGGGCGCAGCGACGGGAAATTCTATCCCAACGACGCCGTGACCTACGGCGAGGCTCTGAAGATGATTATGCTGGCCGCCGGATACGCCGAGCAGGCCCCCACAGGCAACCACTGGGCCAGCGGATACATGAGCCGCGCCGTGACGGATAAGCTGCTGCCCAAGAGCGTGGACCCGGACCGCAAGATCAGCCGCTATACCATTACCGAGATCGCCGCGAAAGCGTTGAAGCTGCCGGCCAACGCCGTCCAGACCTCCCCCTTTGACGACATGGCCGCCAATCTGGAGTCCGCCCCCTATGTGGTGGCGCTGTACCAGGCCGGTATTGTCAACGGCACCACGGAAAACGGCAAGGTGAATTTCAAGGGCACCTATGCCATCCGCCGCTGCGAGATGTCCGTCATCATCTGGCGCATCAACAACTACAACCGTACCGGCAATGCCAACGGATAAGAGAACCGTAAGATATAAGGAGTAAAGGGAGCCTATGGAACAAATCTACGTCACCGGACACCGGAACCCGGACACGGACTCCGTCGTCTCCGCTATGGCCTACGCCGCTCTGCGCAACGCGGTGGGCGACCGCCAGTACGTGGCCGCCCGCCTGGGCCACATCAGCGACGAGACAAGGCTGATTCTGAACCACTTCGGCTTTGAGCCGCCCATCTTTATCAAGAACATGCGCACACAGGTTCTTGACCTGGACTTTGACGTGCCGCCCATTCTCCACGAGGCCGTCACCGTAGGCCGGGCCTGGGCGGCGTTGGAGGAGGACCGCCAGATCTCCGCCATCCCCGTCACCGACGACGAGGGCCACCTCAAGGGCATGATGTCCGCCGGGGATATCGCGGGCTACGACATGCGCACCATTGAGGACCCCACGCTGCGGAAGGTCCCCCTGTTCAACATCCTCAGCGTACTGGAGGGCCAGCTGCTCAGCGAGGGCGTGGACATGGTCAACACCATCTCCGGCGAGGTCATCCTGGCCCTGCCCCAGGGGACGGAGCTGCCCCCCTTCCGCCGGAAGGACACCATTCTCATCTGCGGCCACCAGCCGGACATGCTGAAGGCGGCTCTGGAATACGGCGTGACCTGCGTGATTCTCTGCCAGGCGGAGCTGCCGGAGGAGCTGCGGGCCTCCGCCGGGGACACCTGCATCATCTCCACCCCCTTCGACAGCTACCGGGCCGTACGCCGCATCTTCCACGCCATTCCCATCAAGCGGGTGGCCCGGAAGACCGAGCTGCAGGCGTTCCATCTGGAGGACTATATCGACGACGTGCGGGAGGAGGTCCTCCAGAGCCGCTACCGCAGCTATCCCATTCTGGACAGCCAGGAGAAGGTGGTGGGAACCCTCTCCCGGTACCACCTCATCAAGCCCCGGCGGAAAAAGGTGGTGCTGGTGGACCACAACGAGGCGTCCCAATCGGTCCCCGGCCTGGAGCAGACCGACGTACTGGAGATCATCGACCACCACCGCCTGGCGGATATCCAGACCAAAAACCCCATCTATTTCCGCAACGAACCTGTTGGCAGCACCACCACCATTGTGGCGGGGATGTACCAGGAGCGGGGCCTGATGCCCTCCGGGAAGCTGGCGGGTCTGATGGCCGCGGCCATTCTCTCGGACACGGTCATGTTCAAGTCCCCCACCGCAACGGCGCGGGACAAGAAGATGGCGGAGCGGATGGCGTATATTGCGGACATCTCCCTGGACGAGCTGGGACGGAAAATTTTCTCCGCCTCCGCCCCGGAGGACAAGCCGGCAAAGGACCTGCTGTTCACGGATTTCAAGGAGTTCCATATCGCGGGCCACAACTTCGGGGTCAGCCAGATCACCTGCGTGGACTCGGACCGGCACCTGAAGCGGAAGGACGAGTTCCTGGAGCTGATGGCCCAGGCCAAGGAGGAGCATCAGTACAGCATGGTGCTGCTGATGCTGACGGACGTGCTGCTGGAGGGCAGCAAGGTGCTGTGCCTGGGCGGGGAGGACACCTTCCGCCAGGCGTTCAACGTGGAGCTGAAGGATCACGAGGCATTTCTGCCCCGGATCATGTCCCGAAAAAAGCAAATCATCCCCATGCTCTCTGCGCTGTGGGGCTGAGGCAGGTCCGCAGCGCTGGGAGCATGGACCGGCGCCTGGAAAGGATAGGAGTTATAAAGCATGAAAAACAAGCGGTTCTCATTTGTGGCGGCGTTTTGCCTGATGCTGTTCCTGCTGGCTGGGACGGCGGGGGCCGCGGGCAATGCCTGCGGGGAGCATTTGACGTGGGCGTGTACGGAGGACGGCGTTCTCACCGTCAGCGGAACGGGGGAGATGTGGTCCTATGCCCTGCAGGGCGTCCCATGGGACCGGAACCGTATCAGGGAAGTGGTGATTGAAGAGGGCGTGACCTCCATTGGCGACTCCGCTTTTCATTCCTGCGCCAACCTGACGTCGGTGCAGATTGCGGACAGCGTGGCGTCCATCGGCAGCAACGCCTTTTTCGCATCGGGCCTGACCTCGGTGCGCATTCCCAACACGGTCCGGGAAACCGGCAGCTACGCCTTTGCCAACTGCGCCGCCCTGACCAGCGTTGAAGGGGTGGACGTCGGGGGCGGAAAGGAGGGCGTCGCGTTTGCGGACGGCGTGTTCAGCGGGTGCCGGAGTCTGGCCAGGGTGTCCATTCCGGAGGGAATGACGGAGTTCAGCGGCAGTCATATGTTCCGGGGCTGCGCGGCGTTGACCGCCGTGGCCCTGCCCAGGAGCCTGACAAAGCTGAGCGCGGCTCTGTTCAGCGACTGCGCGGCTCTGCGGGACCTGTACTTCGCCGGGAGCGTCCTGCCGGAGCTGGACCGGTTCATGCCGGCGGGCTATGTGGACCGGCTGGATGAGATTGCTTTCCACCTGAACAGCGGCCTGCCGGCGGTCACGGCCCCAAAGACGCTGGCCGCGGTCCCCACCGCATCCGCCGTGCTGGTCAACGGCAGCGAGACGGCCTTTGACGCCTACAACATTGAGGGGGCGAATTACTTCAAGCTGCGGGATTTGGCCTATGCGCTGCGGGGGACCGCCAAGCAGTTTGAGGTCGCTTGGGACGCCCCCACCAAGACCATCAATCTGGCGCCCGGTCAGGCTTACACCGCCGCAGGCGGGGAGATGAGCGGCGCAGGGGAGGAGGAGAAAACCGCCGTCCCCACCGCCGCCCGGATTCTTCTGGACGGAAAGGCTGTGTCCTTTACCGCCTATAACATTGGCGGGAACAACTATTTTAAGCTCCGGGATATTGGACAGGCTATGAATTTCGGCGTGGACTGGGACAGCGCCAAGCGGACCATTGCCATTGATACATCCAAAGCATATACGCCTGAAGCATGAAACAGCAGGGGCGGCCTCCTTTTCCGGAGACCGCCCCTGCTTGATTTTTGGAGGAAGAATTGCAGTTGGCGGGAGGCCCATCACGCATACGGATTCCAGGCGTACTTGGTGGCGGTGGCCTCGCTGACCGCGGACGCATCCCACTGATGGTCCCGGCCCCGCAGGTACTCGCTGGTGACGTTAAAGTAGCGGTGGGCGGTTGTTTTTGAGACGCTTCCATATGTGGTCGGGTCGTCCCAGGTCACATCGACGCAGTACCACTCTCCGTCCAGCCGGACCATATTCCAGGCGTGTTCCTGGGTCTTGCTGTAAGCAGTTCCGGAGACAGTGATGCACTCAATTCCCAGCAGGTCCATAAAGAGCTGGAAGGTGGAGGTATAGCCCAGACAGATGCCCTTCTTTCCAATCAGGAATCCATAGGGATTGTCGTGGTCCGGGTTCGGCTCCGCGCTCTGACCGTGGCTCAGGGTATCGGAGTCATAGCTGCCCCATGCAATCATCCAGTCGTGGACGGCCAGCTCCTGGTCGTAGGCGGACAGGCCGGACAGCGGCGCAATCACATCGTTGCAGATATCCAGGATTTCACGGTCCCGCTGGTGGAGCTTGCTCCAATCCCCCGCGCTCCACGCCGACACCAGCCGGTCCTTGTCATAGCTCCAGGGAGAGTCCGGCTCTGGCTTTGGTTCCGGTGTGGGTTCCGGTTCCGGCGCGGGTTCGGACGCAGGCTCCGGGTCGGGGGCCGGGACCGGCTCCATTGATGACGCCGGGACCTCCGGCGGGGGCGTCTGTTCGGATTGCGACGGTTCCGCCTCATCCGGCGCAGGCGCATCGTCCGGCGGCGCATCCGGAGCTGCTTCCGGCTCCGCTGGTTCGGGGGCCGCGTCCGCAGGCTCCGGCTTCTCTTCCACAGGCTTCGGACCCACGGAAGCCGCCGGCGGTTCGGTTCCGTCAAAACACTTTTGGAAGGCGTCCTTCGCCCCCTGCTGGTTCCCGCAGATCAGCAGCGCGACATAATCCCCTGTGCGCACAGCGGTTGACTGCTCCAGCACAGCGGCCTCCTCCGGCAGATACCCGGTAAACGCGCCTGTCCGCTCCTGTATGTACTGCTCCAGCCTCTGGACGGCCTCCTCTGCCGGTTTGGAACCGGTCATGCGCAGTACGGCAATCTCCGTTGCGGAGGCGCCGCCAACGTACAAAACAGAGCCGTCCGCCACCGTCTGGGGGTCCAGACGGTAATAATTGTTCAGATAATCCGTGAACGAAGCCTCGCCATACGCGGCCTGTTCCACGCTGTCCACGCCGTCCTGCACGGCCAGGATTGCCTCGGCCATCTGCGCAGCAGTCCACGAGGTCTCGCTTTTCTGCCCGCAGCCTGACAGAACTCCGGCAAACAGGGCCAGCATCCAGGCAAGCAAACATTTCCTTGTCATTTTATGCTCCTTCAAAGTTTTTCTGCCGTATCCAGGCACAATTTCACTGACAACCTGCCAGCCTCCGCATTATACTCCGGATTGGCCCCGCTGTCAATGCCCTGAAAATCCCCCCAACGCCGGGAGTACCGGCATTGGGGGACAGAGTCTGGTTACAGAAGCCCTTTTCGGCCCAGGATCGCTGCGGCCTCGTCCCGTTTGAGGAATCCCTCCGGGCCTTCGCCGTTGAGGATTCCGGCCTTGGCAGCGTCCTGCCAGTGGCCCTCCTTCTGGCTCCACTGGGGCTCCGGCAGCGTCAGTGCATGACGCTGGGCTTTGAGCAGCAGGTCATACGCCTGCCCGTCGGACAGTGCGGCAAGAATCTGTTCGCCGTTCATCATGTCGTCCTCCTTATGGTTGTAGCTGCGGGCGTCTACCCACCAGTAATATTTGACCTGGCTGCGGAAGTCGTTGGGGTCGCCATTGACCCGGATGTCCCTGGTGCTGTTGGGGTCGTTGATCCGGATCTTGCTGTCCGCCCACCAGACCACAATAAAATGGCCGCTGCTGGTCCAGTTTCCTTTGTTCATCAGGGCGATGAGATAATACCCGTCCTGGAGCATTTTCAACGCCCGCTCGTGGTTCTCGTGGTAGGGTTTTCCGTAGGTGGACGCCCAGCTGAGCTGGTCGCAGGGGATACCGAAGGCGGCAAACTGCGGCTTGAAATAGGCGTAGTAGGTCCCCTGCCGCAGAGCCTTGTAGCCGTGCTCCACACTCCACCGGCAGGCGTCCTCCGGGGTGAAGGTCTTTCCGGTCAGCGTCTGGATGAGCATAGCGGCGCAGGTGGGACCGCAGCCTGCGGAACCGATGGTGCTCTCCTCACCCGGCGCCCGGTAGGGCAGGTTCTTCCAGCGGGGGTCCTTCTGGAGATAAAGAACGGGCTGTTTATTCATGGGGGACCATCCCCCCGGCGGTGCATTTCCGTTTCATCTGAAACCTCCTGCGTTCCGGTGATTTCCACGCTCCGCGCTCTTGCCCTGTTATACTGTACGCAGCCGCCGTCCCCGCCGCCACCTTATTCTCAGATTTTACGCTGCCTCCAACTCCTCCAGGATGGCCTGGGCCTGTTCGGACCAGATGGAATTACCGCTTGCCGCGTATTTTTCCAGCCAGGCGCGGGCCTGTTCTTCATCGGCCTTGACGCCCTTTCCCTCGGCGTACCAGGACCCGGCGGCAAACATGCCGGAGGGGGAACCGGCTTCCGCCGCCTTCTGGAACCACTGGAATGCAGCGGCCTCGTCCGCCTCTGCGCCATATCCGTAGGCATAGCAGACGCCCACATTGTACAGTGCGGACGGAGACTCCATTTCCGCCGCCTTTTTGTACAGCTCCAACGCCTTTTCCTCGTCCTTTTTCACGCCCCGCCCGGTCAGATAGCAGCCGCCCAGCTCATTCACCGCCGCCGCGTTCTCCAGGTCCGCCGCCTCCTCCAGCAGCTCCACACATACGGTATACGCCTCTGTCTGGCTGGCCGCGTAGGCGGTGTCAAACAGCCGCTGTCCCAGCTCGCTGCCGCCGATGAATCCAGCTTCCTCCATCTTGCGGAAGCAGTCCGCCGCCGTCTGGTACTGCTGCTTTGCGATGGCTCTCTCTGCGCTGCGCTGCAATCCCGTCTGGGTGGGCTCCCTGTCGCCGGTCATAGGCGCAAACCGCTGGAGAATTGCCGCCGCCTGGGCGCGGGTGGCGTTGCCCCGCGGATTGACCGTGCCGTCCGGATTGCCTTGGATCAGCCCGTTGGCAACCGCCCAGGACAGCGCGCCCTTGGCGTAGCCGCGGACCGCGGCAGCGTCCTTGAATGCGTCCAGCCCCTCCTCGCCGGAGAGAGCCGCATCCAAAAAGCGGGCCAGCATGGCGGCAATGTCCTGACGCTCTATGGAGGCGTCGGGGCCAAAGGTGGTTTCCGTCAGGCCGTTGACCACCCCCGCGCCGTAGGCCCACACCACCGCGTCTTTATAGGCGGCATTGTCGGCTACGTCGGTAAAGGGATTTTCTGCGGCGGTCTCCGGGAATCCGGCCAGCCGGTACAGAGCCTCGGCCAGCATCTGACGGGTCAGATTCCGGCTGGGGCCGAAGGCGGTTTCGGTCAGGCCGTCCATCAGGTCCTCCTCTGTGACAAAGGAGACGGCGTCATAAAGCCAGTTTTTCTCCGTGACGTCGGCGTAGGGCAGTTTCTCCGCCGCAGATGCGGCAGCGGTCAGGCACAACGCCGCAGTCAACGCCAGCAGAAGGGTGGACAGCTTCTTTACAGCGTTCATGTCATACTTTCCTCCTCGGTTCAGTAAAGCAAGGGCAAAAGGACTGCCGTGACCGGCAGTCCCTTTGCTCGATTATGCAATATTGGATGTAAATTACTCTTTATCGGCATCGGCCTTATCAGTGTCGTCGGCCTTATCGGCATCGTCGGCCTTGTCGGCATCGTCAGCCTTACCGGCATCATCGGCCTTATCGGCGTCGTCAGCCTTACCGGCATCATCGGCCTTATCCGTATCGCCGGTCTTATTGGCGTCATCGGTCTTGTCCGCATCGTCAGCCTTGTCCGCGTCATCCTTCTTGTCGGTGTCGGCGGGGGTGGTGGCATCATCATCGGGCGTATTGGCGTCCGCACCGGGGACCTTGTCCTCGGCCATGGGAGCAAAACGCTCCAGAATGGTAGCTACCTGCGCACGGGTCGCGTCGCCGCGGGGATCCACTGCGCCCTTAGCGTCGCCCTGGAGCAGCTTGTTCTCAGCAGCCCAGCTCATTGCGCCCTTGGCATAAGCCTGGATGGCGTCGGCATCGGTAAACGCGCTCAGGTCAGCCTCTTCTGTGGTGTCAACACCCAGATAGCGGGCCAGCATGGCGGCGATGGCCTGACGCTGAATGGAGGCGTCGGGGCCAAAGGTGGTCTCGGTCAGGCCGTTGACAACGCCTACGCTGTAGGCCCACACCACGGCGTCCTTGTATGCGGCATCGTCAGCCACGTCAGTGAAGGGATTCTCGGCGGTGACTTCGGGAGAACCGGCCAGGCGGTACAGAGCCACAGCCAGCATCTGACGGGTCATCTTCTCGCTGGGGCCGAAGGTGTTCTCGTCCAGAGCGTCCATCAGCTTATTCTCGGTGACGAAGTTCACAGCGCCGTAGTACCAGTTCTTATCGGTGACATCGGTGTAGCTGCCAGCGGGAGCGGGCTCCTCGCCCTTGTCCTCGCCATCGGCGGGAGTGGTGTCCTCGTCCTTTTTGTCCTCGCCATCGGCAGGAGTGGTGTCCTCGTCCTTCTTGTCCTCACCATCGGCGGGAGTGGTATCCTCGTCCTTCTTCTCCTCGCCATCGGCGGGAGTGGTATCCTCGTCCTTCTTCTCCTCGCCATCAGCAGGAGTGGTGTCCTCGTCCTTCTTCTCCTCGCCGCCGGCAGGGGTGGTCTCATCCTTCTTGCCGGTGTCGGCGGGAGCAGTGGTGTTGGTGGGCGTAGTCTCGCCCTTGCTGTCTTTGCCATCTTCCGCCGCAAAAGCGGTGGCGGTCGTGCCTAACGCTAAGGCCGCCGCCAGCGCCAAGGCAAGCAGCTTGTTTGAATTTCTCATTTCGGGGTTCCTCCTCAATATTTTGTTTTTTAGACCGGCTCTCTGTCCAGCCTATGTACAATCACGATTATACCCCAAGTTTTCGCGTTTGGCTAGTCCATTTTGAATAAAAGATAGAAAAATTTCTGCATCCTTTCCGCCGCTCTACTGGATATGTCGCTGAAAATATGATATACTTTCCCCAAGTTTTTGTAATATAAGGAGGGTTTGGCGATGAAAACATTGCTGCATGGCGGTACGGCGGTATCCGGAACGGGTATGCAAAAACTGGATATCCTGATAGAAAATGAGAAAATTGTACAGATGCAGCCCCATATTTCCGCTGCGGATGCCCAGGCGGTGGACTGCACCGGCAAGCTGCTGTTCCCCGGCTTTATTGACGGCCACACCCATTTTGACCTGGAGGTGTGCGGTACCATTACTGCCGACACCTTTGCCTCCGGCAGCCGGGCCGCCCTCCGGGGCGGAACGACCATGGTGGTGGATTTCGCCGCGCCGGACAAGGGGGACACCCTGGCTTACGGTCTCAGCCGCTGGCGGGAAAAGGCGGCGGGCGCGGCCTGCGACTACGGCTTCCACATGACCGTCGACGACTGGAACGAGGGCATCTCCCAGGAGCTGGGGGAGATGCTGGAGCAGGGCATCTCTTCTTTCAAAATGTACATGACCTATCCCGCCATGATGCTGCCGGAGGGGGATATGTTCCAGACCCTCCTGCGGCTGAAGGAACTGGGGGGCATCGCCGGGGTCCACTGCGAAAACAGCGGCCTCATCGACGCCCTGACTGCCAGGGCCAGAAAAGCGGGCCGCATGGGTCCCGCCTCCCACCCCCAGGTCCGCCCCGCGCCCCTGGAGGCCGAGGCGGTGGGGCATCTGCTGCGGATGGCCCAGGTGGCGGAGGTCCCGGTGATTATCGTGCATCTGTCCGCACGGGAGTCCCTGGAGGAAGTCCGGGCTGCACGGCGGCGGGGCCAGACGGTCTATGTGGAGACCTGCCCCCATTACCTGCTGCTGGAGGACAGCGTATATAGCAATCCGGACTTCTTGGAGGCGGCAAAGTACGTCTGTGCGCCGCCCATCCGTAAAAAGGAGGACCAGGAGGCCCTGTGGGAAGCCCTGGCAAACGGTGAGATTCAGACCGTGGCCACGGACCACTGCTCCTTTACCCTGGCCCAGAAGCGGGCGGGACGGTACGACTTCACCAAAATCCCCGGCGGACTGCCCGGCGTGGAGCACCGTGGACAGCTGCTGTACACCTGCGGCGTGGCGGCGGGCCGCATCAGCGAGGCCCAGATGTGCCGGGTCCTGTGCGAAAATCCAGCCAAGCTCTACGGCTGCTGGCCCCGCAAGGGAACGCTGGCTCCCGGCAGCGACGGGGACGTGGTGGTTTGGGACCCGGCGGCAGAGGGGATGATTACTGTGCGGGACCAGGCGCAGCAGGCGGATTACACCCCCTATGAGGGTATGCGCACAAAGGGCGGCGCGGACCGGGTGTACCTGCGGGGGACCCTGGCCGTGGACCACGGGCAGGTGTTGGAGACGGCGGGCGTGTTTGTACCCCGCGGGAAATGCGCGCTTTGAGAGAGCGGCCCTGTGGAAAAGCCCGCTCTGCCGGAATTTTTCCCGCTGGAATTTTTCTTTCCCTTAAAATCACCTCTTTACCTTTTCTTCTTTATTTGCTATAATATTTGAATTGTTACGGAATCGCGCCCTTTTTCACCGAGGGCCGTGCGCCAATGATATTGACAGCGAAAGGGGGCCGCGCAATGAAATACGCCAGATGGACGGCAGGGGAATACGACGAAGCCGCTGCCGCCCGCCTGCGCGAAGCGGGCTACCCGGAACTGCTGAGCGCCGTGCTGGCCGCAAGAGGCGCAGCAACCCCGGAGGAAGGGGAGGCGTTTCTGGAACGGGAGCAGAATCTCTCCCATTCCCCCCTCCTGATGAAAGATATGGACAAGGCCGTCGCCCGCATCCGCCGCGCCCTGGCGGACCGGGAATGCATCGCCGTGTTCGGGGACTACGATGTGGACGGCATCACCGCCACCGTGCTGCTGGTGGACTACCTGCGCTCCCAGGGAGCCAAGTGCCTCAAGCATATCCCCCGCCGGGTGGAGGACGGCTACGGGCTGGGCTGCGACGCCCTCCGCGCCCTCTATGACCAGGGCGTCTCCCTGGTCATCACCGTGGACTGCGGCATCACCGGCGTGGAGGAGGCCAAATACGCCCGTCAGATCGGTCTGGACCTGGTCATCACCGACCACCACGAATGTAAAGACACCCTGCCCGACGCCGTGGCCGTGGTGGACCCCCGGCGTCCCGACTGCCCCTACCCCTTCAAACACCTGGCCGGGGTGGGCGTGGCCCTTAAACTGGTCCTCGCCCTGGGCGGACAGCGGGAGGACGCCCTCTTTGCCCGCTACTGCACCCTCGCCGCCATCGGCACCGTGGCCGACGTGATGCAGATGACCGGCGAGAACCGCACCATCGTTTACCGGGGCCTGGAGTCCATTGCCGGCAGCGACTTCATCGGCTTACAGGCCCTTCTGCAGGAGACCGGCCTGCTGGAAAAGGAGATCACCTCCACCCAGACCGGCTTCGTCCTGGCCCCCCGCATCAACGCCGCCGGACGGATGGGAGAGGCCGAGTTGGCCGCCGACCTGCTGCTGACGGACAACTGGCCCGAAGCCGAGCGTATGGCCCGCCTCCTCTGCGGCCTCAACCGGGAGCGGCAGGCTGTGGAACAGCGCATCTTTGCCCAGGCCGTACAGCAGATTGCTTCTCTGCCCCGAAGCGAGCGGAATGCACTCGTCCTCTCCAGCGACGTGTGGCACCAGGGCGTGGTGGGCATCGTGGCCTCCCGCCTCAGCGAGAAATATTCCTGCCCCAGCTTTATGATTCACCTGCAGAACGGCATGGGCAAAGGCTCCTGCCGCAGCTACGGCGGATTCAACCTCTTTGCCGCCCTGGAATCCTGCGCCGACCTGCTGGTGGACTTCGGCGGTCATGAGCTGGCCGCGGGCTTCAATATCCGGGAGGAGGATATCCCCGCCTTCCGCCGCCGCATGAACCGCTGCGTGTGCGACTACTGCGACGGCAAGGCCCCCGTCTCCTCCCTCGCCATTGACGTGGCCCTGCAGAACCCTGAGCGCATTACTCTGGAGGAAATGCAGGAGCTGGGCCGCCTGGAACCCTACGGCGCGGGCAACAACCGTCCCGTCTTCGCCATTATGGGCGCCAGGGTGGAGAGTATGCAGAATGTGGGCCAGAACCGTCATCTGAAACTGCGCATCAGCAAAAACGGGTGCAGCTTTGACGCCATCTTCTTCTCCACCACCGCCGGAGAGTGCGGCGTTGCCGCCGGTATGCGGGTGGATGTGGCGTTCTACCTGCAGATCAACGAATTCCGCGGCTCCAGCAGTGTGCAGCTCCAGGTGGTGGACCTGCGCCCCGCCGCCAGCCCCAGCGTGAAGGAGCGGGGCTGTCTGGAGCTGGTGGAGCGGCTGGTGGCGGGGGAACGGATTACCGTCCGGGAAGCCTGCCGCCTCCTGCCCGAACGGCGGCAGTTCGCTGCGCTCTGGTGGGCCATTGAGCGGCTGGCCAGAGAGGGCGCGCCGGGCGGCGCCCTGCCGACACTGCGGCAGCTGGCCGAGGCCGTGGACGGCGCGGAGCCCTTTCTGCGCTCTGCGCTGGGGGTGCGGGTCTTCGCGGAACGGGGACTGATCACCCTGGCGGTCCGGGAGGATATGATGACAGTAAGCCCCCAGCCCGGTCGCCGGGCCGATCTGGAGCAGAGCGCGTATATCCTGCGCCTGCGCAGCATCCTGGGGAAAGAAGAGAAGGGAGCGCACTGAAGATGGTCACGGTTGAAGAACGTTACGAGCATCTGGAAAAAACCATTCGAGGATATAATATTTCCGCGGACCTGGGGCAGATCCGCGCGGCTTTTGACTACGCCAAGGAGCGCCACGGCACACAGATGCGCCGGGATGGCTCCCCCTATATCACCCACCCCCTCCAGGTGGCCCAGATCGTGGCGGAAATGCGGCTGGACAGCGAGTCCATTATCGCCGCCCTCCTTCACGACTGCATTGAGGATACCGATTCCTCCTATGAGGATATTGCCAAACAGTTCAGTCCCACCATCGCGGATATCGTGGACGGTGTGACAAAGCTGACACGGGTGAAATACAATACCATGGAAGAGGAGCAGATGGAAAACCTGCGGAAAATGCTCTTCGCCATGAGCAAGGATATCCGGGTCATCCTGATTAAAATTGCCGACCGGCTCCACAATATGCGCACGATGGAGTACCAGACGCCGGCAAAGCAGAAGAAAAAGTCCTTTGAAACCATGGAAATCTATGCGCCCATTGCCCACCGGCTGGGAATGCAGAAGATGAAATGGGAGCTGGAGGACCTGTCCCTGAAATACCTGGACCCGGTGGCCTTTAACGATATCGAGGCCCGGCTGGAGAATGAGAGCCGGGTACACGGCCAGTTTATGACTAATGTCCAGCAGCAGATTCAGGACCGGCTGGTAGATCTGGGCATCGACAACGCCACCGTCTACGGACGGGTGAAGCACCCCTACAGCATCTACCGGAAAATGTACGGCCAGGAGAAGACCATTGAGGAGGTCTATGACCTCTTTGCTTTCCGGGTGCTGGTGGACTCGGTGGCGGACTGTTATAATGTGCTGGGCGTCATCCACGACCTCTACAGGCCGATTCTAGGGCGGTTCAAGGACTATATCGCCACCCCGAAGCCCAATATGTACCAGAGCCTCCACACCACTGTCATCGGCGAGGAGGGTATCCTCTTTGAAGTCCAGATCCGGACCTTTGAGATGCACGCTATCGCCGAGTACGGCGTGGCCGCCCACTGGAAGTATAAGCAGAATATTACCTCCACCGGCGGCGAGGGAGCCTATGAGTGGATTCGCCGCCTGCTGGAAAACCAGGAGGACGCCGATGCGGAGGAGTTTATCCACTCCCTGAAAATCGACATGTTCTCCGACGAGGTCTTTGTCTTCACCCCGCGGGGGGATGTGGTGAACCTGCCCGCCGGGTCCACCCCCATCGACTTTGCCTACTCCATCCACAGCGCCGTGGGCAACAGCATGGTGGGGGCGAAGGTCAACGGCAGAATGGTGGGCTTCGACTGCCAGCTCCACAACGGCGATATCGTGGAGATCAGTACCTCCAAGTCCGCCCACGGCCCCAGCCGGGATTGGATCAATATTGCCAAGAGCGGCGAGGCCCGCAATAAAATCCGCCAGTGGTTCAAACGGGAGCGCAGGGAGGAGAATATCGCCCAGGGCCGGGCCTCCTTCGAGAGCGAGCTGAAGCACGCGGGACTGAATGTCAGTCAGGTCACGGACCCGGCAGTCCTCCCCGCAATCCTCAAACGGGTCCGGTTCCAGAGCCTGGACGAGATGTACGCCGCCATCGGCTACGGCGGGTACACGGCCCTGAAGGCGGTAAACCGGGTCCGGGAGGAGCTGCGGCACATGAACCGGGTGGCCGTGGCAAAGGCCGCCCAGGAGGCCGCGGAGAAAGCCGCTCAGGAGGCAAAGCCCCAGCCGCCCAGAAAGGTGAAGAGCGAAAAGGGGATCATTGTCGAGGGGCTGTCCAACTGCCTGGTGAAGTTCTCCAAGTGCTGCTCGCCAGTACCAGGCGACGAAATCACCGGATTTATTACAAGAGGTTATGGCGTGTCCGTCCACCGGAAGGACTGCCCCAACGCCGATCCGGAACGCAATCCCTCCGAACAGGGGCGGTGGATTAAAGTTACCTGGAGCGACGACTGCTATGATTCCTACAACACCTCTCTGGAGGTCATCTGCAAGGACCGGCCTAACCTGCTGGTGGATATCTCCACCGTGCTGAGCGCCTGCAAGGCGTCGGTGACGGGACTGAACATCCATACCACCGCCGACGGCTTCGCCCTGTTCCATATGGTGATTGCCGTGTCCGATGCCAAGCAGCTCCAGCAGATTATTCGGAAGCTCCACAATATTTCCAGCGTTATGAAGGTCAACCGGCCTGCCGGTTGATGTCGGAAAAGAATACATTTTGTAAAAAAGGAAGTTGCTTATGCGTGCTGTTGTCACCCGTGTGCGCTCGGCCTCCGTCGCTATTGACGGAGCCGTCAGCGGAGCCATTGGCCAGGGCTATCTGGTCCTGCTGGGCGTGGGTCCCGGCGATACCGTGGATACCGCCAATCAGCTGGCGGATAAAATTTGCAACCTGCGGGTTTTTGAGGACGAAAACGGTAAGATGAATCGAAATCTGGAGCAGGTGGGCGGGAGCCTCCTGGTGGTGTCCCAGTTTACCCTGTATGCGGATACCTCCAGCCGCCGCCCTGGCTTCACCGGCGCGGCAAAGCCGGATGTTGCCGTCCCACTCTACGAGCGGTTTATGGAGCGGTGCCGGGAGCGGGGGTTCGATGTGCAGCACGGCCAGTTCGGCGCGGATATGCAGGTGGAGTCGGTGAACGATGGGCCGGTTACTATTTTGTTTGATACAGAAAATTTGAAACGGCATTACCTCAATGCATCTGCCATTGGGGATCACAGGTAATTAAAACCATAAGGCGAAAAGAAGATTCTGAAACAGGCACAATAAATGGAGAGGAGTATTTTATGATTTTTGACACTGTCCCTGTGGAACCCATCGGGACTAACTGCTGTCTGATTGGCGAGGGCGGCGTGTGTGCGCTGGTGGACCCCGGCGGATCGCCGGAGCTGGCGCTGGAGATGGTGGAGCGCAGCGGTCTGGAGCTGAAAATGGTCCTGCTCACCCACGCCCATTACGACCATGTGGGAGCCATTCCCGCCCTGCTGGAGCGGTTCCCGGACCTGCCGGTGTACGCCCATGAGCTGGAGCTCTGCCCCGCCGGAAGCCCCAACCCCCGCTATTTCCTCCCCCACCTGGGGAAAAACCAGCGGACCTACGGCGAGGGCGATACCCTGGACCTGGGCGGATTGGCGGTCCGCGTCCTCCACACGCCGGGCCACTCCAGAGGGTCCGTGACCCTGCTGGCGGGGGATATTATGCTCAGCGGCGACACGCTGTTCGCCGGTTCCTGCGGGCGGGTGGACCTGCCCGGCGGCGATGAACAGCAGATGTGGTCCTCCCTGGCCCGGCTGGGACGTCTGGAGGAGGATTGGACTGTGTGGCCCGGCCACGGCGAGGCTACCTCTCTGGACTATGAAAAGCAGTTCAACCCCTATGTAAAGCGGGCGTTGTCCAAATGAAGCTGATTTTTCGGGGCCATGATTTCCGCTATGCCGTGGAACAGAGCCTGCTGGCCTTTTTCCCGGACCAGCGGCCTGTCTACGACGGCGAGGACAGCGACGCCGCTGTTGTCACCCTCTCCGCCGGACGGCAGCTCCATACCGCCGCCACCACCCTCACCGTAGGCGGCAGAACCGCCCAGGGCATCTCCCGCATAGAAATTCCCGCCGGAACCGGCCCCTATGAGCAGGAGCGGCTGAAGCAGCGGATTGTGAAGCTGAGCTTCTTTAAGGCCGCCCAGAGCATCACCGGCGAGACCCCTGCGTGGGGCGCGCTGACGGGCATCCGTCCGGCGAAGCTGGCGGCGGGGCTGCTGGAGGAGGGGAAAAGCGAGGCGGAGACAGACCGCATCCTGCGCAGCGCCTATTTTGTCTCCCCGGCCCGGCGGAAGCTCTGTATCCAGTGCGCCCAGGCGGGGCTGGAGGCAAAAAAGGAGCTGCTGCCGGAAGAAATCTCCCTGTATGTGGGCATCCCCTTCTGCCCCACCCGGTGCGCCTATTGCAGCTTTGTGAGCAACAGCGTGGAAAAGTCCTTCCACTGGGTCGAGCCGTATCTGACGGCGCTGTCGGCGGAGATTGACAGCGCCGCCGCTATGGTGCGGGACCTGGGCCTGCGGGTGAAATCCTTCTACATGGGCGGCGGCACCCCCACCACCCTGTCGGCGGACCAGCTGGACCGCCTGCTGGGACAGCTGGGAGAAGCGTTCAACCTGAGCGGCATGGTGGAGAGCACCGTGGAGGCCGGAAGGCCGGACACCATCACCAGAGAAAAGCTGGACGCCCTGCGGCGCAATGGCGTCACCAGGGTCAGCGTCAATCCCCAGAGTATGGAGGACCACGTCCTCGCCGCCATCGGACGCCGCCACAGCGGGGATGAAATCCGCCGGGCGGTGGCGTTGGTGCAGGAGGCCGGGTTCCCCCATGTGAATATGGACCTCATCGCCGGGCTTCCAGAGGATACCCCGGCGGGCTTCCGGCGGACCATGGACGAGGTCATCGGGTTCGGAACGGACAATATCACCGTCCACACCCTGTCGCTGAAAAAGGGAAGCCGGATTACCCTGGAGGGAACCCGCATTCCTACGGTGGAGGAGGTGGCGGAGATGCTGGACTACGCCGACCCGGCCCTGCGAAACGCGGGGTTCAGTCCCTATTACCTCTACCGCCAGAAATATATGTCCGGCAGCTTTGAAAATGTGGGTTGGTGCAGGCCCGGCGGCACAGGCTGGTACAACATTTACATCATGGAGGAGCTGCACAGCATCCTCAGTCTGGGCGCGGGCGGGTCTACGAAGATGGTGGACCCGGTCCACAACCGGATTGAGCGGGTCTTTAACTTGAAGTATCCGCAGGAGTATGTCCAGCGTCCGGAAAAAATCGCGGCAAACCAGGAGGCTTTCCGGGCGTTTTACAGCAATCAGAAACCTATGGCGCACGTGTAAAGAAAGGAGAAACGTTATGGCTTATTCTCTCAAACAGATCAACGACGCGGTCCGCACGGACCCGCAGGGCTTTGCCCAGGAATGCGACGCCAATTACAACAAGACCATCGAGGCTGCGGCACGGAAAATCGCAGACAATCTGTCGAAATCCAGAATCGTGCTGCTCTCAGGCCCGTCGGGCAGCGGGAAAACCACTACGGCCAAGAAGATCGAAGCAAAGCTGGAGGAAATGGGCATCCACTCCCACGCCATTGCCTTGGACAACTACTTCCAGACCGTGGACCCGGAGACCT
This sequence comes from Oscillospiraceae bacterium, assembly GCA_022800665.1. GTDB lineage: Bacteria > Bacillota > Clostridia > Oscillospirales > Oscillospiraceae > Pelethomonas. The sequence goes on from JAAWQS010000001.1 coordinate 53,239, forward strand.
GTCCCCGGAACCGGGAGGGCGAGATCGACTATGAGTCCCCCTTCTGCCTGGATATGGACCTGCTCAACCGGCACTTCAATCTGCTGGACAAGGGGGAGAAAATCCTCGTCCCCAAGTTCGAGTTTGCCCGGCAGATGCGCTCCGCCATCAAGTCCCACCCCCTCCAGCTGGGTTCGGACGAAATCGCCATCTTCGAGGGCATCCACGCCCTCAACGACATCATCACCGGGAAAAACCGGAACGCTATGAAGGTCTATATCTCCGCCCGCTCCGACGTGGTGGACGAGGAGGGGAACGTGGTATACAAACGCACATGGATGCGTCTGGCCAGAAGAACCGTGCGGGACGCCAAGTTCCGGGCCTGGGAGCCGGATGTGACAGTGAAGATGTGGGCCAATGTGCGGCGGGGCGAAAAGCTGTACATCTCCCCCTTTAAGGACAACGCGGATATCAAGTTCGACAGCTCCCAGCCCTGCGAGGTAAACGTGCTGAAAGCCTTTGCCCAGCCCGCTTTCGACCACCTGCATCTGTCGCCGGAGATGGAGCGGTACAACGAGGTACATCATCTGGCGGAGGCTTTCCCCAGATTCGAGACTCTGGACGAGAAGTATGTCGCCTCCGATTCGCTGCTGAGAGAATTTATCGGCGGCGGTATCTACGACGATTGATCCGTCCCCCATGCGCCCCCCGTGGGGGCGCAGTCTGCGCCCGGAGACAGCCTGTCATGCTTTGACCCGCCGGTGCGTATAGTATAAGCATCAAAGTTAAAAGAGGTACTCCATGTCCAGAGAAAAGAAGCAGTCGTTTATGGGCGGCGTCACCATTATGGCTATTTCCACCATATTCGTGAAAATCTGCGGCGCAATCTATAAAATTCCCCTGAACAATATCCTGGGCGCCGAGGGGCTAGTCCATTTTCAGAGCGCCTATAATATCTACGCCATACTCCTCACCGTATCCACAACCGGTCTGCCGCTGGCTCTCAGCAAGCTCGTCAGCGAGGCCCACGCCGCCAACCGGCGGACGCAGATCCGACGCTGCTTTTATACCGCGATGTCCCTCTTTGTTATTCTGGGCATTGCGGGTACTGCGGTCATGTTCTTCTTCGCGGACCAGCTGGCTGTCGCGATCAATAACTCCCTGGCCAGCGGAGCAATCCGCGCCCTGAGCATATCGGTTATCAGCGTGTCCATTATGTGCGCCTACCGGGGATTTGCCCAGGGACGGCAGAATATGCTGCCCACAGCAGTGTCACAGTTTATTGAGGCGTTTTTCAAGATGGTCGTCGGCCTGCCGCTGGCCTGGTATATCATCCGCCTGGGCCGGCCACTGGAGGACGGCGCGGCGGCGGCGATCCTCGGCGTCAGCGCAGGAACCGTGCTGGCGATGTTCTACATGATTCTCAATTACCGCAAGCTCCGGGGTCCCATCCTCTGGGGGACCGATGTGCCCCAGAGCTACGGTACCATCGTAAAACGGCTGCTGGGCCTGGGTATTCCCATTACCATCGGTCAGGCCAGCATGAGCCTGCTGAATATGCTGGACCAGACAATCTGCCTGGGCCAGCTCCAGAATGTGCTGGGCCTGGGGGAGCGGGCGGCGGCCAACTTGTACGGCGAGTATTCCTTCAGTAATACGCTGTTCAATCTGCCTGCGGCGTTTCTGCCAACGATAACGGTGAGCCTGATTCCGGCTATTTCAGTAGCCGTCGTGCGGCGGAACCACAGGGAGATCAGCCAGATCGTTTCGACCAGCTTCCGGCTGATCGCGGCGCTGGCCATACCGGCAGGCGTAGGGCTGTCCGTACTGGCGGGACCTATTCTGCTGATGCTGTACCCTGCCGAACAGGAGACTGCCGTTGCCGCTACCTATCATCTGCATCTGCTGGGCATCGCCTCTATTTTTGTCTGTATCATGCTGCTGACCAACTCCATCATGCAGGCCCACGGAAAGGTACAGCTGCCTGTCTATACAATGATTATGGGCGGCGCGGTCAAAGTCGCCATCAACTATGTGCTGGTGGGCAAACCGGATGTCAATATCAAAGGCGCGCCGCTGGGTACCTTGATTTGCTATGGCCTGATTGCTCTGGTAAACCTGGCAATCGTCCACCGGATGCTGGAGGAAAAGCCGAATTACTTCTTTATCTTTGTCAAGCCGGCGGCCGCCTCCGCGATTATGGGCGCGGCGGCCTGGGCGTCCCATGGGCTGCTGAGCCAGCTGATCGGCGGCAGCTATATGAAAGACAGCCTGTGCACCCTGTGCGCCGTGGGCATCGCGGTGGCGGTATACCTGATTCTGGTCATCGCGCTGCGGATGATTACCAGGGAGGATTTGAGGATGATCCCCCACGGGGAGAAGCTGGCAAGGCTGCTGCATGTAAAATAAAAATGGAAACCCCGGCCTGAAATGTCAGGCCGGGGTCTTTATAGGGGTTAATTCCAGCTTAATCCATGTGGGAACCGCCGTTGATGTCGATCTCCTCGCCGGTGATGTAGGAAGCCTCCTTGGAAGCCAGGAAGACAATCGCCGCCGAGACCTCCTCCGGCTCGCCGGGACGCCCCATAGGGATGGCGTCGATGACCGGCTTGGCCTGTTCGGGGGACATGCTCTTCCAAATGCCGGTGTTGATCAGTCCCGGACATACGCAGTTGGTGGTGATGCCGTATTGGGACACCTCGCGGGCCAGATTCTTGGAGAAGCCCAGCACGGCGGCCTTGGATGCAGAGTAGTGGGCTCCGCCGAACACGCCGCCGCCCCGCTTGCCGGAGACGGAGGACAGATGGACAATCCGGCCATAGTTCTGCTTCTTCATCACCTCGCACACGGCCTTGGTCAGCAGGAAGAGACCGAACATGTTGACGCTGAAAATTTTCTGCATATCGTTCAAGGTCATGTCGGCGACAGTGACCTTCTGGGAGATGCCGGCGTTGTTGACCAGCACGTCAATGCGGCCATACAGCTCCACAACGGAGCTGACCAGAGAAGCGACAGCGGCTTCGTCGCAGAGATTGGCGGCGTAACCGGCGGCCTCATATCCCGCCTCCTGCAGCTCCTTCACGTTGGCGTCCACGCCCTCTTTGTTGATATCGCACAGTACGACCTTCGCGCCCAGCTTGGCAAAATCATGGGCAAACACGCGGCCCATGCCCCGCGGAGAACCCGCGCCGGTAATCAAAACAACCTGTCCGTTAAAGTTAAGCATATCTGCAACCTCCATAATAAAGTTCTTTTTGATCCTTTTTCTTCCAATGATATGGCGGCCTGCGCCTGCATCAACCGGCACAGGCCGCAGCGAAAGGAGCAGGGTAGGTTTACTGCATGTTCCTGGCAATGCCGACGATGTTCTCCACCGTCACGCCGTTCATCTCCAGCAGCCGCTCATAGGGGGCGGACTGTCCAAACTGGTCCTGAATGCCCACGCGCTTGACAAGGCCCCTGCCCAATTCGGCGGCAACCTCGCAGACCGCGGAGCCAAGGCCGTTGAGAATGTTGTGGTCCTCCACAGTAATAATCTTGCCAATGTCGTTGACGGCGGCAGCCACGGCCTCCACGTCCAGGGGTTTGATGGTGTGCATATCCAGCACCCGTGCGGAAATACCGGCCTTTGCCAGCTCCGCCGCCGCTGCCGCCGCCAGCCGGACCGTGTCGCCGTTGGCGATGATCGCCACGTCCCTGCCGTCCTGGATCTGGTGGGCCTTGCCGATGGTGAACTCCACGTCCGCATCGTAAATCTGCGGCACCGCGTCGCGGGTGAAGCGCAGGTACATGGGACCGTAGGTCTTGGCCGCCTGGCGGACCAGCTTGCGGGCGGAGTTGTAGTCCGCGGGCATGATGACCGTCATGTTGGGGATGGTGCGCAGGACGCCCATGTCCTCAATGGACTGGTGGGACGCGCCGTCGTTGGCCGGGGTCACGCCGCCGTGGGAACAGGCAATCTTGACGTTCAGGTTGGTGTAGCAGATTTCCTGGCGGATCATCTCGCACATGCGCAGGGAGCCGAAAACGGCGTATGTCACCACAAAGGGCGTCTTCCCGCAGGCGGCGAGGCCCGCGGCGAACCCCGCGCCGTTCTGCTCGGCAATGCCTACGTTGATGTACTGGTCCGGCAGGGTCTTCCGGAACTCGCCGGTCTTGCAGCTCTTGCCGATGTCGATGTCCACCACCAGCAGGTTGGGGTCCTCTTTGCCCAGCTCCACGATCTCCGTACCAAAGCCGTCCCGTGTTGCAATCATTTTCTTCTCACTCATGGCTCTGTCCCTCCTCGCTTAATCCAACAGCTGGGCTTTCAGCTCAGCCATAGCCTGTTCGTACTGCTCCTTATTGGGAGCCACGCCGTGCCAGCCGCACTGGTTTTCCATATAGGACACGCCCTTGCCCTTGACTGTGTGTCCATAGATGCATTTGGGCTTGCCGTTCTTGGAGGCGTAGCACTTATCCAACGCCGCCACGATCTCCTCCATGCTGTGGCCGTCGATCTCGATGGTCTCCCAGCCGAAGGCTCTGAATTTCTCGCCCAGGTCGCCGTTGGGCATGATCTCGTCGCAGGCGCCGTCCAGCTGGAGATTGTTGAAGTCTACAAAGGTGATGAGGTTATCCAAGCGGTATTTGCTGGCGGTGTTGGCGGCTTCCCAGATCTCACCCTCCTGGGCTTCGCCGTCGCCGACAACGCAGAAGACTTTGTAATCCTTCCGGTCCATCTTCGCCGCCATTGCCATACCGGCGGCGCAGGCCAGGCCCTGGCCCAGAGAGCCGGTGGAGATATCAATGCCGGGACACTTGGTCATAGAGGGATGGCCCTGGAGCTTGGAACCCTCCTTGCGGAGCGTATCCAGCTCGGACACGGGGAAGAAGCCCGCAGCGGCCAGACAGGCGTATTGAATGGGGCAGACGTGGCCTTTGGAGAGGACCATGCGGTCACGGTCCGGCCAGCGGGGGTTCTGGGGGTCCAGGTTCATGTACTTGAAGTAGCAGGCGGTAACGAAGTCCGCCGCGGAGAGCGAGCCGCCGGGGTGGCCGGACTGGGCCTTGTAAATCATATCGACCACGTTCATGCGCATCCGTGTGGCAGCGTTTTTCAGTTCCTTGATGGATACCTCTTTCATAACGATCACCTCATGTTTTCAGTAAGTTGGTTTTCTATGCCGGGTACGCTTTGTAGTATGTCGGACAAATGACGATTAGGAGTATACCACTTTGTCAGACATTGTCAAGGGGATATTTGCGGATTTTACAGTTTTGCTAAAACACCCTTGCTTTTGTTGTGTATATTGACGGTTTCTCTTCGCCGGACGAGGGAGGGCTCCCCCGTCCGGCAGATGAGATGTTTTTTGCAGCAAGACCTTTGCCGCCAACGGCGGCGCATTGGCCGTCCGCCTAGGCCCCTACAAACATGGTGGAAATGCCGGGGACATATGTGACCAGCAGGAGCGCTGCCAGTTCGGCAATCAGACAGGGGATGATGCCCTTGGTAATCTCCTCAATCTTGATATTCCCAATGCCGCAGGCCACGTACAGGTTCACGCCGACCGGGGGCGTGAAGAGGCCAATGGCCAGGTTCACAATTATCACCACGCCCAGGTGGATGGGGCTGATGCCCAGCTCCAGGGCCACGGGGGCAAAGAGCGGGGTGAAGATGTACAGCGCGGAGGTGGAGTCCAGGAAGCAGCCCGCAATCAGCAGGACTATGTTGACGATGATAAAGAAGACGATCCAATTGCCGTTGGTGATGTCCAGCATGAAGTTCTTGATTGCCAGGTCCAGGCGGGCGCGGGTCAGCACGTAGGCGAACAGCGTCGCGCCCATGGTGATGAACATGACGGTGGCTGTGGTGCTGCAGGAGTCAATGAGGATGTCGATGAGCTTTTTGAAGTTGATCTCCCGGTAGATAAACACGCCCACCGCCAGGCCGTAGAACACGGAGACTGCCGCCGCTTCGGTCGGAGTAAAAAAGCCGCCGTAGATGCCGCCCAGGATGATAATGGGCATCAGCAGACCCCAAAAGGCGTCTTTGAACGCTGTCCACCGCTCCTTGCCGGCGGCCTTGGGCATGACGGTCAGGTCCATCTTCCGGCCCAGAAAGAGAGCTGCGGCGATGAGTCCCGCGCCCATCAGCAGGCCCGGTAACAGCCCCGAAATAAACAGGTTCGTGATGGAGGCGTCCGCTATGGAGCCGTAGACTACGAAGGTGATAGACGGCGGAATGACCACGCCGATGGCTCCCCCCGCCGCCATGAGGGCGCAGGAGAACGCCGGGGAATACCCCGCCTTCACCATGGCGGGTATCATAATCAGACCCAGAGCCGCCACCGTGGCGGGTCCGGAACCGGAGATTGCCGCGAAGAAGCAGGACACTGCCACGCATACAATCGCCATGCCGCCTTTGATGTGGCCCAGGCACTTCTCCGCCAGATTGATCAGCCGTCCGGAGATTCCGGCCTTTTCCATCACGTTGCCGGAGAGAATGAAGAACGGAATCGCCAGGAGCACAAATTTACTGCTGGCAGAGGAGCACAGCCGGGGCAGGACGCTCATAATGGCCTCAATAGGCTTTCCCGCGCCCTGGACCAGAATGGCCGCTACGCTGGACATGCCCAGACAGATGGCGATGGGCGCGCCGAAGACCAGCAGGACTACAAAAATTCCTAATAATACAATCCCTACCATTTACAGTCCCTCCTTTCCGTCCGTGCCGTCAGCCGGAGGCATCTCTTTATACATGTCGATCATACCCTCAATAAAGGCCGCCATGGAAAACGCCGCGCCGATGGGGACAAAGGAACCATAAATCCACTCCGGCCACTGCATAGCGGCGGTCTCCTGGCCCAGCTGGTACTGGCTGACGACCATCTGCACGCCGAAAATGATAATCAGCAGGCAGAAGAGGGCGGCAATGGCGTACATCGCCATGTTGATGACCACACGGGTGCGGGGCTTGACCCGGTCGGTGACGATCGACAGGCCCAGGTGGGCGTTGCGCCGGGCCGCTATAGCGGTCCCCATGAAGCTCATCAGGACAAACAGATACGTGGACATCTCGTCCGAAAACGCCAGGGAGTTGTCGAACACTTTGCGGGCAACGACGTTGGCAAACACCAGCGCCGCCATGATGATAACGCAGACGCTTGCTACAAATTTCTCAATCTTTTCCAGCATGACCGCACCCTCCTTAATGTATTCCAAAGGCGGCGCATGCCTCCGCGCCGTACACGCCCTTAAATTCCTCAATCACATCGGAGACAGCCGCCTGGAACGCAGAGAGCTGTTCCTCTGTCAGCTCATCCACCTGCATCCCCGCGTCCCGGAAGCCCTGGATGAGAGCCGCTTCGTCGGCTTCCAGCTGGTCCCGCCCCCAGTTGCACGCCTCCGCGGCGCACTCCTGGATGAGCCGCCGGGTATTCTCCTCCAGGCTCTCCCAAATCTTGGTATTGGCGACAAACAGGTCGTTTTCATAGCTGTAGTTCCAGATGGTCATATACTTCTGGATTTCATCCATCTTGGCAGACTTGGTGATGGAGCAGCCGTTTTCCTGCCCGTCAATGGTACCCTGCTGGATGGCGGTAAAGACCTCGCTCCAGCTCATAGCGGCGGAGTTGGCCCCCAGAGCCTTGAAGGTACTCATGTACACGGCGGAGCCGGGCACGCGGATTTTCAGGCCCTTCAGGTCCCCCGGCTTGGTGACGGGCCGCACGCTGTTGGTCAGCTGGCGGAAGCCGTTGTGGAAAGAGCCAAGGTAAGTAATCCCTTTCCCTGCCAGCATCTTGGCGTAGTATTCGCCGCCGGTGGAGTCGATGACCTCCCGCGCCTGCTGGTAGGAGGTGAAGGACCAGGGGATGGTGGCTACGGAGATATTCGGCTCCAGGTTAGCCAGGACGCTGGTGGCGTAGGCCCCCAGGTCGGAGCCGCCTACGGCGATATACTCCACGCCCTTGGTGCTGTTGCCGCCCGCCAGGGTGTCGTTGGGGAACACGTCGATGACCACATTCCCGCCGGACCGCTCCATCACCAGCTGAGCGAAGTAGTTGGCTACCAGAGAGTCGATTTGGGTATCGGTCCCGTTGACAGCCATGGACAGGTTCACTTCCTGATAGCCGTTGTCCGTACCGGACGCGCCGCCGCCGCTGCAGCCGCTCAGGGCCAGCAGCGCCGCCAGGAGAATCCATGCGATTGCTTTGCCATGCTTCATTAGCTCGTACCTCCGTTGTATCGTTCATAGTCATTGTCATTTGTCTTATGTCCGACATGTAGCTTGGGTTTACTATACCCCATATCCACAGCCTTGTCAACGGGCAAAGTTATTTTCACCGATTTTGCTAAAATAGACCCCTGCTTTTTAGGCAGGATGCCTATTAAGTTGCGAGAGAAATCTGATGCGGCGAAATGTTGGTTGACTTTCTTGCTGCGGGCGCTTTATAATACTACAATAGAATCCAATCACAGAACAGGAGGAAGAAACATGTATCCATTATGGGACGCCCTGGCTGCGGCCAAAAAGCTACGCTGGGTAGAACTCTCCCACCCGCTGGACAACAGCAGCCCCTACTGGAGCGGCATACCGGAAGGCGCGGTGGAACTGGGAAAGACCGTCTATGACTGGGGAATGCCCCAGCTGGACTGCCTGATTCAGAGCTTCAAATTTCCGGGACAGTTCGGCACGCACATCGACTTCCCTGGGCATTTCATCAAAGACGCCCCCCTCTCCGAGGCCTATGGCGCAAAGGACCTGGTCTTCCCCCTGTGCGTGCTCGACGTCACGGCCCAGGTAGCGGAGGACCCCTGCTATGCGGTGACGGTGGAGGATATCAAAAACTATGAGGCCAAGTACGGCCCCATCCCCGACGGCGCGTTTGTGGCGTTGTACACAGGCTGGTCCGCCCGGTGGCCCGATATGGACGCCCTGTCCGGCATTGCCGTCGATGGCAGCGAGAATTTCCCCGGCTGGTCCCTGGAAGCCCTGCAATACATCTATGAGGAGCGCAGCGCAGCGGCCAACGGCCATGAGGCTCTGGATACGGACGCCTCCCGCATCGCGGCGGCGGCAGGCGATCTGGCCTGCGAGCGGTACGTGCTGGGGAAGGGCAAGGTGCAGATCGAGGTCCTGTGCAATCTGGACAAAGTCCCCCCAGCCGGGGCTGTGCTGGTGGCGGCATACCCCCGCATTGCAGGCGCAACCGGCCTGCCGGTGCGTGTGTGGGCGATTGTGGAAGAATAGAGGCTTGACAAACATACCGGCAGTATGTTATAGTTTACATACCGCCGGTATGTTTTGCGGATAAGGAGCGGCGGGAATGGCAAGAAACAAACACCCGGAACAGACGGTGAATCTGATTTTGGACACCGCATTCCGGCTTTTTATGGAAAAAGGTTATGAGCGCACGTCCATTCAGGACATTATTGACAATCTGGGCGGTCTGAGCAAGGGCGCGATTTACCACCACTTCAAGTCCAAGGAGGACATCCTGTACGCGGTGGCGGACCGCATGAGCGCGGGGTCCAGCCAGATTCTGCTGGAGATACGCGATCTGCCGGACTTGACCGGCCTGGAGAAACTGAAATTGATCTTTCAGCATGCGCTGAACCACAGTATGCAGGAACAGCTGTTTATCGCGGCCCCGGACTTCAGCAAAAATTCAAAGCTGCTGTATTCGGTCCTCCGGGAGACCATTGACGACGCTGCGCCCAACTATATCCTGCCTGTTATCCGTCAGGGCATAGCTGACGGCAGCATTCAGACCGAGTGTCCAGAGGAGCTGGCCGAGCTGATTATGCTCATCGCCAATATGTGGATGAATCCGCTGATGTTCAACTGCACCGTAGAGAAATCCCGCCGGAAATTTCTGCTGTTCCGGCAGATCATGCAGGGTTTTGGTCTGGATATCGTGGATGACGAGATGCTGGAGCGCCTGCTGGAGCTGGCCGCGCTGTTTGTGGAGCACAAATAAAAATCTGCCCTGGCTGCAGGGCAGATTTATTTGAGTTAAATACATACCGCTGGGCGGTATGATAAAATGGAGGTACATCACCATGAAACAAAAACTGTTCCGCCGGGATTTTACCCTGGTGGCCATTGGTCAGATCATCTCGCTCTTCGGCAACGCCGCCCTGCGGTTCGCCCTGCCCCTGTACCTGCTCAATCAGACCGGCTCCTCCAGGCTGTACGGCCTGGTCACAGCCTGCGCCTTTATCCCCGCCATCCTCCTCTCGCCTGTGGGCGGCATCGCAGCAGACCGCTTCAACAAGCGGAATATCATGGTTCTGCTGGACTTTTTCACCGCCGCCCTCATCATCGCCGTTTCCCTGCTCCTGGAGTCTGTCAACCTGGTGGCGCTGCTGGCCGCCGCCTTGATACTCTTTTACGGTATCGCAGGCGCATACCAGCCGGCTGTGCAGGCCAGCGTACCGGCTCTGGTGGAGCCGGAGCAGCTGATGCAGGCCAATTCTGTCATCAATATGATTGCATCCCTCGCCGCTCTCGCGGGACCGGCCCTGGGCGGTATCCTGTACAGCGTATATGGACTGAAAACCGTGTTGGCGATGTGCGCGGCCTGCTTTACCACCTCCGCAATCATGGAGCTGTTTATCCGCATTCCCTTCGTGAAACAGCCCGCAGACGGCAGTATGTGGCAGACGGTAAAAACGGACATCGCGGACAGCGTCCGCTTTATCGCACGGGAGAAACCCGCCATCGGCAGGGTCATGCTGGTGGTGTGCGGCGTCAATCTGACGTTGTCGTCCATGATCGTGGTGGGCATCCCCTATCTGGTTACAGAAGTGCTGCCCCTGGAGAGCTCTCTGGCAAACACACTCTGCGGTTTTGCACAGGGCGCGCTGGCCGCCGGGAGTCTGACCGGCGGCATCTGCGCGGGCGTGTTCGCGGAACGGCTTTCCCTGAAAAACGCAGGCGGTCTGATTGCGGCCTGTGCCGTTCTCATGTTCCCGATTGGGATTGGGCTGGCGGTATGCTCCTCCGGAATGGCGAACTACGGTATTTTAACCGTATGCTGCTTTGGAGTCATGGTTGCCTCCACGCTGTTTACCGTACAGATAATGTCGTTCATTCAGGCGGAGACGCCCCGGCATCTGACCGGGAAAGTCGTCGCCGTCATCCTTGCCATCGCCAACTGCGCCCAGCCCCTGGGCAATGCCCTCTATGGCGTGCTGTTCGAGGTGTGCAGCGGGTTTGAGTTTGCCGTGGCGTTGTTTTCCTGCGGGACCTCCCTGCTCATTGCCCTGGGCTCCAGGAAAATCTTTCGGGCGTTAGGATGAGGGCTGTACGGCCAGGAGCATTTTCCCGCATCGCTCCGCATACCGCAGTTTTTCTTCCTTTAACCCCCGGCGGGGGTTGTATAAATGCAGAATTTCTGGTAAAATACTAGCATAAAATCCAGTGAAAGAAGAAACATTCCAATGAGCGAAGAAAAACTTGACCACGGCTATATGCACGCCCACGGCGTCCCCCACGAGCACGCCCACGGCCATACCCACAGCCACACCCAGACGCGGGCGGTTGTCAACCGTCTGGCCCGCGCCATCGGCCATTTAGAGCGGGTGAAGGCCATGGTGGAGGAGGGCCGGGACTGCTCGGAGGTGCTGATTCAGCTGGCGGCGGTGCGCAGCGCCATCAACAATACGGGCAAGGTGATCCTGAAGGACCACCTGGAGCATTGCGTGGTAGACGCGGTGCAGAGTCAGGACCGGACAGCCATTGACGAGCTGAACAAGGCCATTGAGCAGTTTGTCAAATAGCCGCTATGTACCCCCGGCTCAGGGGGACTGGAGGAAGGAGCGCAGCATATCCAGGGACTTAAAGCGCAGCACGGTACCGTCCTCCGCCTCCCAGCGGACGCCGCCGTTGTCCTCCGTCAGCTCTGCGGTGGTCAGCGGCTGGGCGATGGGGGAGAACAGCACGCCCCACCACATGGGACCGCTGTAGAGCAGCATGGCCAGAAGGCCCACAAGTACAGAGATGAGCAATTGATTGCGCAGTTTCATAACAAACACCGTCCAAACTGGTTTTGATAGTTCCAGTTTGGACGGCATTTTTTAAAATTATACAGTTCGCTCCGTAGGGGCGCAGAAAAATGTGGAGGGAAACACAATGGACAACGCCTCCGCCGCATTTTCCGCCGCGCCCTTGTCCCGGAACAGGCCGAAGACGGTCGGCCCGCTGCCGGTCATGGACGCTGCCATGGCCCCCAGCTCCAGGAGACGGCTTTTAATCTCAAACACCTGGCTATAGCGTCTGGGCAGAACGTCCTCAAACACGTTGTACAGCCGCCGGGCCACGCCCTCCAGGTCTCCGCGCTCCAGGGCGGAGAGCATCTCGTCCGTCCTGGGGTGGAACCGCAGCCGCTTTATCCGCACCAGGGCAAACAGCTCCGGAGTGGAGACGGAACAGGGGGGCTTGCACACCACCAGCCAGCAGCAGGGCAGGTCCGGCAGGTCTGTCAGCCGCTCCCCCCGTCCTTCCGCCAGCACGGTGCCGCCGCGGACGCAGTAGGGGACGTCGCTGCCTGTCAACGCCCCGATCTCCTCCAGCCGTTCCCGGCTCAGCTCCGGGGAGCAGATGCGCCGCAGCAGCCGCAGCACTGCCGCGCCGTCGCTGCTGCCTCCCGCCATGCCTGCGCACACGGGAATGCGCTTCTGAATGTCGATAGCCAGGCCGGGGACGGGGAGCCGGGTCTGCTCAAAGAACCGGGCGGCGGCTTTGGCGGCGATGTTGCCGCTGCCCTTGGGCAGAAACGGCAGGTCTGCCGTCAGGCACAGACCCGGCTCCTGCTGTACGGAGATGGTGATGGTATCCGCCAGGTCGATGGACTGCATGACCATGCGCATGTCGTGGAAGCCGTCGGACCGCCTGCCCAGGATGTCCAGGCTCAGATTCAGTTTTGCGTATGCTTTTTCCGTATGGACCATGACAGCCTCCTGATGGTCACAGCTTTTTTTTGCAGTGGGGACAGAAGATGCCGGTGTCCCTACCCAGATGCTTTCCGCAGTGGGGACAGCGTTTGAACAGCAGGTCCACCAGAACGACCAGGATAAAACACAGCAGTCCGCCCATAAAGAGCAGGTAGCTTCTAAATGCGCTGGACAATGCAATCAGCAGCAGCGCCGCCAGGCCCAGCGCAATAATTAACAAATTGATCTGGTACAGGTTCATATTCCGGCCATCTCCTTACAAAACCCGGCGCAGAGGGCCGCACGCCGCGAGTGCGGTTCTGCCCTATAGAAGCCCGCTCAGCCGCCGAAGGCGGTGACTGAGAGGGCGTTCCACAGGGCGTCTCCGCGCCATCCGCTTCAAAACTGCGCAGGTCAGATTCCTTACAAATTACCTGCGGATTACTTATTGCCTATATTACGCGATCCGTTATTACTTGATCCGTCTTCCCTCGACATAATACCGCTTATCCTCCGCATGGCCCATAGAGAAGGTCTTGCGGGGCAGCACGCCGTCGGCAATGACGGTCTTGAACAGCTGGTCCTTGCCCATGGCCGGGAGCTTAAAGCCGATATTGCCGGGCTTCGCCCCCAGCTCGTCTGTGATCTTGCCGCCGTGGATGTAGTCCACCTCGCCGCCGTTCTCCTTCAGGTAGGCATCCAGGAAGTTCTGCAGCGTTCCCACCGCCAGCTGTACGCGGGGATTGGGAACGTTCAGGCAGCCGCTTCCGCCGGCCCAGGTGTAGGCGATGGTGTGGCCCACGCCCTGGCCCTCCCGTGCGGTGGGATAGAACTCCTTGAACGCCGCCAGCAGCTTCTCCGGGTCCACATGGAATACCACCCGGTGAATGGCCTCGAACTGCAGGGCGTCGTCGTGGAGGTTCTCGATCTCTACCAGCGCGTACCGGGCGGGCAGATTGGCCCACTCGCTCTCCGGCGTCACCTTCTTCAGATTCTCATAGCAGGTCTTGGCAGTAGCAAGACTGTGGTTGCCGTCGCCCACGGCAAAGAGCAGCGGGGCCACGCCGGTAACGCCGTACTTCTCCCGCATGGCGTCGTCGCCGGCCAGCTGTTCCAGGGCCTCCGCCAGCGCGTCAATCTGCGCGCTGCTGAGCTTCCAGCCCGTCAGGTGTCCGCCCTTCATCATCAGGTCAAAGTCGTAGACCTTCTCCATGGAACCGGCGGCAGCCTGGATGGGTTCAATACAGGTCTTCTTGGGGTCGTCGATGAGCAGCATCACGTGGGGCAGCTCAATGGGGGCGTCCTTGCGGACCCGCACCCGCGGCGGGATGCGCTCCAGCACCGTACCCTCGGTGGCGCGGATGAGGGAGCCGGAGCCAGGGGTGTAGTCGTACTTCTCCAGGTCCACCGCCGCCACCAGGCCCGGACGGACCGCGCCGTCGGACTGGGTGCGCTCAATATAGATTATCGAATCCGGATGGGCCTGGAAGATGTCGCGGGCCAGATAGTCCTCCATGGACCGGTTGATGTCCGCGATGTGTTTGTCCACGTCCGGGTCGTTGAGCTTGCTCTCCGGCAGAATCAGGCGCAGGGTGGAGGGAGCGTCCCCGGCGATGCGGTCCACCTCCTCCCAGTATTCGGGCTGGGAGGTAAACTGGTCGCAGGCGACTACCGCCCATTTGTTCATGTCGGAACCCGCCTTGGGCAGCAGGATTTCCGCAGGTCTCATGCCGATGTGTTCAAAGTTCATTTGTTTTTCCTCCAACTCTCATATATTCTTTATTGGTTTGCGCTGCAATCATTCTTCCCATCCAAAAGCCGGTCCAGCAGCACGCAGCCATTTTCCACAAAGGGTCCCTGTTCGCCTGCCGCCTCGTCGTACACGCCGCCGTTTCCGGAGTCCTGGCGGCTGTCGTAGAGCAGGAACGGCACAGGGTCTCCATCGTGTCCCCTGGTCGCGGTGAGGGTTTTGTGGTCGCTGAGCAGCAGGACCCGGTGGTCCAGCCCCGCCGCCTCCAGACGGGCGAGCAGGGGGGCAACCAGCTTGCTGTCCAGCCATTCGATGGCCTGCACCTTGCCGGGCAGGTCGCCGTTATGGGTGCATTCGTCGGGGGCTTCCAGATGCAGACAGACGAAGTCGTATTGCTGGAGCTTGTTCCAGACAGCCTCCAGCTTGCCGGGGAAATTGGTGTCCAGCTCGCCGGTGGCCCCCTCCACCTCCACCATCTCCAGACCCCGCAGGACCCCGATGCCGTGGCAGAGGGGAACCGCGCTGACGACGGCTCCCTCCATACCGTACTGCGCCTGGAAGCCCGGCAGCTCTATGGCGGTACCCTCCGCCCAGAACCAGATGCCGTTAGCGGGCATCTTCCCGGCGGCGCGCCGCTTCTCCGTGACCGGATGGCGGTCCAGGATTGCGTGGGCCAGACGCATCAGCCGGGCGAAGACCTCCGCCCGCTGGTTTCCCGCAGGGAACAGGGGGCCGGCCTCCTCGCCCAGATGGTCGTGGGGCGGTATGAGGGTGATGCCGCTGATATCGCTGCTGTGCTGGACCGCCAGCTGGCGGAAGGCAGGGAAGCGGTGGATTTCCATGCGGGCGGCGGCGAGGGCCTCCGCAAAACGGGGGTCGCTGAGGAGCGCGTCAATCGACTCCAGGGCGGAATCGCCGTCGATAGACCCGGCGCTGTGGGAGAGAATGCGTTTTTTCTCCAGAGGCATCTCGCCGTCCTCAAACGTGACCAGGTTGCAGCGGAAAGCGGCGTCTCCGGGGAGAAGGGGGATTCCGGCGGCGGCGGCCTCCATGGGGGAGCGGCCTGTGAAGTAGCGGCGGGGGTCGCAGCCGAAAATGGAGAGAATGGCTGTCTCACTGCCTGCGGGCAGGGGCGGGGGACAGTTGACGGTACTGCCGGTCAGCCCCCGTGCGGCCATGCGGTCGATGGTGGGAATATTTGCCGCCTGCAGCGGGGTTTTATTGTGCAGCTGGGGGACGGGGTTGTCTGCCATGCCGTCCCCGATGACGAGAAGGTATTTCACAAGGGGGCCTCCTTGAAGATAGTCTGACGGTATTATACAGGTTTTCACCGTCGTTTTCAACGGCAACCTGAACAAAAGAAAAAATTTTCTGCCTGAGCGGATAGACGGGGCCTGCTGCGGCGCCCTATGTCCATCCGCTTAGGTAGAAATTTTTCTTGACACTCCCCCTGCTGGAAGGCGTATTATACTGGCGAGCAATGAATTCTGCCGGGAAGCAGAACAACCCCTCAGTCGCGCTTTGCGTGACAGCTCCCCTTTCAGGGGAGCCTTTTTTTAGATGCGGCGCCCCAAAAGCCTCCCCTGAAAGGGGGTAATTGGCCTGTGGGTTATTTTGTCTCCGGCTTCTCTAAAGCCGCCTGATCCTCCGGCCACATCGGACCGTGGGTGGAATAGCTGGCCGTATCCACGGGCAGGCCCTTTTTCCGCAGCCAGTACGTGGAAAAGCTCCGCACGGCGGTATAAATACACGCGAACAGCGGCACGCCCAGGAACATGCCCACAATGCCCCACAGTCCGCCGCCTACCAGAATGGCCACCATGACCCAGAAGCCGGAAATACCGGTGCTGTTGCCCAGAATCTTGGGACCCAGGATATTGCCGTCAAACTGCTGCAGGACCAGGATAAAGAAGATAAAATAGAGGGACTTGATGGGGGTATCCAGTAGAATCAGGAACGCGCTGGGAATCGCCCCCAAAAACGGGCCGAAGAAGGGGATGACGTTGGTCACGCCCACCACCACGCTCACCAGCGGCGCGTAAGGGAACTCGAAGAAGCTGGAGCAGAAGAAGCAGATGATACCGATAATCAGCGAATCGAGGAGTTTGCCCCGGACGAAGCCGCTGAAAATATTGTCCGCCGCCTTCACGCCCCGGATCAGCCACGCGGCCCAGCCCTCCGGCAGCAGCGTGTAACACAGCTTGCAGCTGGCGGCGGCAAAGCCCTCCTTGGAGCCCATCAGGTAGATGGACACAATCACGCCCAGCAGCAGGTTCTTCAGGAACGCCAGTACGCCCAGCAGACCGCCGGTAAACGCCTGCACCGCATTTTGCAGCTGGGGCATCAGGTTGTTGTTCAGCCAGGTCAGGGCGTCTGTGTAGTATTCGTTAATCAGCTCCGTTGCCTTTGCAGCGATCTCCGGGTTGCTCTCCATCAGGTGCATCACCCAGTTGTACACCGTGTTGTAATAGTTCTGGGCATTGCCGACCAACAGCATGACGCTCCTGTACAGCTCCGGCGCCAGAATGCTCAGCAGTCCGTACAGCAGCGCCGCCACCACCACCCACGTCAACGCCAGGGACGCCGCCCGGACCCACTTGGCAGGAGCTCTCCGCCCGCCGTGGCGGAAGATGGCCCGCTCAAACCAGTTGACCACCGGCGAGAGCAGATAGGCAATAGCGCAGCCGTACAGCACCGGGGCCAGGACGCCCAGCAGCTTCCCCATATACTCCAGCACAATGCTTGTGCGGAAAACGACGTCGTAAAACAGCAGGACCGTACACACAACCGCTACCGCGGTCAGGCCCCAGGCAAAATAGTGGTTGTCTTTTTTCATAGCAGATGCCGCCTCCCAGACAAATTTTTTCCGCTTCCTATCATACCCGTCTTTTTCCGCGATTGCAATACCTTTTCCAGTATGTTATAATATCCTTAATCAATTTGTAATATATCCGGCAAGAGGTAAACGAAAGCTATGGCTGAAACGCTTTTATTCATTGTCAATCCCAAGGCGGGCAAGACCCGGTCCGCTGCGCCGCTGTTCGGCGCGGTGTCCTGCTTCTGCGAGGCGGGTTATCTGGTGTCCGTCCGTCAGACCCAGGGGCCGGGCCACGCGGCGGAACTGGCGGCAGAGCTGGGAGAACAGTTTGACCGCGTCGTCTGCTTCGGCGGAGACGGCACCCTCAACGAAACTGCCAGCGGCCTGCTGCGGCTGGACGAACCGCCGCCCCTGGGCTACATTCCCGGCGGCAGTACCAACGATTTTGCCGCCAGCCTGGGCCTCAGCCCGGACCCGGTGGAAGCGGCCCGGCAGATCACGGAGAGCAGGGGGACGCTGCTGGACATTGGCCGGTTCAATGGCCGTCCCTTTGTCTATATTGCCTCCTTCGGCGCGTTCACAAAGGCATCCTACAGTGCGCCGCAGTCCATCAAAAACGACCTGGGCCACCTGGCCTATATCCTGGAGGGCGTCAAGGACCTGTCCACCCTGCGGCCCTACCGGGCCACGGTATCCGCCGGCGGGGAGACCTTTGACGGACGCTTCCTCTTCGGCGCCGTCACCAACACCACGTCCGTAGGCGGACTGATGAAGCTGCAAAAGGACAAGGTGGTGCTGGACGACGGCCTGTTCGAGCTGCTGCTCATCCCCACCCCCGCCACGGCCCTGGAGCTGCAGTCCCTGATCCGCTGCCTGGTGCTTCAGGATTTCGATGGCGCGGGGGTCATCTTCCGCCACGTGTCCGCCGTGACGGTGCAGACGCCGGAGGCTTTCCCCTGGACGCTGGACGGGGAATACGGCCCCGGTTCCGATACCGTCGAGATCGTCAACGAGCGGAAACGGCTGCATTTCCTGTTGTAAAAAGAGGGGCGCAGTGTTTGTCCGCACTCCTCTTGACTATGTACGTTATGGCATCCACACGGTGCATTCCTGTGTTTGACCGGCCCTTTCCAACGAGGCTAGGGCCGGTCAACAGAGTCGAAAACAGAGTTGGATAGTCGATTTTGGGGAAATCCATTTGGAATATTAAGAAAGGAAGTGTATTTGTGTTGCCTACTAACTTTTTGGGCATTGTGGGAGTTGTTATTTATTTTTTCTTAGCTGTAAAAGATTTTAGAAAAAGCGACTGGGGGGTGAGAAAAGAACATTTATATTCTCAAAATCGAAGTAAATGGCAAAGAAGAAATGCAGTTTTAGAATTAGGAGTAGCAATTTTTGGAGCATTATCAATGTGGACATATAATGTATTGAAAAAGCATGAGATATTTTTAGTGTTTGGAGTAATTACACTTTTTATTTTTTTCCTATCTATATTAAATGTGAAGACAATAAAAAGGGAGCTATAAAAAACTCGAAGCAAAGAAATCCCGTAGAAGGAATCTTTCAGAAGACCTTCTGCGGGATTTTTTCAACTTGTGGTAAAAATCAGCAAACTAAGAATTCATTTGAATTCAAGCAGGGGACTATGTACATCACGGCACCCGCACGGTGCATTCCAAAGTCCGGCCGTCCACAGTAGCCGTAACCTTCGTCGTACCGGACCCCACCCGTGTGACCAGACCGGTGTCGCTGACGGTGACAACACTGGTATTCTTACTGGCCCAGGTAACGGGGCTGTCCGTTCCGCTCACCTTCATCTGGACCGGCGGGTCGCTGGAGCGCAGGGTAAAGTCCGTCTTGTTCAGGGACAGGGCCGCATTGCTGCCGCCGCCGCTGTTATTGCCGCCGCTGGGCTGGACGGATGTGTCCGCCGGTGCGGGCGGGTCTCCTGTCACCTCCACAATGCAAGCGGCGGACTCTCCGCTGATGTTCACGGAGATGGTAACGGTACCGCCTGCGCGGGCTGTAACCGCGCCATCTGCTACAGTCGCAATCTGCTCATCGGAGGAGGACCAGACTGCTTCCCCTTCCACGCCGGAGGCGGTCAGCAGGGCGGTCTCGCCTGCGGCCAGGGTCATGGAGGTCTGGGACACTGTCAGCGCGCCCGCCGGCGGGACAGTCTCGTCCGTGGGCGGCGCAGGTTCCTGCACATCCTTGTCCTGGTCCTCATCGTCTGTCAGTCCCAGCTCCGCCGGGTCCGACCGGATGCCGATTGTACCGGCAATTTTGTCGCCCAAGAACACGTAGGCCAGTGCGCCTGCGATGATAACGGCGGTCAGCAGCAGCAGTACGCCGCCTGCGCCGCCGCTGGCCCGCGCCCTCTGTTTTTCCAGCCGCTTTCCCCCCTGGCGGTGGGGCGGGCGTCCCTGCCGGATGGCTTTTTCCTCCTCGCAGAAGGGGCACGTCCTGTATGTTGTGGAATATTCCTCCCCGCATGTGGGGCAGACTCGGTTGCTCATTTGTCTTTCGTCCTCCTTGGGCTGCTGGTTTACACTTTACATAACATAATACCCGTTTTTTTCCGCCGCGTCAACCGGCATTTTACCCATTCGACGAATTGCGAGGGAAAAATGTTCCGACAAAATCCGCATTTTATTCTGCGGCGGCCTCCGCTGCGCCGCCGGACGCTTCCGTCCCGCCGCCGCTCTCTGCCGCGCCGCTGGACGCGCCGCTCCCGCCGGAGGCGCCCGCCTCCTTCCCGTCATCCTCCAGCACGCTCTCCCACTCCTTGGGCTTTTCCTTCGACAGCATCCGTCCGGCCATTGCCATTTTATACCCCAGCGAGTCGTTTTCGGCCAGATACTGCATATCCTGTGGCGGGACCTTGTCTCCAGCCATAATGCGGGCCGCGATTTTCTGGCACCGCTCCATGACCTTGAGCCGCTCGGCCATTGCATCGGCCTCAGTCTTCCCCTGGCCCTCTTTTTGCTCCCGTTCCGCCATAAACCGCTGGATGATCTTTGCCACCTCCTTGGTGAGGCGGCTCTGTTCCTGCAAATAGCCCGCCGTCAGCTGGGAGATATGCAGCCGGTCGCCAGTCTCCCGCGGGCCGGATGCCGCCGGGGTCCTCTCCGCCGGTTGGGAGGCCGGGCAGAACCGCCGCACTGCCGCCGGGATTACCGGAGTCAGTTCCATAACATCACGCTCCTCCATATCATATAGTATCAGTATCGGCAGGAGACTCTGAAAAGTTTAGTCTGCCAGAAAGTTTCTTGTAAATTTCATCCTTTGGGACAACAAAATCTATAATCTCCATAAATTTCCTGCCTACTTGCGGATTAGCCCTATACTTTTTCTGAAAAAGGTGGTAGAATGAATAGGCTATGAATCAACTACGGGGAGGTCGGCATCCATGCGCACAGCGAAATGGCAGAATATTCTATACATATTCCTATTATTAGCGGCAATCTTCCTTCTGTTTCAGTGGTACTCCGCCACAAACAGCAGGCAGATCGAGGAGCGCAACCTGAATTACGCCATGGACTCCGCCCGCCAAGCTGCCCTGCGGCTCGACAGCGAGCTGCTCAACGGCCTGCGGCGGGTACGCAACTACGCCTATCTGCTGAGTACGACGATGCAGGAGCCGGACGTAGGGACCGACCTGCTGCGGCAGCTGGAGGACAACTCGGACTTTGACGCCCTGTGCTTTACCAGTAGCGAGGGCATCAACCTCTCCTCCGACGGGCGCATCAACAACAGCCTGGACCGCATCTATTTCACAGAGGGAATGCAGGGGGAGAGCGGCGCCACCGTGGTGTTTGAATCCCGCATCACCGGGGAGACTATGATCGTCTTTTACGCGCCCCTCTACTGCGAGGGCGAGACCTACGGCGTGCTGCTGGGGCTGTACTCCGCTGCGGACTACCTCCGGGAAATGCTGGCCACCAGCTACTTCGGCGAGGCCGCCGGGACGTTCCTGTGTACGCCGGACGGCCACGTCATCGCCAGCTCGGAGGGCTCCTACGACCACGCCCTGCCGGACGTGCTGCTGGAGCGTGGCATCATCGACGCCCAGACGGCCCAGGGGACCTGGGAGGTCTTCCGGGGCGAAGCGGACAGCGGCGGCTTTATCTGCGCCCCCGGCAGTCTGACGGACAATCTGTGCGCCGTCACCCTCTCGGATGGGGAGTATGTCCTGGTCCAGACCTTCCCCAAGAGCGTGACCCAAACCATGATCCGGGACGCCAACCATACCGGCATGGTCCTGCAAATCATTCTTGTCGGCCTGTTCGTCCTGTACGTCGTGGCCCTGCTGTTCCGAAGCCGGCAGAACCGCCTGCGGCTGGAGCGGGAGAACCGGGAGATGGGCTATGTCATCAGCGGCGTGAGCACTCTCTTTTCCCGCTTCATCCTGGCGGACCTGGAGGCGGACTCCTACCAGTACCTGACCGGGACCTCGCCGGAGCGGGAGGATTTCCCCGCCCAGGGCCGCTATGAGGACTTTGTCAGCTACCTGCGCTCCTTCCTGGTGGAAGAGGACCGGGAGAAATTTGCCGGCATGTTGGATCGGAATGCCGTTGTGCTGGAACTGCTGGACAGCACGGACTTCCAGTACGAGTACCGGGTCCAGAGCGGGGACGGCGTCGCCTGGGAGCATCTCAATATCATCTGCCTGGAGCGGCGGGAGGGCCGGGCCTGCAAGGTCCTGCTCCTCCGGCAGAACATCACCGGGCTGAAGGAGAAGGAGCTGCGGGCGCAGGCGGTAATCTCCCAGGCCAACCGCAAGGAGCGGCAGTACCGGATTGCCATTACCTCCGCCGCCTTCTGCACCTTTGAGTTCAATCTCACCAGGGACCTGGTGGAGCACGATGTGACCCGCGTTGTGGACGGCCAGCAGATCTCCCTCCTGGAACGGGCAGGGCTGCAGGCCCCCTGCGCCGCCTCCCAGTGCTTTGAGAAGTGGCGGGCCGGCGTCCTGGAGGAGTCCCTGGAGGAATACGACGCCGCGGTCAACCTGGAGCGCCTGCGGCAGCGGTTCGAGCAGGGAGAGCAGGAGGTCACGGTGGATTACTGGAGCGCAGTCGCCGGCGGGGAGCAGATGTGCGTGCGTCAATCCTTTATCATGACGCGGGACGACGGCACCGGGGACATCATGGTCATGGTGGTCTCCAAGGATATCACCGCCCAGGTCCAGAAGCAGCGGGAGCAGACCCAGGCCCTCCAGGAGGCGCTGATGCAGGCCCAGCACGCCAACCGGGCCAAGACCACCTTCCTGTCCAATATGTCCCACGACATCCGCACCCCCATGAACGCCATCATCGGCTTTACCACCATCGCAGTCAGCCACATCGACAACCGGCAGCAGGTCCAGGACTGCCTCCAGAAGGTCCTCTCCTCCAGCAACCACCTGCTCAGCCTCATCAACGACATCCTGGACATGAGCCGCATTGAGAGCGGCAAGGTCCAGATCAAGGATCAGCCCTGCAACATCTCCGAGCTGACCCACAATCTGGTCAATATCATCCAGCCCCAGGTGAAGGCCAAGCGGCTGGAGCTGTTCATCGACACCTTCGACGTGTCCAACGAGGACGTCATCGCAGACTCCCTGAAGCTGAGCCAGGTCTTCGTCAACCTGCTGAGCAACGCCGTGAAGTATACCCCAGCCGGAGGGACGGTGAACTTCCGCATCACCCAGCAGACCACCTTCCACCGGGGCTACGGCGATTATGTATTCCTGGTGAAGGACAACGGCATCGGCATGTCGCCGGACTTTGTGGAGCACATTTTTGAGCCCTTTGAGCGGGAGGCCAGCGCCACCAAGTCGGGCATCCAGGGGACCGGGCTGGGTATGGCGATCACCAAGAACATTGTGGAGATGATGGGCGGCGCTATATCCGTCCGGAGCGAGAAGGGCCGGGGCAGCGAGTTCCGGGTGGAGCTGAGCCTGCGGCTCCAGGACGTGGAGAAAAACGCGGCCCAGATCAAGGAGCTGGAGGGCCTGCGGACCCTGGTGGTGGACGACGACTGCGACAGCTGCGAGAGCGTGACCCGGATGCTCCAGCAGATCGGAATGCGGGCGGAGTGGACGACCTCCGGCAAGGAAGCCGTCTACCGGGCCAAGAGCGCCTACAACGGCGGGGACTCCTACCACACCTATATCATTGACTGGCAGATGCCGGAGCTGAGCGGCATTGAGACGACCCGGCGCATCCGCGCCGCCATTGGCCGCGACGCGCCCATTATCATCCTCACCGCCTACGACTGGACGGACATCGAGGAGGAGGCCCGCGAGGCGGGCGTCACCGCCTTCTGTGCCAAGCCGCTGTTTATGTCCGACCTGAAATCCGCCCTCCTGGCCGCCAACAACCTGATGGAGAAGGAGGAAAAGGAGTCCTGGACCCAGGCGGATTTCTCCGGCAAACGGGTTCTGCTGGTGGAGGACAACGAGCTGAACCGGGAGATTGCCGAGGCGATTCTGGAGGAAACCGGCTTCGAGGTGGAGTCCGCGCCGGACGGGACGGACGCGGTGGACATGGTGCGCCGTGCGGCAGAACACTATTACGACGCGGTGCTGATGGATGTGCAGATGCCGGTAATGGACGGCTACGAGGCCACCCGGACCATCCGCGCCCTGCCCCGCGAGGATGTGAAGGACCTGCCCATCATCGCCATGACCGCCAACGCCATGGAGGAGGACAAGGAAGCGGCCCTGAAAAACGGTATGAACGCCCACATTGCCAAGCCCCTGGACATCGACCTGTTTTTGCAGGCGCTGGCGAAGTATCTGGGGCGGTAGCGGACGCATTTTACGCAGTTTACAGATTCGAGATATTGTATCAACGGGAGGAATCAACAATGCCGGAACGTGAAAAGGAGCAATATTCCTACACGCAGAACCGGGAGCTGAGCTGGCTCCGGTTCAACCGGAGAGTCCTGGAGGAAGCGGGGGACGAGTCGGTGCCGCTGCTGGAGCGGCTGAAATTCATCTCCATCTTCACCAGCAATCTGGACGAATTCTTTATGGTCCGGGTGGGCAATCTCTTTGACCTGAGCCTTATGTCCCCGGACGACATTGACAACAAGACCGGCGAGACGCCAATGGAGCAGCTGGAGGAGGTCTACAGCGTAGTTCCGGGCCTGATCGAGATCAAAAACCGCCTCTATACCGACGTGGCCGCGCTGCTGCGCCAGGAGGGTGTGTGCGATCTGGCCCACGAGGAGCTGACGCCGGAGGAAAAGCGGTATGTAAGCACCTACTATAAGGCGCGGATTCTGCCGGTGCTGTCCCCTCAGATCGTAGACACCCACCACCCCTTCCCCCATCTGGCCAACAAGGCGCTCTATGTGGCCGCGCTGCTGCGCAGCAAGAAGGGCAGCGCCTCCCTGGGCCTGGTGCCGGTCCCCCCCAGCCTGCCCCCCTTCCTGAACATGCCCAACGAGCCGGGCCGGTTCATCCGCATGGAGACCATCGTGCAGCAGCAGGCGCCCGCCCTCTTCGGCGGCTACCGTCTGGAGGACTCCTGCATCCTCTGCGCCACCCGGAACGCGGACTTGAGCTTTGACAGCGAGCTGCTGGAGGACTCCGGGGAGGACCTGCGCAGTCAGATGAGCAAGCTGCTGAAGAAGCGGGCCAGCCTGTCCGTGGTCCGGCTGGAGCTGGACCGGAAAGCGGGGGGCGAGTTTATGAAGCTGCTGAAAAACCGCATCCGGGTGGAGAACCGCCAGATTTACGTGGACCAGGCGCCCCTGGATATGAAGTATGCGTACGATCTGGTCAAGAGCCTGCCGGCGGAGAAAGCGGCGGCGCTGTCCTTCCCGCCCTACGCCCCCCGCTGGCCGGAGGACCTGGACAGAAAAACCAGTATGATCGAGCAGATCCGCCGCAGGGACCGCCTCCTCTTCTTCCCCTTCGACAGCGTGGACCCCTTCCTCCGTATGCTCAGCGAGGCGGCGGAGCGGCCCGACGTCATCTCCATCCGCATCACCATCTACCGCCTGGCCACCTCCTCCAAGATTGCCCACATTCTCTGCAAGGCGGCGGAAAACGGCAAGGAGGTAACGGTTCTGATGGAGCTGCGGGCCAGGTTTGACGAGGCCAACAACATCTCCTGGTCCCGTCTGCTGGAGGACTCCGGCTGTCAGGTCCTCTACGGCGTGGAGGACTACAAGTGCCACAGCAAAATCTGTCTCATCACCATGCGCCGGGGGGATAAGCTCAGCTATATCACCCAGATCGGCACCGGCAACTACAACGAGCGCACCAACGCCATGTATACCGACCTGAGCCTGATGACGGCCAACGAGAACATTGGTCTGGACGGGACAGTCTTCTTCCAGAACATGCTGGTGGGCAATCTGGACGGCGCGTACGAGCATCTGTACGTGGCTCCGGTGGGCCTGAAAAACAAGCTGCTGGAGATGATCCGCGGCGAGATTGCCAAGGGCCAGGAGGGCTATATCTGCATCAAGGCAAACGCCATCACGGAGCGGGAGGTCATGGACCAGCTCTCGGAGGCGTCCCAGGCCGGGGTGCAGATTCAGCTGATTCTGCGGGGCATCTGCTGCCTGCGCCCAGGTATAGCGGCCCGCACGGAAAATGTGCATGTAACCAGCATTGTGGGCCGCTATCTGGAGCACGCCCGCATCTACTGCTTTGGCCGCGGCCGGAACGCCCAGCTGTTTATTGCGTCTGCGGACATGATGACCCGGAACCTGAACCGCCGGGTGGAAATCATGTGTCCCATATACGACGGGGAGGTGCGGGAACAGCTGCTGTGGATTCTCCACACCCAGCTGGGGGACAACGTGAAGGCCAGCTCTCTCCTGCCGGACGGCTCCTACTGCCGGAAGGTCAACACCCTGGCCCCCTGCAGCAGCCAGGAGGTCTTTATGGAGAAGACCATACACAAGCCGTACCCGAAGGAACCGGAGCGGCCCAGGAAGGGACTGCACCGTCTGTTCGGCGGCTGGAAGACCCGGCCCAGCAAGCAGAAGCCCAAATCTTAAAGCAACAAGAGAACGCCGCCCCGTGTCAAAAGGCACAGGGCGGCGTTTGCGTCATACGTTATGGGCTTTTTATAAGGAAACCGGAGGGGGACGGTCAATCGTCCTTGTCCATATCCATATCCAGAATGACCCCGTCGGCGGCGTTGATCTCAAAATCGTACTCCATGCCGTTGTACTTGATCTCAATCTCATAGATCAGGCGTCCGTCGTCCCGGTCCAGGGTGAGCTTGGTCATGTTCTTGGCAGTGGCCCCAGGGACCTGGGCCAGAGCAATCTCCCGCGCCTTGTCCTGGGAGATGGTCCCGGTGACGGAAGGATCGGGGGGCGTGAAGGAGTCCGCGTCGTAGTCAAACTCCAGAATCAGGCCGGTAGCGGCGTCGATTTCATAGTCATACTCCTTGTAGTCGCTGGTATAGAACTCGATGTCATATACCTGCCGTCCGTCCTCCCGCTCCAGCTTCTGTTTGACGAATGTGACTTGATCCGCCGTCAGCTTCGCGTGCTTCAGGGCCACGGCCTTTGCCTCCTCCAGCGTAATGAGGCCGGTTCCGCCGGGCTTGCTGGTCCCGCCGGAGAAGCTGTCCGCGTCTGTCACCAGATCGCCGCCGCCGTTGGGGGTAGTCAGGGTCACGGTCTGGGTCGCGCCGTCCCAGGCCACGGTCTTGCCCATCAGTCCGCCCACCGCGCGCAGGGGCAGATAAGTGGAGCCGTTATACAGCATGGGATAGACCCGCTTCCCGGCGGCGTCCTTGAATACCTGGGTGGTCCCGTCCACCACAATGATAAAATCGGTGCGGATGTCCACGGAGATATTTTTCACCTTCGCGGCGGCGTCCGGCGTACCGGCGGTGGCGGGGGTGGTGCGGGTACCGGAGAGTGTCACGGTCTTTTTCGTCTGGTTCCAGTCCACATTCTTCCCCATGACCTCGCCGATGGCCCGCACCGGCAGGTAGGTGGTGCCGCCGCAGAGGATGGGGTGGACCTCCTGGCCCTGGGCGTTGTAGAACGTCTGCTCCGCGCCGTCAATGATGATGGTCATATCAGGCCGGAGCTGTGCGGCTGTTGCCGCAGCGGCGTTCAGGGTCAGTACGCCCAGCAGGGCGGCGCAGAGGATGAGGGGCAGCCAGAGGCGTCTGGCCGCTGTGATTTTGTTCCGCATAGCGTTGATCTCCTTTGCTCAGATTTGACAAGAGCATTATACCAAAAACAGAGGGGAAAACGCAAGTGGAAATTTAATATTCCTCCACGGTGTGGGCAATATATGTCAAATGGTCGCCCAGACGCTCCAGGTTGGACACCAGGTTGATGAACACGCCGCTGGATTCCGCCCGGCACTCCCCCTGGTTCAGACGCTGGATGTGGCTGTCAATGAGCTTTTTCCGCATCCGGTCCACGCCGTCCTCCACCCGGTCGATCTGGGGCAGCAGGCTGGGCTTCCGCTCCAGAACGGCCTGCTTGGTGAGGCTGTACAGCTCGTCCACCTGCGCCACCATCTTGTTCAGCTCCTCCTGGACCACGCTGGAGAACTCCAGGTTGTTGTCAATGGCCTTTTGGGTGTACTTGGTAAAGTTGTCGGCGATTTCGGCAATACGCATGATGTCTCCCAGGTTGTTGTGGAGATTGGAGATGGGCCGCTCATCCGCCAGCTTACTCCGGGCCGACAGGCGGATGATGTAGTTGACCATCGTATGACAGATGCCGTTGGCCTGGTCAATGAGCTGGTGGGTGGGCTCGATGAGGTTTTTATCCTTCTCTGAGAAGGACAGGTAGGCGGTGCGGAAAGCGTCCATGGCAGTATCCGACAGGCGGACCATCTCCTTTTCCAGCTGGGAGATGGCCAGGGAGGCGGAAGACAGCATACGTTCGTCCAGATACGTGACCGCTGCAGGGGCCGTTTTCTCACGGATGAGCCGTTCCGCCGTCTTCACGAACCAGCCGCACAGGGGCAGGAAGATCACAGTGCAGGCGACGTTGAAGAAGGTGTGGAACATAGCGATCTGGGTCGCCGCGGCGGGGAACCACTGGCGGAAGGTATCCTCCATGAACCCCGGCCAGCACAGCAGGACGGCAAAGAAGATGGCGGAGCCCAGGGTATTGAACATCAGGTGGATGAGTCCGGCCCGCTTGGCGTTGGCCCCGGCTGTCATGGAGGACATGAGGGCGGTGACGCAGGAGCCGATGTTTGTGCCCAAGATGATATACAGCACCTCGTTGCCGCCGGAGCCGATGGTCAGTCCGGCCACGGACATGGCGATAATCACGGAGGTGGTGGCGGAGCTGGACTGCACCAGCGCGGTGAGCAGAATGCCGATCAGGAACAGCAGGAAGGGGTTGTCCACCGTCTCGAAGATGCTCTGGATGGCGTCCCGGTTCATCTTCATAGCGTCGGACATGAGGGACAGGCCGATGAAGACGAGGCCCAGGCCGGACAGGATGAGGCCGGTTTTTTTCATTCCGTCCCTTTTGCAGACCATGGACATCATGATGCCGGCAAAGACGAGGACCTGGATATAGGTGGTGATGGGGAAGGCGCTGAGGGCGGCGATCTGGGCGGTGACGGTGGTACCGATATTCGCGCCCATAATCATAGCCGCCGCCTGGTGCAGATTCATGATGCCCACGTTGACAAAGCCCACAATGAGCACGGTGGTGACGCCGGAGCTTTGGATAATGGCCGTAGCCGCCGCGCCGATGCCCATGTTGACCAGCCGTTTGTCGGCGGTCCGGCCAAACAGCTCCTTGATTTTCCCGGTAGCCAGCTGCTCGATATTGGAGGTCAGCAGGTGGACTCCCACCAGGAATACCCCCGTTCCGGCCAGCAGCCGGACGATGAACAGCGACAGTTGTGCAATCGTCATCTGATTTCTCCTTTTCTTATTTTTCCGGATGGAATGGTGAAGATGGCGTTGTGAGCGCACAGGCTCATTTGCAGTATATACCTTATTTGGAAGCTGTTGTCAATCTGCTTTTTTCACAAATTTGATTAGTCCCCCTTCCCTTCGCTCCCAGGGGCGTCAACCGTGCGTTTCAGCGCATAAAACGGACCTTTTCGTAAGTCTCCGCCCGATAGCGGAAGGTGGACAGCGGCATCCCGCACTCCTTTGCCGCCGCCGTACCGGTAATCGTCCCGGCCTTCCACCGCTGGTAGGCGCTGTGATAGTTCTCCGGCAGCGGTCTGGGCGGTCTGCCGAAGCGGACGCCGCGGGCCTTTGCCGCCGCGATTCCCTCCGCCTGCCGCTGGCGGATGGAGGCGCGCTCGTTCTCCGCCACGAAGGACAGCACCTGCAGAACAATATCGCTGAGAAAGGTCCCCATCAGGTCCTTGCCCCTGCGGGTATCCAGCAGCGGCATGTCCAGTACCACAATGTCAATACGTTTTTCCTTGGTCAGCATCCGCCACTGCTCCAGGATCTCGCCGTAATTGCGCCCCAGCCGGTCGATGCTCTTGATGTAGAGCAGATCGTCCGGCTTCAGCTTTTTGACCAGCCTTTGATATTGGGGCCGCCGGAAGTCCTTGCCGGACTGCTTGTCCAAAAAGACGTTTTCCTCCGGGATGGACAGCTCCTGCATGGCGATGGCCTGCCGGCCCTCGTTCTGCTCGCGGGTGCTGACCCGGATGTAGCCGTATGTATTGTTTGAAATCACTACCAAGCCTCCTTTGCTTTGATTACGCTGGTTCAACCGATGGGGCAGAATAAAAAAACCGCCCTGTGGGTACAGAGCGGAAATAAACTGCTGATATCTTTTCTTGGAAGGAAAAGTATCAAAAAGAACTTTAATGCGCTCTCAAATCCGCAGCAAATCCTGGATTTTTGCCCGGTAACGATCGTGCGCTTTTTATCAGGAAACCGTATGAATATTATTCTGCTCAGATACTGAATTGCCGCCTCAGATTCCGGAATTGCTGTTTTTTCCATTATACCACAGATTTCCAATGACGCAAGTGCGGTTTGCAGCGGGGGTTGAAAGCCGCCTGCAATGGTGGTATATTTTTCTCGTATCAATTGGACAAATCGAAAGGACGGAGGCCGATACAATGGATATGACAAAATTCAAGTGGACGCGGGAGCCGGCGCAGTATTATATTGACAGCACGAAAGTGGAGATTGTCACAGCGCCACACACCGACCTGTGGCAGAGAACCTATTACCATTTTCAGAATGACAACGCGCCGGCGTTTCAAATGGAAACGGATGAGAAGTATTTCAGTTTTGTTGTGAAAACCGATTTTTCCGAGAGCCGCCACCGGTTCGACCAATGCGGGATTGTTATGTATCTGGACAGTGAAAACTGGCTGAAATGCTCCATTGAATATGAAAACAAAGATTTTCAGCATTTAGGCAGCGTCGTGACGAACGGCGGATATTCTGACTGGGCTACTACAGTCATTTCTGCCGGGATCAAAGCCATGTGGTACCGCTTCAGCCGCCGTGAAGATGATTATTGTATGGAATGCTCTGAAGACGGGGTCCACTTCAGTCAAATGCGCATCTGCCATATGGAGCGGGGCGGCGGCAAAATCAAGTTTGGCATCTATGCCTGCTCGCCGGAGGATTCTTCCTTCAAAGCTGTTTTTACGAACATGGAGTTGACTGCATGTCAATGGAAAACCCATGACGGACAGCAGCCGGATTAAAGACGGCCTTTCAGTTGATTGAGGGGCGTTCATCGCTTTGGCCCCTCTGCAAACAGTATCCGCCCCCGGCCAGCCGGAGGCGGATACTGTTCTGCAATTTATACGCGGCGTGCGGGGCGCATTCCTAAAACGCCGCCTGCAATACTTCCTCCCGCGTGGGGATTGACGCGGACGCGCCCTCTCTGGAAACGGCAATGGCCGCCGCTTTGGCGGCTATGGCCAGCCGCTCCTGCGCAGGCGCACCGCTCACGGCGGCGGCAAGAAAATATCCTGTAAACGTATCGCCTGCCGCAGTGGTGTCCACCGCTTTCACGGGGTAAACCGGCTGACGGTACTGCCGTCCCTGCCGGTCCTGATAAATGGAGCCGTCCCCGCCCAGGGTGAGCGCCGTCTCCGCCTGGGGGTACATCTGGCGGATGCGGGAGAGAATAACGTCCGGTTCCCGCTCTCCGGTCAGCTGCTGTCCCTCGATCTCATTGAGCAGGAAGAGGGAAACTTTATGCAGGTCGCAGGCGTCCAAATTCCCGTCGTAGGGCGACGGATTCAAAACAATGGTCATCTGTTTTTCATAGGCCCGGTCAATAATCACGTCCAGATAGCTGATTTCATTTTGCAGGAGGAGCACGTCCCCGGCCTCAAAGAAGTCCAGGACCCCGTCTGCAAACGCCTGTGAGACGGCCCGGTTTGCACCGCCGTACAGCAGGATGCAGTTCTGGCCGGACCGGTCCACCTGAATAATGGTGTGTCCGGATTTTTCCTCCACCATACGGATAAAGCGGGTGTCCACGCCGCTCTCCCGGCAGGCGTCCAGGAGGACGCCGCCCTCCGGTCCGATCATACCGGCATGAAACACCGGCGCGCCGGCCCGTGCCAGCGCAATGGACTGGTTCAGTCCCTTTCCGCCGCAGAATACGTTCATGCCGGAGGACGCCAGCGTCTCTCCCGCCGCCACCATGTGGTCCACCGTGTAGACATAGTCAATATTCAGGGAACCAAAGTTCAGCACCTTCATAACTGCTGCTCCTTTCGTCAAAAAATGGAGGCCGCGCCGCGTAACAGACGGCGCAGCCTCAAAAAGCTTACACGATTACAGTCTTATAATCAAGTCCGCGGAGCGCGGCGAGCATCTCCGCCGCCGTATTGGCAGGAAGCTCCTCCATGGGACGGCGCATTCTGCTGGTGCGCAGCACGCCCTCCTCCTTCAGAATGACCTTGTAGGCGGCAATGTTGTTGACCGCGCACATGATGCTGTTGAGCACGTTGGTACGGCGCTGGATTTTGGTAGCCAGCCGGTAGTCGTCCGCCTGGATGGCCTTCCACAGGGCGGCATAGTGCTCCCGGACGCACATGGCGTTTCCGGAGACCACGCCGACGCCGCCTACGGCGCAGACGGCTTCAAACAGATGGTCCGGGCCTACCAGCACGTCAAACGTTCCGTCGTTGACCGTCATCAGCTCCTGGAGCCGGGTGAAATCGGGGAAGCTGTACTTCACGCCCAGCACATTGGGACACTGGCTGGCAACGGCCTGACAGACAGCCTTGTTCAGATCGTTGACCGCATTCTGCTTGATGCCGTACATGTACACCGGGAAATCCTCCGGGACGCTTTTCGCCACGGCGGTATAGAAATCCACCAGCCCCTTGTCGCTGATCGTATAGAAGGCGGGCGTCACGACGCCGATGCCGTCCGCGCCAATTTCCACCGCGTGCTTTGCCAGCGCAATGGTGTCCGCCTGGCTCCACGCGCCCGCCTGGACAAAAACGGGGATGCGGCCAGCGGCCTGCCGGACAACGGTCTCCGCCACCTGCTTGCGCTCCTCCAGGGACAGATACATCATCTCGCCTGTGGTGCCGCAGGGGTAGAGGCAGGTCATCCCGCCGTCAATGCAGTAGCCGGTCAGCCGCTCCAGAGAGGCGGTATCAATTGTGTCGTTCTCCGTGAAGGGAGTCACGAGGGGAATTACAACGCCAGTTAATCTCTTCATAGTTGGTTCTCTCCTAATTAAGTCAGTAGATTATGGATTTACGCAGTGGACCGGCTTCTCCCCCTTCAGTACGCGGAGGATATCCTGAACGGTGGTCATGCTCACGTTATAGTAGGATTCCTTTGTCTCCGCGCCGGTATGGGGCGTCAGGACAATGTTTTCACATTTGAGAATGGGAGCGCCGGCAGGGAGGGGCTCCACCTCAAAGGCGTCCAGGGCCGCGCCGGCCAGCTTCCCGCTGAGCAAAGCCTCCGCCAGCGCGTCCAGGTCCACCAGCGCGCCGCGGGCGGGGTTGAGCAGGTAGGCTCCGTCCCGCATGGAGGCGATGGTTTCCCGGTTGAACAGATGGTACGTCTCCGGGGTGGCGGGGATGTGGATGCTGACAAGGTCGCTGGCGGTAATGACCTCCTCGCGGGAGACCATGCGCACGCCCAATTCCTCCGCCAGCTTTTCGTTGGGGTACAGGTCAAAGGCCAGGACGGTCACATCAAAGGCCCGCAGCTTTTGGGCCACCAGTCTGGCAATCGCGCCGAAGCCCAGCAGGCCAACGGTCTTCCCTTTGATCTCGCTGCCGATGAACCGGGGCCAGCCGCCCTGCTCCATGGCTTTATGCAGGGGGATGACATGGCGCAGCAGGTCCAGCATGAAGCCCACGGTCAGCTCTGCCACGGCGTTGGAGTTCTGGCCGGGGGCGTTGAGCGCGGCAACGCCGTACCGCTTTGCCATCTCCCCGTCGATGTTGTCCACGCCGACGCCGAATTTGGCAACCGCTTTCAGATTGGGCAGGGCCTTGAATTTTCCTTCGTCCCGGAAGTCGTCCATACCGATGAGAGCCGCCACGATGTCCTCACGGTCCGGATGGTTTTCCAGCTCCTGGGTCGTATAGGCCGGGAAGGACCTGGCGGGGTCGAACAGGACCTGATAGCCGTTGGCCTCCAGCAGCTGATAG
This sequence comes from Oscillospiraceae bacterium, assembly GCA_022800665.1. GTDB lineage: Bacteria > Bacillota > Clostridia > Oscillospirales > Oscillospiraceae > Pelethomonas. Next base: position 87,280 of record JAAWQS010000001.1, read on the forward strand.
GCGTCCCGGCACAGGGTGTCAAAATGGGACGCAGATACAAGCACTTTTTGCATGGAACACACTCCTCTTTATCGGATTTTCAAAACCGGACCTGGGGCTGTCAATAGCCGAAGGTGGCGGTAACGTCGCTGATGATCTCGGAGTAGACGGCGTTGCTCTTGTATTTGGAGTCGATCATCTCGGAGGCGGAGGCATAGAAGGCGTCCATATCCAGCTCATCCTGGGAGACGATGGTCATGCCGGCATCCTTCATAACGGTGTAGCAGTTCTCGGTGAAGGCGGTCATGTCGGCCTGGAACTGGTTGCCCTGATACTTCTGGAACAGGCCCAGGAGAACGGACTTGTAGTCGTCGGGCAGGCTGTCCCACGCATCGCTGTTGCTGTAGAAAGCGGAGATCAGGTAGCAGTGCTCTGTCTCATAGAAGGTGTCCAGAACCTCGTAGAACTTGCCGTCCACGGTGTTGCCCGCGGGGTTGTCCTGGCCCTGCACCACGCTGGTCTGGAGGGCGGTGTACAGCTCTGTGTAAGCCACGGGAACGGGGGTCGCGCCCAGGGCGGAGATGACGTCCTGCCAAACGACGGCGTCCATACTGCGCACCTTGATGCCCTTCAGTCCGTCAGGGCTGGAGGCGGTCTTCACGCCCTTGGTGGACAGGCAGCGGGAGCCGCCGCACTGGAAGCCCAGCGTCACCAGGCCGGTGTTTTCCTCCAGCTGCTCCCACATGTCGTAGGCAATGGGGGAGGTGGCCAGATACTCCAGCATGTCGTCGGAGCTGTGGAACAGGTAGGGCAGGGCGAACACGCCGCAGTTCTCCTGATAGGTCGCCATGTTCGTCACGTTGGATGTGACCATCTGCACCGTGTTGTTCCGGCACAGCTCAACGGCCTCCATCTCGGAGCCAAGCTCGGAGTTATAGAAGATATCCAGCGTGAAATTGCCGTTGGTCAGCGTGGACAGCTCCTCCGCCATCGCAGCCAGGGCCGTGGCCTGGGGGTTGGTCTCTGTGGTGCAGTTGGCGACAATCCAGGTGATTTTCTCCGTGGAGGTCACGGAGGCGTTGAGATCAGCCGCAGGGTCGCCGGAGCGGTAGCTCACGCCGAAGCCGGGGACATCCTCTCCGGATACCGGAGCCGGAGTAGTCTCGCCGCTTCCGCTGTTCCCGGTGGAGCCGGCGGGCGCATCGTTTCCGGCGCCGTCATTGCTGGGCTGCTTTGCGCCCAGGCCCGCGTCGCAGGCGGTAAAGCTCAGGCTCAGAGCCAGCGCCAGCATCATGGAAAACATCTTTTTCATACTTGATTTCTCCTTTTCATTTCATATTAAAATATATAATATTTCAGATTAAATTGGGGGACAGGTCACACGTCCATACCCAGCAGCCGTGGGATCAGCAAGGTGATGTCAGGGAAGAACGTGACCAGCGCGAGAGCAATAAACATAGGAATCAGCCAGGGACACACATACTGGACCACCTTGTTGAACGGGGTCTTTGTCGCGGAGGCCAGCATGAACAGGGACTGGCCGTAGGGCGGCGTCATCAGTCCGATCATCAGGTTCAGGATAACCACGATTCCCAGGTGAATTTCCGAGATGCCCATCTGCTGGACCAGCGGCTGGAAGATGGGAACCATCAGCAGAATGGTGGGCGTGGAGTCCAGAATCATGCCCAGGAAGAGCAGGATCAGGTCAATCATCAACAGCACCACCAGCTTGTTGTCGGTGACGGAGAGGATGCCGTTGAGCATCAGTTTGCCCAGATGCTCGAACTGGAGCACCCAGCCGAACAGAGACGCGGCGGAGACGATGGACAGGGCGGGGACAATGCCGGTGACGGTCTCGCTGATACACTCGCCGATGTTGGAAAACGGCATTTCACGGTAGAGTACGCAGACGGCGAAGAGGCAGTAGGCAATGGCGATGCAGGACGCCTCGGTGGGGGTGAACGCGCCGCAGGAGATGCCGCCCAGAATAATGGCGATCATCAGCAGAGCCCAGAAGCTCTTGCAGAACCAGTTCAGGATTTCCTTAAAAGAACTCTTGGGGTGGACTTTGTATTTGCGCCGTTTGGCCTCGACAAACACAAAGGCGCCCAGCACGATGGCGATTACGATACCAGGTCCGATACCCGCCATGAACAGGGTCCCCACGGACACGCTGGCGGCTGCGCCGTAAATGACCATGGGGATGGACGGCGGGATAATGGGACCCATGGTGGCGGAGGCCGCTGTGATGCCGAAGATCAGGTCGTCCTCATAGCCCTCGTCGCGCATGGCCTTGATTTCCACCGCGCCCAGGCCGCCCACGTCCGCCAGGGCGGAGCCGGACATGCCGGAAAAGATAAAGGACGACAGGATGTTCACGTAGGCGAGACCGCCGGGGAAGTGTCCCAGGACGGAGCGGCAGAAGCCGAAGATGCGGTCCGTGATGCCGCCCTGGTTCATGATGATGCCCGCCATCATGAACATAGGAATGGCCAGAAGGACGAAGTTGTTCAGGCTTCCGTACATCTTGGCCATCACGGCCATATTGTCTATGCCGCCGTGGATGAAGACATAGGACAGGCCGCTGCACAGCAGGCTGAGGTAGATCGGCGCACCGAACATCAGGAATCCAACAAATACAACCAGAAAGATAATAAATGCTAAACTCATCTCTACGCCTCCCTTAATGCCGGAATGTGGACAGTGACCATCTTTTCTACAATGCGGATACAGTTCAGGATTGCGCTGATACCCACAATGGAAGTGGTTATGCCCTGGTTGATCTGGAGAACCGGCGTGAGCGAACCCGCCATATACAGGATGTACTCCACGCCATAAAAGCTGACCCACAGAAACACCACAAGGGATACGATGTCCCAGAAGACCGGCATGGCCGCGCCCAGCTTGCCCGGCAGCTTATCGGTGATGATGGTCACGTTGATGTGCTTGTCATACTTCGTTCCATACGACAGACCTGTGAAAATCAGCCAAATAAAGCACAGCCGCGCCGCTTCCTCCGTCCATGTGAACGGATTGCGGAGCACGCGGGAAATCACGCCCAGCATAACAATGGCGAACAGTGCGACAAAGAGGACCATCATAACCCAACGTTCCAGATTGTCGTTGATAAGCTTCCATGTTTTTTTCATGGGAAAACCCTCCTCTTTTCTTGATCCTGCTGCATAACAACCCCGCGCAGCAGTGCGGTGCGGCGTTTTTTGCCGGTTTCTCCCCTCCTTTCCCCGTGCGGTTTGGAACCCGAAAGACAGTATAGCGTTCTGTAATACTGTACAGCGTTCACTAACTAGACAATATTTTATCACGTTCTTCAGGTTTGTCAATGAATGTGTTCGATAAAATATCTGTTCTGTTTTTGTGTATTCATACAAAATCTTGTTTCCGTCCCCCTGTCTTCTCCCACAAATAGGAGAAAACATTTGACAAACAGCGGTTTTGTAGTGTAAGATGCTTTTATTCCTATACACCGTTCAGTAATTCTGATTGGCAGGTGATTCCTTTGGAGCTATTTGACGATTTTGAAGAGACCCCAACCTGGCTGGTAAAGTCCGTTTCCAAGGCAATGCGCATCCTCTCCTGTTTCACGCTGGAAAATCCAGAGGTCAGTCTGGCCGACATCAGCAGGAACCTGAATATCCCGAAGAACACGGCGCTGAACCTTCTGCGCACGCTGGAATTATACGGCATGGTGACGCGCACGTCCTCCTCTATGAACTACCGCCTGGGCTATAACATCATGCATCTCAACTACTGCATTCAGTCCTCCATGCCCGCCATACGGACCGCCTACCCTGTGCTGGAGAACCTGCAGCAGACCACCGGGAAAACAATCTATCTCACCACCCATATCAACGGGAGAGTCTTCTATCTGGACGTCATCCATCAGAACCAGCGGATTTTCTCCTATTCCTCCAGCGGACGTTTCCATACCATGCACAACACCGGCTGCGGCAAAGCGATGATGGCCTTTCTGCCGGAGGAGTCCATCCGCCGGATCATCAGCGAACACGGCCTTGCCGGCCACACGGAGTACACCATCACAACGCCGGAGGCTCTGATGGAGGAGCTTGCGCTGACCCGCAGGCGGGGCTATGCCGTGGATCAACAGGAGGACACGCTGGGCATCGCCTGCATTGCCGCCCCCATCCTCAACGCCCAGGGGTATCCCACCGCTGCGGTCAGCATCTCCGGGACCTACCATACGATGCAGGGTGATTTGGGCCTGCAATACCTGGAATCCCTGCTGAATACCTGCCATACCCTGTATGCCAGCGCCAACGAGTTCCCCGCCGGACAGATTTATCTCCTGAATCAAAAAGCTGCGCCGGGAAAAACGGCTGGCGGTCCATGCGCCGGGAACTGAGCCGGACGCGGTATTCTTTTTACAGGCATGTATGTCGGTCGTGCCATAGAACAAAAAGGGACTGGCTCAAACACCTCTGACAGAATTGTTTGAACCAGTCCCTTTTTACGCTATTTCTTCCAGGAAAAAATTCCCCCGTTCATTGCAGATGCCTCAGCAATCCGCTGCATCCCTCCAGTACGTCCTGCCACGTGGCTTCAAAGTCGCCGGTATACCATGGGTCGGCTACCTCGCCAGAACGACCGGTAAACTCCAGCAGCAGGCGTATCCTGCCATCGCCGCCGCCGCATATGCGGCGCATATTCCGCAGGTTGGCGTTGTCCATCCCAATCAGCAGGTCGTACCGGTCATAGTCGGCACGGGTCAGCTGCCGGGCCGTCTTTCCAGAGCAGTTAATCCCATGCTCCGCCAATTTGCGGCGGGCCGGCGGGTAGACAGGATTTCCAATCTCCTCAGCGCTGGTGGCCGCGGACGCAATATGGAACTGGCTTTCCAATCCCGCTTTTCTGACCAGATCCTTCATCACAAATTCGGCCATCGGACTGCGGCAGATGTTGCCGTGGCAGACGAATAATATTTTTATCATTTTCCCATAACTCCTTATATATTCTATATTTTTCCAGGGTATTTTTTCGAATCGTTTCAACCTTTCTCATTGCACTGAAAACCGACGGTCGAAATCTCCTCTTGACGGCGGCGGCAGATGGTGGTATACTGACCGTACAATCCAAGGGGCGCTGGCGCAAGCCGGCTGAGATGAGACGTATTGCCGTCCTGTCCCTCGAACCTGATCCGGGTAATGCCGGCGTAGGAATGCGATCATATTGTATTGTTAGGTCTGTCGTATGCCCGCGCACGTGCGTTGGGCATACTTTTTTATGCCCTCCGGCAAGTGGAAATTTTGAAGGAGGCATCACTATGTCACAAAAAACAAAAGCGTTGTGCGAAGGGGCTATTATGGTTGCCCTGGCCCTGATCCTGGGAATGCTGCGGCTGTACCGCCTGCCCGACGGCGGGTCCATCACTTTGTCTATTCTCCCGCTGGTCTTTTTTGCCGTGCGCTACGGTCCGGGCTGGGGCTTCCTGGCCGGATTCGCGTTCGGCGGACTGGATTACATCGTCAACAACGGCATTGCCATCGACTGGACCACCATCATCTGCGATTACTTCCTTGCTTACGGTCTGGCAGGACTGGGGGCGGGCCTGTTCCGCGGACGCCGGGTCAGCGCCTGCTGGGGTACGCTGGCAGGCGGAACACTGATGTTCCTGTCCAGCTACCTGGTGGGCGTATTTGTCTGGGGCAAGTATATGCCGGAGGCATTCCTGGGAATGCCCATGACCTCCCCATGGCTCTATTCCTTCCTCTACAACATCCTCTGGGCCGGACCGGATACCGTGCTGACCATTATCATTTTTGCCCTGCTCTACCGGGCGCCGTCCCTGCGGCGGTATCTGCTCCGGGAGGATTTGTCCGGATTTAACCGGTAAAAAGGCCGGGATGAAATTGCTCTCATCGTCAACGGCAAGGCCCGGAATGATTTCTCCCCAGCATGGCAGAGCGTTCGCCGGGTCCCACTGCGAAATAAAAATATAATGGACTTTGCGCTGCAGCTGTGGTAGAATACGAACAGAAAAAGTATCCGGGCCGGCGGCTCTATGCGGCTGTGTATCGGTTCTGATTGACCAGAACCTTTTTCAGAGAGCTTGGACTATTTCATGCGGGGAGGCTTATTCATGGTTCACATTCCTATGCGGGCGAAAAATCCTATGCGGACCTCAGACTTAGTCCGAATCAATCAGCCTGGCCGGAAGCATACGCTGCAAATGCTGCTCCAACCTGCGGACCGCCGGAATCCTCCCGCGCCCCCCGTTCCTGCCCGCAATGCTCCGCCGCCTGCCTCTGTCCGTGGGACTCCGCCGCCTATGCCGGTTGTCCGGCGTTCTCATCCGCCGGTTACGGGCGCCATCCTGCAAAAAGGGCAGAAAATCTCCCTGTCCCGTCTGGAGCCGGACCTGGATGTCCTTGAGGTGGGGTTGGGCTGGGACCTGGCTCCCGGCGGCCAGAGCTACGACTTGGATGCGGAGGCGTTTCTTCTGGGTCCCTCCGGGATGGTTTTAGGGGATGATTGGTTTGTATTTTACAACCAGCCGGTCAGCCCTGATGGAGCGGTCCGCCTGCTGACGGCTGACGCCTCTGGCGCTGGTCACGAGGACGACGAGATTCTGCGCGTCTGTCTGCGGCAGGTAAATCCCAACATAGCCAAAATTGCTTTTATCCTAACCATCAATGAAGCTCGTACTTATGGATATCATTTTGGCAATGTTGCCAACGCCTATGTGCGGCTTGTCAGTCAGTCCACCCATCGGGAGCTGGTCCGTTTTCAGCTGACGGATTATTACAGCAACGTATGCAGTATGGTGGTGGGTGAGCTTTACCGGTACAACAGCGAGTGGCGATTCAATCCTGTGGGTAATGGCACTGGGGACGATTTGGCAGGCTTGTGTACGCAGTATGGCGTAAACACTTGACTTTGTCAATTCCCCCCTGCTGGAACTGATGAAATATGAAAATTACCAAGGGGGCTAATTATGGCGCATTTTGAAACGGTGAACGAGCTGACCTTAAAGGTGACATTTAACAACGGTGAGCGTATCCACAGTAAAGCGGGAGCCATGATCGGGTTTCAGGGCAACCTGAATTTTGACAAGGAACTGCTCGGTCCGGGCCGCACAGCGGGCAATGCTTTTGTAAACCAGCTTACCCGTCGGCTCACAGGCGAAAACCTCCCGCTGATGTTGGTCACGCCCCAGGGAAAAGCGATTGGTTATTTTGCCAACCTGGCGCAGCATGTGGTTGTTCTTGACCTGCAGCCCGGCGAGCGGGTCAGCGTGGAGAGCGAGAATATACTCGCCTTTACCGAATCCTGTCAGTACAGCGTACGCATTATGGGTGCAGGAATCATCAGTCAGAAGGGATTGTTTACCTCTACCATCACCGGTCCTGGTCAGTGCGCCTTGTTGTGCGACGGCAATCCCATTGCCATGAACGGTCCTTGTACGGTGGACCCGGACGCATTCGTGTTTTATGTTGGCATGGAGGATCCTCAATTCCGTACGCAGATGAGTTGGAAAAATTTTATTGGTCAGGCTTCCGGCGAATCCTATTTTCTGGACTTCCATGACCCGCAGACTATTGTCGTCATTCAACCCAGCGAACGGACCTCCGGCATTGATATCGGTATTGATGGACATGGTGGCCGCCCCACCCGTCAGGACAACCGCCTGTTTCGTTGAGCATATATGAGGCGGCAGTAATTACGAAAACGCCATGGACAAATTTTTGTCTCTGGCGTTTTTTGTATCCGACGATGCAAAAGGAGGGAAACGCATGTTAGACAGGAGCGAAATCGGCAAACGGGGATATCTGCATGAGGACTACCGGCTGTTCCATCTCCGGGACTGCCGGGCCGTAAAGCTGGACTACCACTACCACGAATTTGACAAGCTGGTATTCCACATTGAGGGCCGGACCGAGTACAACATCGAGGGCAAAAGCTATCCCCTCCAGCCTATGGACGTCCTGCTGGTCAGCCGCAATATGATTCATCTGCCGGTCATCGACTCCAGCCGGAGTTATGAGCGGATGGTGCTTTGGATAAATCGGGACTTCCTCTCCCGCAGCAGCAGGGAGGATGCGGACCTGACCTCCTGTTTTGCCCTGGCCGCCCAGCGGGATCAGTACCTCTACCGTCCCCAGGGCGAGGCTCGCGAACGCTACCGCGCTCTCTTTGGCAGAATCAAGGAGGCGTCCGGCAGCGAAGCCTTCGGCGCAAGGCTGCTGGCGGACACCTATGTGCTCCAGCTGATGATTGCCCTCAACCGGGACCTGCGCGCGCCTGCCGCGGACAATGCCGCCGCCTGCCGTTTTGACCCCAAAATGGAGGAAGTCACCCACTATATCCGGGAGCATCTGCAGGAGCAGCTGTCCATTGACCGTCTGGCCGGGACCTTCTACCTCAGCCGCTACTATCTCATGCACCGCTTCAAGGCCGCTTACGGCTGCACCGTCCACCAGTATATCCAGCAAAAGCGGCTCCAGACGGCGGCGGAGATGATCCGGCAGGGGGTTCCGGTGCTGAAGGCGGCGGAGGAGGCGGGGTTCGGCGATTACTCCGTCTTCCTGCGGGCCTTCCGCGCCGCTTACGGATGCAGTCCCCGGACCCTGGGCGCACGGCCATAGCCGCCTACGCCTTTTGCGCCTTCAGACGGTCAATCAGCTCCTTCAGCTCTCCGGCGGTATACCGGTAGACCTTGTCGCAGAACTGACAGCCCAGTTCGCACCCGCCCTGTTCAGCCAGCAGGTCCTCCAGCTCCTCCACCCCCATGCTGATCAACGCCCGTTCCACACGGTCCCGGCTGCAATAGCACTTGTAGGAGATGGGGCTGGATTCCAGCAGCTCCACATCAAAGCCGCTCAGTACGGTCCGCAGCAGGGCTTCCGGGTCCGGGTTCCGGTCCAGCAGGGCGGTGACAGGCCCGGCGGAGAGAACGCCCTGCTCCACCTGGGCGATCACCCCCTCCTCCGCGCCGGGGAGCAGCTGGATGATATAGCCTCCCGCAGCCCTGACGCTCTGGTCCCGGTCCACCAGCACCCCCAGGGCGCAGGCGGTGGGAATCTGCTCGCTCTCCACAAAGTATGCGGCCAGGTCCTCGGCAATCTCTCCGCCCAGAAGCCCCACGCTGCCGATATACGGCTCCTTCATACCCAAATCCTTGATGACGGTCAAGGTCCCCTCGCAGCCTACCGCCCCGCCTACATCCAGCTTGCCGTCGGGCCGAAGAGGGAGGTCCGTCTGGGGGTTCTGGACATAGCCCCGGACACAGCCCAGGGGGTCGGACACCGCCAGCACGGTCCCCAGCGGACCGCCGCCCTTGATCTGCAGGGTCAGGCTGGCCGCGTCCTCCTTCAGCGCATTGCCCATCATTGCGGCGGCGGCTAAGGTCCGGCCCAGAGCGGCGGTGGCGGTGGGGAGGGTCCTGTGAATATTCCGCGCCTGTTCTGTCAGCTTGCGGGCGGTAACGGCCACGGCCTTGACGCCGCCCCCGGCGGTGATTGCGCGCACTAATTGATCCATTTCTTTCCTGTTCCTTTCCTGTGGTGGCGGGCCTGGTCACGGATGTCCCTTTCCGAACAGAAACTCACCGAAATAGCTGTCCCGGACGGTCTCCCGCACATGGCTCAAATCCCCCCGCTTCAGCGTCTCGTACAGCTGGCTGTGGGCGGCGATCAGCTCCTCCATGCGCCCGCTGTTAATCATAGTGGACACCGTCTCGTACCGCATAGCGCAGGTCAGACTGCGCACGACGCGGCTGATTTTATCTGCCAGCGGATTTTTCCCCATCTGGGAGATCATGTCGTGGAACTGGTCGTCAATCTGGAAAAATCTGTCCACCATGTCCTCCCCGCTGTCCATAACGGCCCGCATCTGCTCCAGCAGCTCCTCCAACGCCCGGCCCTCCGCCTCGCCGTACTTCTGAATCGCCAGGCGCATAATCCCGGTCTCCGTCATCTCCCGCAGCTCCATCAGATTCTCAAAGGAGTCCTGGTTGAGAATAATCCCGTAGATCATGGGGTCGATCATGCTCTCCTTGAACCCGCTGCAGACAAAGGTCCCCTCCGAGCGTTTGCTCTCCAGAACCCCCAGGTAGGTCAATATCTTGATTGCTTCCCGCACCGAGCTGCGGGCCACGCCCAGCGACGCCGCCAGGTCCGGCTCCGGCGGGATACGGTCGCCGGGCTTCAGCTCCTTGTTCCGCATGGCGTCGGTGAGGCAGTTGATGACGCTCTGCACTACGGATTCCTTTTTTAGATTTTTCAAGTATCCAGGCGTTTCTGTCATGGTTCGTGATATCCTTCCGTAGAGTTATTTGTGCCGTATGTATAACATAGTACAATTTGCAGCCCGCGTCAAGAGAAAGTTTCCAAACCCGGCGGCGCAAGCGGACAGCCCTCCCGGCAGACGCCGGGAGGGCTTGTCTCTATCAATGGCCCGGTTATAACGCCATGCGGTAAATCGCCAGCATATCCGGCTCATGGAGCTTTTTAGCGGACCCTTTGGTCCCGCCGGTTGCCACGCCGCACTTGCGGGACAGCGTCAGCAGGTCCTGTTCCGACGGCTCCACTCCCAGCTCCCGCAGGCTGGTGGGCATACCGATGGAGCGGAAAAATGCCTCCAGGGCCTCGATGCCCCGCAACGCCGTATCCGCCGTACCCGCCGGGACGCCCATCACCCGCACCGCGAACTGTTCAAACCTGGGCAGGCACTCCCGGTACACATACCGCGCCCAGCTGCCCCACACCGCCGCCAGACCCGCGCCGTGGGCCACGTCGTACATACCGCTCAGCTCGTGCTCCAGGGCGTGGACGGAGAAATCGTCGCCGCCGTTGCCGCAGCCGGTCAGACCGTTGTGGGACAGGCTCCCCGCCCACATCACCTCTGCCCGCGCGCCATAGTTTTCCGGGTCGTCCCGGAGGATGACCGCATTCTTCATCACCGTGCGCAGCAGGGCCTCCGCAATGCCGTCGGTCAGCTCCATGTTGCCCCCGTTGTTGGTGAAATACCGCTCCAGCGTGTGCATCAGGATATCCGTGCAGCCGCAGGCGGTCTGGTAGGGGGGCAGGGTCATGGTCAGCTCCGGGTTCATGACAGCGAACCTGGGGCGGCACAGATTGCTGCTGTAGCCCCGCTTGATGCCGCCCTCCTCTTTGGTAATCACAGAGCTGCTGCTCATCTCGCTCCCTGCGGCGGCGATGGTCAACACCACCCCCACCGGCAGGCACGCCGACGCCTGCCGCCGGCGGTCGTAGAAATCCCACACATCGCCCTCGTTGGTCACGCCGTAGCCGATGGCCTTGGCCGAGTCAATCACGCTGCCGCCGCCCACAGCCAGCAGGAAGTCCACGCCCTCTCTCCGGCACAGATCAATCCCCTCGCGGACCAGGGAGAGCCGGGGGTTGGGAACCACGCCGCCCAGCTCCGTATACGCGATTCCCGCCGCCGTCAGGGAGGCGCGGATGCGGTCCAGCAGGCCCGAACGCCGGGCGCTGCCGCCGCCGTAGTGCAGGAGGACTTTCTTGCCGTTCTGGGCCTTGACCAGGGCCCCAATCTGGTTTTCCCCGCCGCGGCCAAAAACAATCTGCGTCGGGGCATAAAAGGTAAAATCAGCCATAGCCGTATCCTCTCCGTTCAATAAACCTCGCACACATCGCCCATACGGGGGATGCGGACCCGGAACCGGTCATGCTGATCCAGGACCTTTTCCACAGCGGGCCACAGCTGCGCACTGTCCCGCTCCTTGTCGGGCAGGTGGGTCAGCAGAATTTTCCCCTGGGTGATCTGCTCCGTAATCTCCCAGGCGGCCTCTGTGGAGGCGTAGGCATAGGGGGCAATCAGCACATCGGGGTGGGGGAAGTGGTCCTGCCCCTTCCACTGCAGGGGGGAGGCGTCGCCCATGAACCAGACCAGGGAGGAGCCCCGGATCAGAAAGCTGTAGTGGGGGGTATCCGTGTACTCCGCGCCCATATGCCGGCTGGGTACGGCAATGAGCTGCACCGCGCCCACGCTGGAGGAGGCGGTGATCACCGCGTAGTCCGACAGGTCCGCCGCCACGTCCTTCGGGCCGATGAGCTTGGGCAGGGGATGGTGTTTGACGTATGACCGGACAAATTCCGGCTGGAAGTGGTCGCTGTGGTTGTGCGTAAAGGCAATCATGTCCAAATGGGTATCATACAGAGTATTCAGGAGATCCGGCGGGGTAGCCAGGTAGTCGTTGACCGCTTGGCTGACGCCGTCCAGGAGAATGCGTACGCCGTCCATTTCCAGTATGCCGCCGGCATTAGCCGTTCTCGTATATGTTATCATAACCGATTGTTCCCACCTACTATAATATTTGCGGTCTGCGCCCGCAGTGTATCTTAACGTTCTATATATAATACCATCAAACCGCGGAATATTCAACCATCTCTCTCTGCAAATCTGGTATTTTTTTGCCGGGGGCGGCAATTACTTCTTGACAAGAAGTACAATGTGTTGTATAGTATTGTGCAAAAGGGGGTATCCATGTGATTGATCCACAAGTAAAGCGCGGCCTGCTGGACGTATGCGTTTTGTCCGCCCTGCGGCGGGGGGATTCTTACGGCTATCAGATCATCAAGGACCTGAGCGGCTGCATCGGTATCTCCGAGTCCACCCTGTACCCCATTCTGCGCCGCCTGGAAGCGGCGGGGCGGCTGACCGTGTACACCGTGGAGCACAACGGACGCCTGCGGAAATTTTACCGCATTACCCCGGAGGGCGTCCAGGCTGTCGGCCAGTTTCTGGAGAGCTGGCCGGAAATCCAACGGGTCTATGATTTCATAAAGGAGTGTGCTGAACATGACACGTGCGCAGTTTCTCAATGAGCTGTACCGCCGCCTCCCCGGCTTGACCCAGGAGCAGGCGGAGCAGCATCTCACCTATTACGCCGAGATGCTGGCCGACCGGATGGAGGAGGGCATGAGCGAGGAGGAGGCCGTGGCCAGTATGGAGCCGGTAGACGTGATCGCCCAGCGGATTTTGCAGGACGAGGGCGTCCCGGAGGGACAGCCCCCACGCTGGCCGGACCTGCCGGAGACCGACGGCTCCCGGTTTACCAAAACGCCGGATTTCCCAAAGAGAAGAAATTGGAGAAAGCTGGCGCAGATTCTGCTGTGGGCGGCGGCTATTGCCGCAGCTGTCTCCGCTGTGGGGCGGTGGCGGGCGCAGAATATCTCCTCCACTATCGCCGAATCCTCAGACGCGCCGCCCATAGAGGACGTGGTAGACTGGCGGACTCACAATGATGAGGAATGGGCGGAGGAATGGACGGAGGAATGGACGGAGGAATGGGCGGAGGAAATGGAACAGTGGGCGTCCTTTGACGGCCTCTATGACCTGTGGGGGCTGGAGATCGGCCCGGACGGCATCTATGGCGGCAATTTCTCCATCTCCCCCAGCGGGATTGTCCTCAGCGGCGGCGGCAGAGAGATTTTCATTTCGCCCGACGGCATTGCCCTGAACAACGGGGCGGAGGAGCTGACCGACAGTATGGTGGGCGCAAAGTTCCGCTTTCCGAGCGAAACATACCGGGTAAACGCCGGAGAGATCGACAGCGTCGGCATCAACTGGACGGGAGGCATTGTAAAGGTCCGGAGCTGGGAGGAGGACTACATCCAGATGCAGGAGTTCTCTGACAAAAAGCTCACCAAGGCCCAGGAGCTGGCGTACAGTACAGACGGCGGGACGCTGAGCATCTCCAACGGCGGCAGTTCGGACAAGGGGCTGATCGTGTGGCTGCCCAAGAGCACATGGAATGACCTGACCGTAAACACCTCGTCGGCAGATATCTACTGGGACCAGGTCTGTGCGGAATACGGCTATGCCCACAGCAGCAGCGGCAACGTGACGCTGTCCAACTCGGTCTTTAACGTTTTGGAGACCGGCGCGTCCAGCGGTCACAGTACGCTGCGCAGCGTGACGGCAGTGGAGCTGCAGACCAGTTCCTCCAGCGGGGATGTGTACCTGGAGGGAGTCGTGGCGGAGACCATGGACGTCTCCACCAGCTCCGGCAATATCTCCGGCTTTGCGGCGGGGAACAGCATCAGCCTGTCCGCCACCTCCGGCGAGACAAACATCTCCTCCGGAGCCGCCGGCAGCCTGCGGCTGAACAGCTCCAGCGGCAATATCAAGGCCGCTCTTCAGGACAATTCGCCGGGCAGCGTGGAGGTCCAGACCAGCAGCGGGGACGTGGAGCTGCTGATGCCGGAGCACTGGGGCTTTGCGCTGGAGTTTGATTCCAACTCCGGATACTTTGACCGCGGTCCCTTCTCCGTTGTGCGCGTGGAGGACGCATATATCGCGGACGGGTTCCCCGCCATCCATATTGAGGCGGAGACCAGCAGCGGCGACCTGCGGCTGGCGGCAAATCCGTAAGCGGGGGGGATTGCTTGGGATTGCGCTTCCCTCCTGGTTGTGGTATACTGCTGTACAGATCATAATAGGAGGGAACGACCATGTTTTCTGACAGCTACTTTGAGAAATTCAACCTGCCGGACGACCTCCGGCAGGCTCTGAGCCAGTGCCGCTCCATCGCCTACATAGAAACCCAGGAGGAACTGGACGAGCTGGCCTTCGGTCCCACCCACACCTCCCTGTACGACGTGGTGTACACCATCGCCGGACGGGGGCGGGTGAAGGAGGCGGAGGTCATCCGCTGCAAAAACGGCGCCCTGGTCAACTTTATGGAGGACTACATGCGCCGCCGGGACCCCAACTCCATGGTCATCAGCGACAACCTCCCCACGGACAAGACCCGCTTCCAGGACCGCTTCGGCTACGATTTTTCCTCTCTGCGCCAGGAAACCATGGACTGGTTTACCACCCAGCGGGTCATTATGCTCCCCTTCAAGGCCGGAGACCTGGAGCACGGCTATGACAGCCTGATGATCTGTCCCGCCAACGCGGCGTTCTTCGCCCTGGCTCTGGCCAATATGCAGGGGTTTGTCTCCGTCATGGACATCCCCGACAACTACACGCCGCGTTCCATTATCTATGTGGCTCCGCCCTTCCGCCACACCCACTTCGACGGTAAACAGGTGGTGGTCCACAACCGCAGCAAGGACCTCCATGAAGTCTTCGCCTACAACCTCTACCCCGGTCCCTCCGCCAAGAAGGGCGTATACTCCGTGCTGCTGGACATCGGCGAGCAGGAGGGGTGGGTCTGCTGCCACGCCAGCGCGGCGTTGGTAGAGACACCCTATGAAAACGAGATCGTTTTTATGCACGAGGGCGCGTCCGGCGGCGGCAAGAGCGAGATGCTGGAGGATTTCCACCGGGAGGACGACAGCCGCCTGCTGCTGGGACGGCACATCACCTCCGGCGAAAAGTATTACCTGAACCTGGGCGAGTCCTGCACCATCTACCCCATCTCCGACGATATGGCCCTGGCGCACAAGGGCTATCAGGACCCGGAGAGCGGCAAGCTGATGATTGTGGACGCAGAGGCGGGCTGGTTCCTGCGCATGGACAGCCTCCACGCCTACGGCAACAATCCGGTGTATGAAAAGGCGTCCATCCACCCCACCAGGCCGCTGCTGTTTTTCAACATGGACGGCGTGCCGGGTGCAACGTGCCTCATCTGGGAGCACGTGAAGGACTCCGACGGCCAGCCCTGCCCCAATCCGCGGGTCATCATCCCGCGGGATATGATTGAGAACATCGTCCCGCGGGAACCGCAGGAGGTCTCTGTCCGGTCCTTCGGCGTGCGGATGCCGCCCTCCACCGCCGAGGAACCCAATTACGGCATTATGGGAATGCTCCATATCATTCCCCCGGCTCTGGCGTGGCTGTGGCGGCTGGTCGCGCCCAGGGGTTTCAAAAACCCCAGCATTGTGGACGGCGGCAGCCGTATGAAGAGCGAGGGCGTGGGGTCCTACTGGCCCTTTGCCACCGGGAAAAAAGTCACCCAGGCCAATCTGCTGCTGGACCAGATTCTGTCCTGCCCCAGGACGCTGAACGTGCTCATTCCCAACCAGCATATCGGCGCGTACAACGTGGGCTTTATGAGCGAGTGGGTGAGCCGGGAGTATCTGTGCCGGCACAACGGCGAGGTCAAATCCCGCCACCTCACCCCCGCCCGCTGTCCGCTGTTCGGCTACGCCCTGCTGGACATGAAGCTGGACGGACAGTTCATCCGGCCCACCTTCCTGCGGCCAGAAACCCAGTCGAAGCTGGGAGAGCGGGGTTACGACGCGGGCGCAAAGATTCTGACCGATTTCTTCAAGTCGGAGATCGCCCAGTTCGACACCGAGGAGCTGACCCCCCTGGGCCGGGAGATTATCCGCTGCTGCCTCAATGACGGCAAACTGGACGATTATCTCGCCCTTACCCCTATGAAATTGCACAAATAAGCCTACTCAACCACCAACTCTTTCCTGGGTCCGTGGCCGCCAAAGACACTCCAGCGGCCCGGACCCAATACGTTTGGCAGTTCCTTCCGCTCCCGCGCGCACAGGGCGGGGTCTGTGTCCACGCTGGTCATCAGGTAGGGGGCGTAGTGGTTGTAATGGGCCTGTTCCGCCGTCAGCTCCCGGATGTTGACCAGAATATCCCCAGTGAAAACCAGCTGCCGCTCCCGCTCCACCAGCGCCAGCTCGCCGGGCAGATGACCGCCCTGCCCCTCCAGGACCTGGAAGGACAGGGAGCCGAAGGACCAGCTGCCAACCTCCTCCAGCGGCTGGGCCAGAGGCGCGGAGCTGCCGCCGATAACCCGCAGGCGTTCCGGTTCGGCGGTACGGTAGGAGGTCAGGGCCTTGCAGATGCGGATATAGGGGGCGTGGAGGGGATTCCGTTCCCGAAAACCGCCCCGGCTGGTCCGCTCCAGCAGCAGGGAGTCACGGCTCTTACGGCTGAGATAGACGCAGGTAAACAGGTCCAGCAGGCCGCAGTGGTCCACATCCGCGTGGGTGATAAGCGCGGCTCTGGGGGCGCGGTCGAAGTCCGGCAGAAGGCGGTGCAGGAGAGCCAGCATCTCCTCCCGATAGCAGGCGTAGCCTGTGTCAATAAAGAGATACTGTCCCTGATGGCAGAGAATGCAGGTATTGCTGCCGCAGGGCGGCTCGATCAGCAGCAGGCGGAGGTCCGGGCCGAAGCTGTACTCCGAAATCCGGGGCTGGAAAGCGTTCCCGCGGCAGGCGGCCAGGGCCTCGCCGAACCCCCGGATGTAATCAAACGTCTTGTGGAAGCTCTCCCCACGCTCGTCCAACAGCTGCATCACCTGGTTAGCGCGGATGACCAGCTCCGTCCGCTCTGTCTCCGGCAGGTCCAGCCGTTGGGCCAGCTCGTTGGCAAAGGAGACATAAAAGATGCTGTTGTCCAGAATTTTTTCCGCCTTGTCGTAGTCCACCACCCGCACCGGACAGAGGAGGGACGCGGCGTTGAGGAAGTCGGAAAACTGCTCCGGCTGCTCCACAAACAGTCCCATTTTGAACAGCTGCCAGGCGGTCCCGTTCTCCTGGGAGCTGAGATAGGAAATATTGAAATTATACTGCTCAATCAGCTCCAGCACAGCGGCTACGCTGCCGGGGGTATCCCGCAGGCGGAATTCCACCAGCAGCACGGAGCTCCCATCCATGTCGCTCTGGAGACAGCCCAGTTCCCGCAGACGCTCTGCAGCCCGCTCCAGCCGGGCGTGCGAACCCTCCGCCTCAATAAACAGCGTGTGGGTGTCGATGGCCTTGTTGTAGCTGACCCGCGTGATATTCAGACCCAGCTCTGCGATGACCCGGCTGGCCCCCAGAAATGCACCCGCCCGGTCCGGCATGGTGGTGACAAACGTTCTCTTCATTGCCTCCCCTCCCTTGTGAGGGGATTTTATCATAATTTCCCGCCCGGTACAAGAGATTTCTTCCCCGCTCCCTTTGTCTACTCATTCAAAAACCGCCTTCCAAGTTGGAAAGCGGTTGACTGGTAAGAGTAATTGGAGCTAACGGGGATCGCCCCGCTAGCTCCTTCTTCTGTATTGGGTCAGAAATGCGGCGCACAGCCGCTCAGGTAGAATTTTTTCACTTCCGTGTGCTGATTCTCCCTGGTCAGCCGTCTTATCTATGAGCGCTCAAGAAAGCAGGAAAGGAGGCGCCCGCATGGCAGAGATCATGGAGCTGTTCGACCAGCACCACGACATGGTGTACCGTCTGGCGCTGAGCTATACCAAATCCCGGCAGGATGCGGAGGACGTTGTGCAGACGGTATTCCTCAAGCTCCTGGACGGCAAGAGCCCGCCCCAGCCGGGGAAGGAACGGGCCTGGCTGGCGCAGGTGACGGTAAACGCCTGCCGGGACTTGCTGCGCACGTTCTGGCGGCGGCGGACGGAGCCGCTGGATGAATCCATCCCCTTTGAAAGCCCGGAGGACGGCGAGCTGTATGCCGCCGTCATGGCTCTGCCGCCCAGGTACCGGGTGGCGGTGCATCTGCACTACTACGAGGGCTACACCCTGGAGGAAGCCGGAAAGCTGCTGCACATCAGCCCCTCGGCGGTATCCATGCGCCTGCACCGGGCGCGCAATATGCTGCGGAGCAGCCTGGAGGATGATTATGGATCAGAAATCATATCAAAAAATGTTTGATCAAATCCACCTGTCCGCCCAGCGGGCCGGGGAGGTCCGGCGGGAGCTGGCCGCCCGCCGCGCACAGAACAAATTGGAGGTTACGGATATGACAGACAACAGCAGAAACAACCGCCGCCCGATTGCGGCAATCCTTACGGTATGCGCGGTAGCCGTGCTGACGGTGACAGCCTTTGCATCCGGCGGACTGGACCATATTATCAAGATGATGACGGTCCAGAGCGAGGAGACGGTCCAGACGGAGGAGACGGTCAGTCCGGTGGAGCTACGGGAGGATGGACGGCTGTACCTGACCATCAACGGCGAGAACCGGGATATTACCGATGAATGCTCCTATGAGACGCCCTATGTGTATGAATGCGAAGGCGAGGACGGACTGCGCCACATCTTCATCATCGGCGGCGGCTTGGAGGAGACCGGCTGGGTCGAGTACGCCGTCGCGGAGACGGATGGTGACAGCAACGGAGAATACTCGTCCAGCTCTGTGCTCAGCTGCATGGTCAGCTCGGTACCGGATGGCGTGAAGCTGGAAACTCTGCCCTGGCTGTGCAAGGGGCTGGAGCAGACCACAGGCAGCAATCCCTTTGCCGCTCAGTTTGAGCTGGAACCCGCCGGGGACAGCGGGGAGCCGGGAGAGCCCCAGGTATTCCACTTCCATGGGGAAGGCGAGGTTATTTCCGACGGCGTTGTTACCGTGACGGAAAATCTGGGTTAAAGCCTGTATATGTGGAAAAATCAAGGGGGACGGCCCTCCGTAAAATCTTGTGTAAGCGAGATTCGACAAAGTCAAGTATGGTGCAGAGAAAACAGTACAGAATGTGGGCTGGAGCCCTTGCTGACACAT
>JAAWQS010000139.1 GCA_022800665.1 Oscillospiraceae bacterium
TTCCTTAATAAACTTCCTGACAGCGTATTTCGCTTCCACATCCAAACCGATGGTAGGCTCGTCCAAAAACAGCACCTCAGGCGAGTGGAGCATGGCCGCCATCAAGTCGCCCCGCATTCGCTGGCCCAGGGAGAGCTGCCGCACCGGGGTGTCGATAAAACGGTCGATCTGAAAAATCTCATTGAGCATTCCCAGATTATCGGCATAGGTTCTATCATCAATCTGGTAGATTCGTTTCAGCAGCTCAAAAGTTTCACCCAGCCGCAGGTCCCAGTTCAGCTGGCTGCGCTGTCCGAACACCACACCCAGATTCCGTACCACCCGTTTGCGGTCTCGCTGGGGCGAGATGCCGTCGATCAGGATCTCGCCGCTGGTGGGCCGCATGATGCCGCAAAGCATCTTCACTGTGGCGCTTTTCCCCGCACCATTGGGACCTATGTAGCCCACGATGTCCCCCTTTTCGATGGAAAAGGAGATGTCGTCCACCGCCCGGATATACTCCGCCTTTTGCACAAAGAAGTTTTTCACCGCGCCCCGCAGGCCGCTCTCTTTTTTGATTTTTTTGTATTCCTTCACCAGATGGCTGACTTCAATGATGTTCATGGATGCGCCTCCCCGACCCTTATCCATTGCCGCTTTTGTATTCGCTGTTCTGTCTCAATCCGTTCCACAAGGATTTCTCGCCATGATCCGCTCGAAATCAATGCTGCGCGATTGTTCCGTCTCGATCCATCTCAAAATTTGTTCCACCTTCTCCGGATCGCTCTGGTCCCGCTTGAGGGCATGAAGGGGCCGCCACCAGAAAGGCCGCAGATACCGGTAAAGCAGTGGCGCGGCCTCTTTCTCCGCCTGTGTAAAATGATAGCTGTTTTTCATCAGCGAAAGATTATCCAGAAAGGACCGGAGGGCCTTTTCACTGTTCTCCTCCACATAATACATATTGTTTTCCCGTTTGTCTGGGATGTCTTCGTCAAAATTGATCCACAGCTCCCGGAAGAATACGTTCAGCGCGGTATCTCTGCCAGTGAGGTTGAGATCCAGCACACCGGCGAAGCGCATATCACGGTCCAGCAGGATGTTGCCCGGGTTCAGATCAGCTTGAAACACGGAGACAGGGAGCCAGCCGTATATCCGCTCCAACGCACCGCGATTCGCAAGGAAGCGGGACCATATCCGCTGAAACCGCTCGATATATTGGGGAAACCGCCCCTCTATGATTTCCTTGAATTCCAGGGCGCACTCCATGATCTCATCACAGGGGTCGGAGGGGCAGAACCGTTCCAGGACACATAGACCGGAGGGAAAATCTCCAAAATCCAGCTGGGCCGAGCCGACCTCGCAGAGAAACCGAAGGGCGCCGTCATGGTAAATATACCGTCCGTTTTGCCGGATTGTCGAATCTCCAAGCTGCTCCGCCGTTTGAAGTTGCGCCAATTCTTCCGCATACACAATGCAGGGCCTGCCCTCATAATCCACCGTCTCGGCGGCGTTCCCGTATCTGTTGTCGATAATTTGAGGGCAGTAATAGCCCATTGCCCTGTAAGCCGCCGCAGTTTTCTGCCAGATCTCCACACGGTGGGGCGTCGTAAAATCATTACACGCAATTTTGATTGCCAGCCCTCGATCTTCCCACTGCGCAAAGACTGTGCGGCGGAAATCATCCTCCCCCCGGCTGGTGTCCTTATATTCCCATGTGTATGGCGGGTCATCTTGATAGAGCGAATAGATCCCGGCAAAATCCATTGATTATGTGCGCCTCTTTTCTGTTTTGATTGCGCGTTCAGCTCCCGGCGCTCTCGTACTTCCCCATCCCGGCCCGGAACACCGCGCAGCTCCCCGCGAACATAAGCAGCCCTAGCGCTAGGGTGATGACCGCCAAAGGTACGGGAATGGGGTTGGTTTCCGGTCCCAGTATATCCTTGACAGGCCAGAAGGTAATCCACGCCAGGGGCAACAGGAGGGTAAACAGCGCCTGCGCCCACTTGGGATAGATAGTGAGGGGGTACATAGACACCCGCTCGAACAGCTCGCCCACCATGTCGGTGAAATTGGCTGTGCTTTTGGTCCAGAAGGACATGGAGCCGCAGAATAGCCATACCGCGCCGCGAATCAGCGTTCCACCCGCCAAGGTGCAAAGAATCAGCAGGATATTAGTCAGGCTTGGGGTTAAATTTACCCTGATACAGCCATAGATGAATACCATCAGGCCAGGGATTATGTCGGTGAAGCCGATGAGATTGAAGTCATCGAACAGAAACTGGAAAATCAGATTCATGGGCCGCAGCAGGAACCGATCAAACTCTCCGTAGATCATCCAGTAGCCCAGACCCCAGGTTTGGATGAAGAACACCACCGCCAGACCGTGGCTCAGCACTGACATGCCGTACAAAAATGCCAGGCTTTCGTATCCCCAGCCGCCGATGCTGCCGAACTGGTCCACCACGAACTTGATGGTGGCAAAGCCTACTACCCATTGGATGCAGTTGGCCAGCACGTGGCCGGCCAGCATAAAGGGGTATTCCAGCCGGGATTGGATGGATTGCCTGATAGATATAGCGGCTACGGAGGCATAATATCGAATTGTTTTCATGGCGCTCAACCTCCCTGAATCAGAACCGTCGCGGCCATCTTCTTTTGTAGAACGTCAAACAGCAGCCATAGTACCGTGCACCAGAACAGCTGAAGTCCTGTGCGGAAAGCGATCTCCTCCATAGTGTACTGTCCGATATAGATGCCCAGGGGGAGCTGGTAGATGTACATAAAGGGCAGCAGCTCCAGCGCTTTCCGAAACCCAACAGGGAAAAACCAGAGGGGGAAGATGCTTCCCGACAGTAGCTTCATGATGAACCCCTTCACGTTGGCCAGAGGTCCCAGCTTCAATGTCTTAAAGGCGCACAGCCCCAGCAGGGCCGCTAAGATCCAGTTGATGAGGTAGCCGATAGCAAAGCTGAACAAAAACAGAATAAAGTGAAGGAGGGATGCGGGCTTTGGAACCCCAAACAGGAGCGTTCCCACCAGCGCCAGCGGGACAGCCTTCTGAAATAGAGCGGCAATGGCGTCGCCAATGTCCTCCGCCAGATAGATGCCGTAGATGCAAACTGGTTTCAGCATATCAAGGGCCACACTGCCTGTCCGGACGCTATTTTCGATCCGGCGTTGTACCCCAATGGTCAGTAAATTTCCTATGATAGCAGAAATCGTGGTGTAGGTAATCATATCCCGCTGGCTCACACCGGCGACTGTCTGGGCCCCATTGTAGGCAGCAATCCAAAAGCAGGACATGGCATACATGATGAGACATTGAATCAGGATGGTTGAAATCACATTGAACCGGTAGGCCAATGCGGTCTGTATTCTGATTTTAGAGATAAAGAAATAAGATTTCATTCCACAACCTCACGATGGTCCAGCAGGCATAATGTCATACTTCGGTAGTATACCACCCCATTATTCGTGGTACAATAGAAAACTTGTGCAAATTCAGCACAGGTTTCGGTAAATGAATCGTTTTTTTGTGAAAATCCCTACTTGCACATGGCGCCTAAAAGTGATAGGGTAAACGCGCTCTTGCTACGAAAATAACGAGCAAGGGCGCGCACCAAAGTTCCCCATGTAGAAAGAACATACTGACAAAAAATACCGGGACAGCCCCATTGCTGGCCTACGTCTGCGGAGCATTGCTATCCCTGACCTTCGGGACGATCTGCTCCTCTTTCTGGAACACATACCCACACGCACAAGCAAAATCGTCAATCAGCCGCCCCTTA